>CAKZPT010000117.1 GCA_937139365.1 uncultured bacterium | reverse complement strand
CGGGGAGGAAGAAATCGCGGAGGGTTTGGGGGCGATGGAATCGTCGAGGCGGTCCCATGCGAAGAGCGAATCGGTGATACTGAGGTTCATGGGAGAGCATACCGATCCCCTCACCAAGTGGGTCGTGTCAAAACGGAGGGCGTCCAAACGTTTCGGCGCCGGCCCGCCGACAAGGGAAGTCACGGAATGCGCCGGTGGATCGCGGGGTTGGTCGTGGTGGTTGCGCGCGTCGCGTGGGCGGCTGTGCCTCCACCGAACATCCTGTTCATCTTCGCCGATGACCACGCCACCGCCGCCATCAGCGCCTATGGCCATCTGCTGCGGCTGGCCAACACGCCCCACCTCGACCGCCTCGCTGCCGGCGGGATGCTGTTCCAGCGCTGTCTGGTCCCCAATTCCATCTGCGGCCCCAGCCGCGCCGCCCTGTTGACGGGCAAATACAGCCACCCCAACGGCTTCTACCGGAACGGCGACCGTTTCGACGGCTCGCAGCCGACGTTTCCGAAAATGTTGCAGGCGGCCGGTTACCAGACGGCCATGATCGGCAAATGGCACCTCGAAACCGATCCGACGGGCTTCGACCACTGGCAGATCCTTCCGGGCCAGGGGGCCTATTACAACCCTGCGATGATCCGCAACGGCCGGCCGCTCCGCCTGGAGGGGTACCCCACCGACCTGATCACCGACCTTGCGATCGAATGGCTGCGCAGCCGCGACCGCAGCCGTCCGTTCCTCCTCATGTGCCACCACAAGGCGCCGCATCGCGAGTGGGCGCCGGCCCTCCGCTATCTCGGTTGGAATGGCGACCGCACTTTTCCCGAGCCGCCGACGCTGTTCGTCGATTACAGCGGCCGCGGCCGGCCCGAGCGGGAACAGGATTTGACCCTCGAGAAGTCCTACAGCGAGCGGGACGCCAAGCTGGTCCGCCCCGGCTACCTGACGCCGGAGCAGGCGGCCGCGTGGGACGCCTACTACGAGCCTCGCAACGCCAAATTCCGCGAGGCCAACCTGTCCGGCCGCGATCTTGTCCGCTGGAAATATCAGCGCTACATGCACGACTACCTGGCCTGCATTCTCGCCGTGGACGAGGGTGCGGGCCGCCTGTTGGAGGCCCTCGACGCGGAGGGGCTGGCCACCCACACGATGGTCGTTTATTCGTCCGACCAGGGGTTCTTCTCGGGCGAGCACGGCTGGTTCGACAAACGGTGGATCTACGAGGAGTCGCTGACCACGCCCCTGATCGTTCGCGCGCCGGGATTGACCGCCCCGGGCGGGCGCTGCGCCGCCATGGTGTCCATTCTCGACCTGCCCGCGACCTTCCTCGAGTGGGCCGGGCTTCCCGTACCGGGCGACATGCAGGGTCGCAGCCTGATCCGCCTGCTGAAGGGCGAACGGCCAGCCGACTGGCGGACGGAGTTCTATTACCACTACTACGAGTATCCCGGCGCCCACGCCGTCCGCCGTCACTACGGCATCGTCACCGACCGTTACAAGCTGTTCCATTTTTACGAGCCGGACGTGAACGAGTGGCGCTTGATCGACCGGCAGACCGATCCCCTCGAGCTGAAGGATGTACCCAACGATCCCGCCTACGAGCCCGTCCGTGCCGACCTGCATCGGCGGCTGGCGCGCCTGCGCGAGCAACTTCGCGTCCCGGCCGAGGATCCGCCTTTCCAGCCCCCCGCCGTCCGCTCCGGCCGGGCGGGACCTGCGCACCGGTCGGGCGGGCCCGCCACGGATAACCGTCCATGAGCCGCAGCGCCACAACCGCCCTCGTCGCCCTGGCCACGCTCGCCGCCGTCGGAATGGCGGCCGGAGACCGGCCGAATGTCCTGTTCATCGCCGCCGACGACCTCAACGACTGGATCGGTCCCCTCGGTGGTCACACCGCCGTGAAGACGCCGCACCTGGACGCGCTGGCTGCCCGAGGCACGACGTTCCTCAACGCGCACATCCAAAGCCCGCTCTGCAACCCCTCTCGCGCCAGCCTTCTGATCGGTCTGCGGCCCAGCACCACCGGGATCTACGGCCTCAACCCCAACTTTCGAACCGTGCCCGCGTGGAGCAATCGCGTGACGATCCTCCAGCACTTCCGCCAGCACGGCTACCGGACCTACCTGGCCGGCAAGATCTTCCACCACCACCCCCGTCCCAACACCGCCGAAGCCCTCCGAGAGGCGGACGTCGTCGGCCCCGCCGCCGGCGTCGGCGTCAGGCCGCCCGCCAAACTCACCCCGCCGACGCCCATGGGCAACCACATCGCCGTGGATTGGGGCGAATTCCCCCACCGGGACGAGGACAAGGGCGACTACCGGCTGGCCTCGTGGGCCATCGAACAGCTCCGGCAACGGCCGGCCGACACTCCATTCTTTATGGCCATCGGTTTTTTCCTGCCGCACGTTCCTTGCTACGCCACCCGCCCATGGCTCGATCTGTACCCCGACGACGACCGTCTCCTCCCGCCGGTTCGCGACGACGACCGCGACGACTGCCCCCGCTTCTCGTGGTACCTTCATTGGTACCTTCCCGAGCCGCGGCTGAAGTGGTTTCGCGACACCGGCCAATGGCGCAATTTCGTGCGTTCGTACCTGGCCTGCATCAGCTTCGTCGACGCGCAGATCGGCCGCGTTCTCTCCGCGCTGCGCGAGGAGGAGGACATCGAGGACCGGACGGTCGTCGTCGTCTGGAGCGACCACGGCTTTCACCTGGGCGAAAAGCTGATCACCGGCAAGAACACCCTGTGGGAACGCAGCACTCGTTGTCCACTGATCTTCGCCGGCCCCGGCATCGCCGCCGGCGGCCGGTGCCGCCGGCCGGCCGAGGCGCTCGACATCTATCCGACCCTCGTCGAATTGTGCGGTCTGACACCGCGGACGGACCTGGAGGGACGGAGCCTCGTGCCTCAGCTTCGCGACGCCGAGGCCCCGCGCACCGAGCCCGCGATCACCACCCACAATCAGGGCAACCACTCCGTCCGGAGCGAACGTTGGCGCTACATTCGCTACGCCGACGGGTCGGAAGAGCTCTACGACCACCAGACGGACCCACACGCGTGGACCAGCCTTGCCGGCCACCCTTCCCACGTCGCTGTGCTGGAGCAGCACCGCCGCTGGCTTCCCCGGATCGATGCGCCGCCCGCGCCGGGCAGCTCGGACCGGGTGTTGACCTACGACCCCGAAAGCGACGAAGCGATCTGGGAGGGCCGGCCGGTTCGACGCGACGATCCCATTCCGGAATGATGCCGGCGCGCCGGCCTCCCGGACGGCGCTGTGACACGAGGAGCGACGCAATGAGACTGCAGGGACGCTATGCGGCGGCCGCCCTGGCGGCGGCCGTGCCGGCGGCCGCCGGGGTCTGGCGCCTGGCCTCGCCCGATGGAACCGTCGTCGTCGAGGTCGGGCTCTCCACCGCGTTGACGTGGCGGGTCGCGTATCGCGGGACAGAGGTCCTGCGCCCGGCGCCGTTGGGGCTGGTGCGGGACGATCAGGACTTTTCCACCGGCCTGGAATTCACCGGCGAGCGCGGACGCCGGATCGTCGAGGACTATGAAATGCCGGCCGGGCGCCGCCGGCGCTGCCGCAACGTCTTCCAGGAGATGGTCCTTTCCTTCACCAACGCCAGGGGGGCGCGCCTCGAGGTCGTCGCTCGCGCTGCGGCCGATGGGGTGGCGTTGCGCTATCGGTTCCCCGACGTGGATCCCGTCCCCCGCCGGGTGCTCCGCGAAGAGACGTCGTTCCGGCTGCCGGCCGACGCCGTGGCCTGGATCCAGCCGTACGACCGGATCACGAAATGGACGCCCGCCTATGAGCGGTTTTACGAACATGGGGTGCCGGTCGGCGCGTTGGCCACGAACGCCGCCGGCTGGTGCTTCCCGGCCCTGTTCCGCGTTCGGCCGGACGGACCATGGGTGCTGTTGACCGAGTCCGATCTCGACGACCGCTATTGCGCCTGCCGTCTGCGCAGCGGGGCGGAACCGGGCTTGGTTGGCGTTCGTTTCCCCGACCCCGACGAGGGCATGAAAACCGGCGCGGTGGAGCCCTTCTCCCCTTTGCCGTGGCAGACTCCGTGGCGCGTTGTGATGCTCGGCGCCACCCCCTCCGCGTTCGTCGAGTCCACGCTGGCGCAGGACCTCGGGCGGCCGGCGGTGGCGGGCCGTCCGCCTCGCTGGGTCCGACCCGGCCGGGTGGCCTGGAGTTGGTGGGCCGAACAGGACAGCCCGCGTCGGCCGGACCGCATGAAGCAGTGGATTGATTTCGCCGCGGAGATGGGCTGGGAGTATTTTCTGGTCGATGCCAACTGGAACTACGTGGAGGAGAAGGCGATCCTCGACCTGCTCCGCCACGCCCGCCGTCGCAACGTGGGCATTCTGCTCTGGTACAACTCCGGCGGCCCGCACAACGAGGTCACCGAGGCGCCCCGCGACCGCATGATGCCCGCCGCGGTCCGCCGCCGGGAAATGGCCTGGCTCAAGGGACTCGGAGTGGCCGGCCTCAAGGTGGACTTCTTTCAGAGCGACAAGCAGAACGTCGTCGCTCACTACCTCGACATCCTCCGCGACGCCGCCGACCACCGTTTGATGATCAACTTCCACGGTTGCACCATCCCCCGCGGCTGGCAGCGGACGTGGCCGCACCTGATGACGATGGAGGCCGTGCGCGGCGCCGAATGCTACATCTTCGATCTTCACTACCCGGCCGCGGCCCCAGCGTTGAACACCATTCTGCCCTTCACGCGCAATGCATCGGCTCGATGGACTACACACCGGTCGCCTTTTCCTCCAACCGCCAGGGACGGTTGACCACCCCCGCGCACGAGCTTGCGCTGGCGGTCGTCTTCGAGTCCGGTTGGATCCACTTCTGTGACTCGCCCGAGAGCTACCGCGCCCAGCCACCCCGCGTGCTGGAATTTCTCCGGCGCGCGCCCTCCGCATGGGACGACACCTGCTGCATCGGCGGGCGGCCGGGCGAGTGGGTCGCCGTTGCCCGCCGTAGTGGCGAACGCTGGTTCGTCGCGGGCATTCAGGCCGCAGACCAGCCGCGTCGCGTCGAGTTCACCGCGTATTTCCTGCCGCCCGACCGCAACTTCGGCGGCCCATGGGACTGGCTTTTAGCAACGGCCTCCAGCCGACACACCCCGCCTGCCCATCGTGTCCAGTCCAGTCTACGTTACCTGTCCCCACGTTGCCTCTCCCCAATTCTGGCATTGATGATTCATTGGTTGGAGTCCACCCTTATCTTGCCTGTCCCCTTTCAAAGGCCATCGCCCACCCTGGTCCGTACGGCGCGCGGCCGGCGGCCGTTTTGCCCATGGAACCCCATTTTTGACACTTTCGCCGCGGCCGTGCTAGGTTGCTGCCATGGGGATTGGCGGAGGCCGGTCCCGCCGACCCCGCGTTGCGGAGGATAACGCCGTGGACCGCGATGAGTTTGATCCCTTGTTCAATCATTTGGGCGGGTGCCTGACCCACGGGGACGAGGCGATGCGGGTCTGTGACCTTTGCGGAGCGGAGTTCTGCGCGCTGTGCTTTCCCGGCCACTCCATCTGCCCTGAATGCGCCGCCGCCGAGCCGAGCGACGAACTGGATGACCTGACCGAGGCGCAGGAGGAAACGGAGGCGGCCGAAGAGATCCCCGAGCTGGAGGATCTGCCCGAGGCGGATGAGACGGAGCCCGCCGTGCCGCCGGAGGAGGATGAGGCAGGGCCGCCGACCGGGCCGGAGCCGGGCGAGGCCCAACCGGGCGGTCCACCACCGGCGCCGCCGAAGGCCCGGTCCGCCCGCGCCTCTTCCCGGCGCTCCCGCTCCAAGCCGGCGTCGCGCAAGCGTAAAACCAAGCCGGCCGCATCCCGCGCCGCCGGCCGCAAGACGGCCCGGCCCGCCGCCCGTCGCGCGGCGTCGGGCCGGACGTCCCGCCGCTGGCCGCGCCGCTCATGACCGATTCGCTGACGCCCATGATGGCGCAGTACCGGCGCCTGCGGGCCGGTCTGCCGCCGGAGACCATTCTGTTCTTTCGCCTCGGCGACTTCTACGAGATGTTTTACGAGGACGCGGTCGTCGCAGCGCCGATCCTCGACATCGCCCTGACGCGGCGTCAGTCCGTGCCGATGTGCGGCGTGCCGTACCACGCGGCGGATGCCTACATCGCGCGGCTACTGCGCGCGGGAAAAAAGGTCGCCGTTTGCGATCAGCTCGAGGACCCGGCGACCGCGCGGGGCCTCGTCCGGCGCGACGTCACCCGCATCGTCACCCCGGGGGCCGTCGTCGAGGAAACCCTGCTCGAGTCGCGCCACCACAACTACCTGGCCGCCGTGTGCCGGCGCGGTCCGCGGATCGGCATCGCGGTGCTTGAGCTCTCGACCGGGGAGTTCTGGGTGGACGAGCCGGACGACGACGCGGCCGCGGCCGACCTGCTGCGAACTGTCGCGCCGGCCGAGGTCCTGATCCCCGAAGAGGCCGCCGACCTGCCCCTTCCCGCGCCGGCCGCCGGCGGTTCCTGGATGGTCACGCGGCTCGAAGGATGGCGGTTCGAGCCCGACGCGGCCCGCGACGTCCTGCTGCGGCATTTCGGCGTGGTCTCGCTCGATGGCTTTGGCTGCGAGGGACTGACGGCGGCGATCGGCGCCGCCGGCGCCGCGCTGCACTATGTGACGGCCGACCTGCGCCGGCCGGCCGGCCACCTCCGGGCGCTGAGCCGTCGACGCGCGTCGGACCGGCTTCTGCTCGACGAGACAACGCTGGTGAACCTGGAGATCCTCGCCCCGCGTGGCGGCGGCGCCGGGCCATGCCTGCTGCGGGTGCTGGACGTGACGCGCACGCCCATGGGCGCCCGGCGCCTGCGCGAATGGCTGGCGCGCCCGCCGGGCCGGCTGGCGCCGATCCTCGAACGGCACGACGTCGTCGAGGCGCTGACGCGGGACCGCGAGGCCCTCCAGCGCATCCGCGATGCCCTCGGCGAGATCCGGGACGTCGAGCGCATCGTCGCGCGGCTCAGCGCCGGCGGAGGCAACGCGCGCGACCTGCGGGCGCTGGCCGACTCGCTCGGCCGGCTGCCTGGGCTGCGCGCAGTGACCGAACGCCTGGCCGCGGACCTCGCCCGCCGGCTCGCCGCCGACATCGCCGAGCCCCCCGGCCTGCGCGAGCGCCTCGAACGGGCCCTCGTGGACGACCCGCCCGCGGGACTGCGCGACGGCGGCATGATCCGCGCCGGCTACCACGCCGAGCTGGACGACCTGCGCCGCGCGGCACGCGAGGGCCGCGACTGGATCGCCAGGTTCCAGGCGGAGGAACAGCAACGGACCGGCATCGCCTCGCTCAAGGTGCGCCACAACAAGGTCTTCGGCTACTACATCGAGGTCACGCGCCCGAACCTTTCCCGCGTGCCGCCCGACTACGAGCGGCGGCAGACCCTCGCCAACGCCGAGCGATTCGTGACCGCGGAGCTGAAGGAGTACGAACGCCGCATCCTCGGCGCGCAGGAGCGGGCCGTGGAGCTCGAGTACGGGCTGTTCCTCGAACTGCGCGACGCCGCGCTGGCCCACACCGACGAACTGCTCCGCGCCGCCGCGGCCGTCGCGACGATGGACGTGCTGGCCGCATTCGCCGATCGTGCGCTCGCCCTCGGCTATGTCCGCCCCACGATGTCCGAGGGCGACGAACTGCGCATCCGGGCCGGACGCCATCCGGTCATCGAGACCCTGCCCGACGCCGAGCGGTTCGTCCCCAACGACACCGATCTCGACACCGGTCGCCGCCAGATCGCCCTGATCACCGGCCCGAACATGGCCGGCAAGTCCACCTACATCCGCCAGGTCGCCCTGATCGCCATCCTCGCCCACGCCGGCTCCTTCGTGCCGGCCGACTCGGCCGACATCGGCCTGCTCGACCGCGTCTTCACGCGCGTCGGCGCCGGCGACGACCTCGCCCGCGGCCGCAGCACCTTTCTGGTGGAGATGCAGGAGACCGCGAACATCCTGCACCATGCCACCCCGCGCAGCTTGATCGTGCTCGATGAAATCGGACGGGGCACCAGCACCTTCGACGGCATCAGCCTGGCGTGGGCCATTGTCGAATACTTGCACAACACGCCGTCGGTGAAGGCCAAGACGCTCTTCGCCACCCACTACCATGAGCTGACCGACCTCGGCCTAACGCTGCCGGGCGTCGTCAACTACAACGTCCTCGTGCGCGAGAGCGGCGACCGGATCGCGTTTCTGCGCAAGATCGTTCCCGGCGCCGCCGACAAAAGCTACGGGATCCACGTCGCCCGCCTCGCCGGCCTCCCCGCGCCGGTGATCGAGCGCGCGCGCGAGGTGTTGGCCAACCTCGAGGAGGGCGAGTTTGCCGAGGCCGGACAGCCGCGTCTGGCCCGCCGGCGCGCGCGACGCCCGCCCCCCGGCAGCGACGCGCTGGAACTGCCGCTTTTTTCCGCCCTGTCCAATCCGGCCCCCGCCGCGGAAGAGGGCTCGAGGCCCGACGGGAAAGGCGTGCCGCCATGATCATCATCGAACCGCACATCCACATGTACTCCCGGACCACCGACGACTACACCGCGATGTACCGGGAGGGCATCCGGTGCGTCGTCGAACCGTCCTTCTGGCTGGGGTCGCCCCGCCGCCATGCCGGCACCTTCTGGGACTATTTCCAGTTGAGCCTCGAGTTCGAGACCGTCCGCGCCGAGCGGTTCGGCATCGACCACTACTCCTGCATCGCCGTCAACCCGAAGGAGGCCGAACACCTCGAGCTGGCCCGGGCGACGCTGGCCGGCATCGGGCCGTACCTCGACCATCCCCGCTGCGTCGCCATCGGAGAAATCGGTTTCAACCGGATCACCCCGAACGAGGAGACGGTCTTCCAGGAACAGCTCGAGATCGCCAAACGCCGGGGCCTGCTGATCCTGATCCACACCCCGCACGACACGCCGGAGGTCAGCAAGCGGAGAGGCGTCGAACGGACCCTCGCCATCCTCCGCGAACTGAACTACGACCCCGGCCGGATCATCGTGGACCACAACACCGAGGATACGATGGACCTGGTCCGCAAGACCGATGTCTGGGCCGGCATGACGGTGTACCCCTACTCCAAGCTGAACCCCGAGCGCGTCGTCGGCCTGCTGCGCCGCTGGGGCCTCGAACGCGCGCTCGTCAACAGCTCGGCCGACTGGGGCGTCTCCGACCCCTGTTCGCTGCCGAAGGTCGCCCGGCACATGCGCGACCACGGGTTCGATGCCCGACAGGTCGAGACGCTGCTGTTCGACAACCCCATGGCCTTCTACGGCCAATGCCCCAAGTTCCGTCCCCGCCTCGACCTTCCGTACGTGGACCCCTCGACGTACCAGCGGTGAGGGCCGGACCGCCCACGTCCTCGCGCCGCGTCCGGCCCTGGCTTCGCCTGCTGCGCGTGCCGAACCTGTTTACCATCCCCGGCGATCCTTTCGCCGGCGCGTTGCTGGCGATGGCCGATCAGGGAACCGCGGCGCCCCTTCCTTGGGCGGCGGCCGTCTCTGCGCTGGCCCTCTACGCGGGCGGATTGCTCGACAACGACCTGACCGGCCTCGACGAAGATCGTCGTCTCCGGCCCGACCGGCCCCTCCCGTCGGGCCAGGTACCGCTGCGTACCGCCGCGGCGGCGCGTTCCGCGTTGCTCGCCGCCGGGGTGTTGGCCGCACTGGCGGCGGGGCCGGCGGCGGGGGCGGTGGCCGCGGGCATCGTGGCGGCGATTCTCCTGTACCACCGCGTCCTCTCCCGCTCCGCCATTCTGGGAGCGGCCGCCCTCGGTCTCTGCCGCGCGGGATCCCTGGGTTTGGGCGCGGCGGCGGTGGGCTCGGCCGGGTGGCGCGTGGCCGCCGCATCCCTCCTCTGGGCGGCCGCCATCGCGTCGATCTCCGCATATGCGCGGCGCGAAGCAGAGGTCCCCGGCCGCCCGGCAAGCGTCGGGCGATGGCTGAGTCTATGGCCCGTGGCCCAGGCGGCCGCCGCGCTGACGTCGCATCAGCCGGCCTCGCTTTGGGTGGCCCTCGCGTTGTTGGCGATGGCCGCCGCCGCCGCCGCGGCCCGCCGTGCGATCCCCGCCAGTTGAAAACCCGTCGGGCGTCGAGGGCGGCGCCGTTGTTCTCCCCCCGGCCGAACCGTCCAACCCTTGGAACTCGGCCCGCGATTTTTTCCAATCCTTGGAACCGCGGGCCAAAAGCCATTCCAATCCTTGGAAACACCCCACAGCCGCGGCCCGCCCGGCGCGCCGCCGCGCCGGGCTGTGATATGCTCGCCTCCTGCCGATGCGACGCGACCTTAGACGACTGGCCGACGAGACCTTCGACGTGGCCGTGTTGGGCGGCGGCGTCTACGGGCTGGCGGCGGCGTGGGCCTGCGCGCTACGCGGCCTGTCGGCCGCCGTCGTCGAACGGGGCGATTTCGGCGCGGCGACCTCCGCGGGCTCGCTCAAGCTCATCCACGGCGGGCTGCGTTATCTCCAGCACTTGGACTTCGCGCGGATGCGCCTGTCGATCCGCGAGCGCCGCCACATGCTTCGCATGGCGCCGCACCTGGTCCATCCGTTGCCCTTCCTCATTCCCTGCTACGGCCATGGCATCCGCGGGCCCGAGGCGATGCGCGCCGCGCTGCTGGCCAACGACCTGATCTCGGCCGACCGCAACCGCGGCCTGTCCGATGACGCGCACCGCATCCCTCGCGGGCGCATGATCTCCGCCGCCGAGTGCCGCCGGCGCCTGCCGGGCGTGCCGGAGCGCGGCCTGACCGGGGCCGCGATCTTCTGGGACGCCCAGATGTACAGCTCCGAACGTCTGACCCTGGCCTTCGGCCTTTCCGCCGCGGAGCAGGGCGCGGCGCTGGCCAACTACGCCGAGGCGGTCGGATTCGATCTGCGCAACGGCCGCATCGTAGCCGTCCGCGTCCGCGACCGCCTCGGCGGCGCCGACCTGGCGCTGCGAGCGCGGGTCGTCCTCAACATGACCGGTCCGTGGTCGGACATCACCCTCGCCCGCCTCCACGGCGCGGAACGGGACCGGTCGGTACGCCGGTCGAAGGGGATCCAGTTGATTGTTCGCCGACTGCCCTGCGAGATCGCATACGGGATCGAAAGCCGGAGCGAACGCGATAAGACCGCCCGCATCCCCCGCGGCAACCGCAGCTACTTTGCCACCCCATGGCGGGGCGCGACGATCATCGGCACCACCGACACGCTGTTCGCGGGCGACCCGGACGCCTTCGGCGTGACGGAGGAGGACATCGCGGGGTTTCTCAGCGCCTTCGACCAAGCGCATCCCGGAGCAGGACTCTCGCGCGCCGACGTCCGCTTCTGGTGCGGCGGCCTGCGCCCGCTGGGCGACGTGGATGCCGACCCCGACCACGTTCAGGCGTCCAACCGGCCGGAGATCGTCGACCACGCCCGCGCCGGAGGGCCGGCCAATCTCCTGACGGTGGTCGGCGTGAAGTACACGGTGGTCCGGGCACTGGCCGAGCAGGCGGCCGCCTGGGCGGTCGCCCGCCTCGGCCGCGGCGACGTCCGGCCGCGGACCACCGAACGGCGCCTGGTCGGGGGCGACGTGGAGGACGTCCGCGCCCTGGTTCACGGGCTCGAGCGCGAGTTCGGCCTGCCGGCGGAGACCGCCGAACGGCTGGGCCGATGTCACGGGAGTGCTACGCCACGCCTGGTTCGGTCGATGTTGTCCGATCCGATGCTCGCCGCGCCGCTGGCCCCGCAGACGGACATCCGCCGCGGAGAGGTGGTCCACGCATGCCGGGAGGAGGCGGCCGTTCGGCTGGCCGATGTCGTGTTCCGCCGGACGGAGCTGGGCGCGCTGGGGCATCCCGGCCGCGCGGCGCTCGAGGCGGCCGCCGCCGCCGCGGCCACCGAACTGGGATGGGATGCGGCGCGGGCCGCCCGCGAGGTTGAGGAGGTCGAGGCCGCATTTCGGCCAGCCGGCAACACGGAGGCAACGGCATGACCATCGCGGTGACCGGCTCGAGTGGCCTGATCGGCTCGGCCTTGGTAACGCGGTTGGGGACAGAGAGAGAGGACGTCCTTCGCCTGGTCCGCCGTTCTCCCGGCCCTGGCGAGCTGCGGTGGGATCCAGACCACCCCGGCGATCTGTCGGCGTTGGCCGGCGTGGAGGCGGTGGTGCACCTGGCGGGCGAGAACATCGCCGCCGGCCGCTGGACCGCCCGCCGGCGGCAACTCCTCCGCACCAGCCGGGTGGATGTGACCCGGCGTCTGGCCTCGGCGCTAGCTCGCCTGTCGCCCCCGCCCCGCACGCTGGCGCTTGCGTCGGCCATCGGCTGGTACGAACCCGGACGGCCGGAAACGCTCGATGAAACCGCGCCGCCGGCGAAGACCTTCCTCGGTCGGCTGGTCCGCGACTGGGAGGCCGCGGCCGCGCCGGCCCGCGACGCCGGCATCCGGACGGTCGCTCTGCGGTTCGGCGTCGTGCTTTCGCCCCGTGGCGGGGCGCTGGCGCGGATGTTGCCGCTGTTCCGGCTGGGTCTCGGCGGCCCGCTGGGCGACGGACGGCAACCGGTGAGCTGGGTTTCGATCGCGGACGCGGTAGACGCGATCGTGGCTACGCTCCGGCATCCGGAGCTCGACGGCGCCGTGAACGTCGTGGCGCCCGGCGTCGTGACGCAACGCGATTTCGCGGCGATCCTTGGCCGGGTGCTGCGCCGACCGGCGGTCCTGCGGGCCCCGACCTGGGCGTTGCGCCTGGCGTTCGGCGAGATGGCCGATGCGCTGCTGCTGACCGGCGCGCGCGTCGCGCCGGCGCGGCTTTTGCGCGCCGGGTTCCAGTTTCGGCATCCCGATCTGGAGCCCGCGCTGCGCGATCTGCTGACATGAACGAAACCGGCCGCCTGCCCGTCCGCCGCCACCGGCGTCCCCGCTGCCCCGATTGCACGTTGCACGCCGACTTGTGCGCATGCGCGAGCCTTCCGCGTGTGCCGACGCCGGTGGAGTGGGTCGTGGTGCGCCATGCGGGCGATGCGCTGCGCCCGACCAGCACCGGCCGCCTCGTGGCCGCGATGCTGCCGGGCACGCGGCTGGTGACGTTCGGCAGGCGGGACGGCGCGTTCGACGACTCGGCGCTGCGGGCCCCCGGCGTCGCGATCCGCCTCCTGTTCCCTGACGAGTCGGCCGAGGTGTTGTCGGCAGCTCATCTTCAAGGCCCGACGCGCCTGCGGCTGGTGCTGCTCGACGGCACCTGGCGACAGGCGTCGCGGATGCGCCATCGAATCTCGGCGTTGCAGGGGATGCCCGTCGTCCGGTTGCCGCCCGGCGCGCCTTCGACCTGGTCCATCCGGAGGCCGGACCGGCCGGAACGGCTGTGCACGATCGAGACGGCGATCCGAGTCGTTGCGCTCTGCGGGCTGGACGCGGAGGCGCGGGCGATGTGGGAGGCGATGAAGTGGATCGAGGCGCGGCTGATGTACATGCGGGGGTGCCGGCCGCGCCCGCCCTCGCTCGAAGAGGTCCGCGCTGCGCTGGCCGCCACGCCCTCGCCGTGGCGCGCGCTCCCCATCGGCGCCGGCTGATCGCCGGCCCCGGGCCGCCTCAGCGGGCCAGTTCGGCCGCCTCGAACTCCCGCCAGGCCCGCTCCATCGCGTCGTACGCCGCGGCGGTGTCCGGACCCGGATCCACACGCGAGCCGGCGACGGGTTCGGCGAAGCCGCGGACGACCTCCTCCCACGCCGGGGCTCCGCCCCGGTCCGCCTGACCTCCGTGGACCGCCCGCAGCGCCGCGCCGAGCGCCGCGCTGGCGGTGGTTTCAAAGCGGTGCACCGGGCACCGATGGACGTCGGCCATCACCTGAAGGATCTCCGCGTTCGCCGACGCGCCGCCGGTGGCGTGGATACAGCTCGGCCGCACGCCCATCCAGCGCGTATGGACGCGCATGGCCATCATCTGGCCCTCGACGACGGCCCGGCAGACCACCGGGTCGTCGGGCGACAGCTCGCGGTAGCGCGCACCAGCCCGCAGCACGCGCGGCGTGATCTCGGGATCGAACCACGGCAGCATCAGGCCGCGGCCGCCGAGTGCGGGCGGCGTCGCGCGGATCGCCCGAGAAAAACCGGCCCAGTCGAGGCCGAGCCGGTCGCGGACCTTTTCGCGCGCCAGAGAGCCGTTTTTGAAGCAGACCAGGCTCATGTAGCCGCCGGTCGGCGAGCCGAACACATGCCCTTCCCCCTCCGCCGACACGCGGCACTCGCCCATCGAGCCGAAGTACGTGTCGCTAGTGCCGAGGCTGATGGCCACCATGCCGGCCCGCACCAATCCCAACCCGACCAGGCTGCAGGGGTTGTCGCCGGAGCCCACCAGCACCCGCGCCGCCGGATCGAACCCGTGCCGCGCGACGAAGTACGGCGTGATCGGGCCGACGACCGTCGACGACGGCACGATCGGCGGCAGACGGCGCGCCAGCTCCGGCGCGGTCGCCGCCAGCGCCTCGCGCGACCAGTCGCGCCGCGCGATGTCCATCAGGTTCATGCCCGCCCCGTCGCCCGGATCAATCGGCGCGATCCGGCCGGCTAGGATCGAGGGAATGAAGGACGAAACCAGCGCGATGTGGGCCGTCCGCGCGTAGCCGTCCGGGTCCGTCTTCCAGAACTTCCGGATTTGCGGGCCGGTGAACCGCTCGAACGCGGCCGACCCCGTCAGCCGCGCGACGCGCTCGGGGCCGCCCAGGGCATGAGTGATCTCCTCGCACTCGGCCGAAGTGGAGGAGTCCATCCAGATCGGAGACGTCGCCCGCGCCAGCACGCCGCGAAGCTGTTCCGGCAGGCCGCGCGCGGGGTTGAGTCCGGCCAGCGCCGCCGGCGCCTCGGCGGTCAAGTACACCGAGCCGTGTTGCTGACCGGAGACGGCGATCGCCGCGACGCGGGATAGGTCCAGCCCTTCGGCCCGCAGCCGTGCGAACAGGCGGTCCAACGCCTCGGCCCACATCAGCGGCGGCGCGTGGACCACCGTCGGATCGTCGGCGCGCAACACCCCGTTGCGCGTTCCGTAGTGAGGCAGCTCCGCGTCGAAGTTCAGCGAGCGCTCGGCGACGATGCGTCGCTCCACGGGGTCGATCAGGGAGGCGGTCAGGCTCTGCGTGCTGGAATCCAGGCCAAGAAACCATCGGATCATGGCGCATCTCCGGTGGCGGCGTGGTGCCGACGCCGGCCTGTGCTATCATGCATCATTGGCGGGCGTCAACGACGCTCGCGCGGTCGGTGGCGCGCGGCGCGCCGGATGCCCATGAGGGTCGACAGCATGACGTTGAAAACGGCGTTGGTGTGTGGGGCCGGAGGATTCATCGGACATCATCTGGTCCGGCGGCTGAAGGGGGACGGCTGCTGGGTCCGGGGCGTGGACATCAAACGCCCCGAGTTTTCCCGCACGGCGGCCGACGAGTTCCGCCTGCTCGACCTTCGCGAGCCGAAAAACTGCGTCAAGGCCGTCACGCTCGCCAACGGCCAGGTGGTGGACGAGGTGTACCAGCTGGCGGCCGACATGGGCGGCATGGGGTTCATCCACTCGGCCGAGTGCGAGATCATGCACAACAGCACGCTGATCAACGTCCACATGACCCACGCGGCCGCGACGCTCGGCGTCAAGCGCTATTTCTTCTCGTCCTCCGCCTGCGTGTACCGGGACATGAAGATCGGCGAGCCGGAGATGGACGAGTCCGGCGCCTACCCGGCGATGCCCGACAACGAGTACGGCTGGGAGAAGCTCTACTCCGAACGGATGGCGATGGCCTATGGCCGAAAATACGGCATGGTGGTGCGCATCGCGCGCTTCCAAAATTGCTATGGGCCGGAGGGGACGTGGCGGGGTGGGCGCGAAAAGGCGCCGGCGGCCATATGCCGCAAGGTCGCCTGCGCGCCGGATGGCGGCGAAATCGAGATCTGGGGCGACGGCTCGGCCGTCCGGTCGTACACGTACATCGACGACATGGTGGATGGCATCGTCCGGCTGATGCAGTCCAACCTGGATGGCCCCGTGAACATCGGCTGTCCGCAGTATGTGAACGTGCGGGAGCTGGTGGCGACGGTGGCCGAGGTGGCGGGCAAGCGGATTTCGATCCGCAGCGTGCCCGGTCCGGTCGGCGTGATCTCGAGGAACTTCAGCAACGCGCGGATCGAGTCGATCGGATGGCGGTCGCAGTTTGACCTGCGGCGGGGCATCGAGCTGACCTATCCGTGGATCCTCGACCAGTGCCGGAAGGCCGGGCTGGTGAAGGATTGAACGGGGCCGTGTGTGGCGGCCGCTCGGCCGGCCGGCGGTGGGTGGCGCTGGCGGCGGCCGTCGCGATGCAGTTGTGCCTCGGCGCGACGTATTCGTGGGCCGTCTTCGTCGGGCCGTTACGCCGGCTGGAAGGCATCGGCCAGGCCGCCGCACAGCTCCCCTACTCGCTTTTCTACTACGTGTTTCCGCTCACGCTGACGGCGCTGGCGTCGGCGCCCGGGCGGCATCGGCCGGTGCCAAAGGCTGTGGGCGGGGGATTGTTGTTTGGGACCGCCTGGATCGTCGCCGGCCACTGCGGCGGTCGGCCCGTATGGCTGACGGCCGCCATCGGCGTGCTCGGCGGCGTCGGCGTCGGCCTGGCGTATCTGGTGCCGGTGGCCACGGCGATGGCGTGGTTTCCGCGGCACAAGGGGCTTGTGACGGGCGTGGCGGTCGCCGGATTCGGCGGGGGCGCCGCGTTGCTGGGGCGCTTGGCCGACCATCTGATGGCGGTCCGCGGGTGGTCGCCCTACGAGGTACTGCGCGCCTTCGGCATGGCCTTCATCGTGGTTGTCCCGCTGGCGGGGCTGGCCATGGCCGAGCCGCCGCGCCCCGTCTCCGCGGGCGCTGTGCCGGCGCCGATGCCGCCCCGGCTGCGGACGATCGCGGCCTCGCCGGCGTTCCGGGTTCTGTTGGCCACCTTCACGGCGGGGCTGGCCGCCGGTCTTTCCATCAACGGAAATCTACGCCAGCTCGGCGCCGCCGCGGCGGCGGGAACCGGTCTGGTGCCCGCCTTTGCGATCGCCAACGCCGCCGGCCGTCTGGCATGGGGCTGGGCGGCCGACCGGCTTCCTCCGGCCGCAACGCTTACCGGCAATCTCGCGGCATGGACCGGCCTATTGCTGGCGGCGCGGTGGCTCGACCGCACGCCCGCCGGCTTGCTGGCGCTGGCGGCGACAGGGGGCTTTCTTTACGGCGGCGCGCTGGTTGTGCACCCTTCGGCCGTCGCGCGCATCTGGGGCGCTGACGCGTTCGTCCGGGTGTACGGATGGCTTGCCGCCGCCCACTTTCTGGCGGCGCTCGGGCCGGCCGCCAGCGGCTGGACGTACGATTCGCTCGGGACGTTCCGTCCGGCCTTTCTGGCCGGCGCCTTCCTCTGCGCGGCGGCCGGTGGGCTCGCCTGGCGCCGCCGCGACCGTATGTCCGCCGCTTAACGCCGTCCGCCGACGGGCCGGACGGTCACTTCACGTGATCGGGGATCTTATAGAGTTCGCGGTATTCCGCCTGCCGCCGCAGCGCCGTGATGGCTGACTCGCACACCGCTTTGACTTCGAGCAGAACGTTCTCGCTCAGCTTCTCGGCCTTGATGGCCTCCAGCACCGCCTCCGCGAACGGACGGCGACTGATCGTCAGCAGGTTGACCGCCAGCCGCATCGTGTCGAGCGGCGTCTTCTTGGCCGGCTCGGCCGGCTCTCGGCGCGCCTGAACCGCCTTCGGCTTGACTCCCAACTTCATCTTTTTGCGGAGATAGGCAAGGGCCTCCGCTTTCTGGCTACTGTCGGGCTGGGCCTCGATCGCTTTGTAAACCTGCTCGCACCGCTCCTTGTCGCCGGCGAGCGCGGCCTCGACCCACTCCTCACACTGCGGTTTGTACGTGCCGAGGGCCGCGGCCTTGGGCCCGGGAATCTTGAAGCTCATCCCGAATCCTTTTCCTTTCATCTCCTTTACGGTCCGACCGCGCCGATCCCCATCACTGTGGAGAAACGCATCGGCGCTCGGCGCCCTCAACTCTTCTCACAATACGTTAATGTTTCTTCGCGCGCAACCCCGTCTTCGGCCGGACGTTCAGGTTCTTGGTACCCTCCTCGCCCGCCGAGGTCGCATGACGTGGCTTGCCCGCGGCGGAGATCGTAATAATAATTGTGACAATGATCATACCCGCGGTATGCAACGGACCCGGGACACGGGAAGGAGACGCGCGATGAAATGCCGGTGGACATGGGCGGCGCTGGCGGCGGCGGTCGCGGGCGCGGCGGAACGTGCGGTGGAGGTGCCGGAAATCGTGGTGACGCCGGGCAAGCTACCGGCGGCGCTGACCAACGTCACGCAGGCGGTCGGGGTGCTCGTCGAACGTGATCTCGAGGCGGCGGTCGCGCCGAAGGCCAACCTCGCCGAGCACCTGACCTGGCAGCCAGGGACGCTGGTCTCGGTCCTCTCGCGCAACGACGCCAACTGGGGCTCGTACGGCGGCGTCGGGCCCAAGTACGGCACCTATATGCTCCAAGGGCTGCCCGTGGACGCCTTCGTGGACACGCAGGCGCTCGATCCCTGGGCCCTGGAGCGGATCGAGGTGCAGCGCGGCCCCGCCTCGGTCCTCTATCCCAACTACCTCTCGCAGGACTTTGCGGGCAACCAGAGCCCGCTGGCCGGCACGGTGAACCTGATCCCACGCGCGACGATCCCGGGCCGTCGGACCCGGCTGGACGCCGCCTACGGCTCCTACAACACCCTCCGTCTGCGCGGCGACCACCAGGAGCGCATCGGCCGGCTCGGCGCCTTCGCCGGCGCGTTCGTCGAGGACTCCGACTACACCGACTACGGCACGCCGGGCTCCTGGCTGAACATGCTCGACGACCCCGAGTACACCAAGGTCCGCCTCTACGCGGGCCTGTCGCTCGACCTCG
>CAKZPT010000116.1 GCA_937139365.1 uncultured bacterium | reverse complement strand
CGACCGCAGCAGGCCGATTAGCCGGCGCCGCCCCCTCGGGTCGAGGTGGGACGACGGCTCGTCGAGCGCCAGCACCGAGGGCTCCATCGCCATCACGGCGGCAATGGCCGCGGTCCGCTTCTCGCCCGCCGAAAGCCGGTACGGCGGCCGGCCGGCCAGGCCGCCCAAGTCAAACCGGTCCAGGGTCTCCCGCGCGCGTCGCTCCGCCTGCTCCGGCGGCATCCCCGCGTTGAGAAGGCCGAAGGCGACATCCTCGAGCACCGTCGGCATGAACAACTGGTCGTCCGGATCCTGGAACACCAGCCCCACCGCCCGGCGCGCCCGCGCCACCGTCGACCGCGTCACCGGCTCGCCACCGACGCGGACCCCACCCCGCGCCGGCCACAGGCAGCCGTTGAAGTGCAGCAGCAACGTGGACTTCCCGGCGCCGTTGGGACCGATCAACGCCACCGCCTCCCCCGCCGGCACCCGGAACGTTACGCCGCGCAGCGCCGGGGTCGCGTCGGGATAGCGGTATTCGAGATCGAACACCTCGACGTCGGCCGCGTTCATCGCGCCCCCGTCAGACGGCCGAGCGCCACCGCCAGGTTCCACGCGCGCGCGGCCGCAAAGCCCGCCGCGCAGACTCCCAAAAAGACGGCGTCCGCCGCCCGGAACTGGAGGCGGCGCGTCCGCGGCAGCCGGCCCTCGAATCCGCGGGACGCCATCGCCCAATGAATCCGGTCCGCCCGGTCGAGCGAACGCATCAGCAGGTGGCCCGCCAAGCCGGCCCAGGTTCGCAGCGGCAGCCGGGCGCCGCCGCCACGCGCCGCCACGGCGCGCGCCATGCGCGTCGCCTCCCCGCCAAGCACCAACAGATAACGGTGCAACAGCGACAGTTGGGCCGCGACCATTTCCGCCACCCCCAGCCCCGCCAGTCCGACAGCGAGACGGTCGACCCCGACGCAGGCCATCGCCGCCAGCACCGCCGAAATGGTCAGGACAAAACGCAGCAGGATCGACAGCGCCGTCATCCACCCCGCCGAGATGTGGCATGGCCCGACCTCCGCCACCGGGGCGCGGTTCAACAGCGGATGGGCCGCCGCCACCGCCAGCGCAAACGGCGCGGCAAGCAGCATCCTGCGCGCCAGCGGACGGACCGGCAGACGCCCGACCGCGATGAGAATCGCGGGGTACAACGCCAGCGGAGTCAGGGCGGAAATCGAGCCGGGGGGATACGACATCACCACCGCCACGTACGCCAGCGTGGCCAGCGCCATGGCCCGCGGGTCCCGCCGGTGAACGAACGTGTCGAGCCGCGACAGCTCGTCGATGCTGCGCAACCCCGTCCAGTCCGCCGAGGACACGACACCTCCTCAGCCGGAGGCCGCCGGGCGCCGACCGGCCAGCCGGATCGCCAGGGCCAGTCCCCCGGCCACGGCCAGCGTCAGCGCCCCTCCCACGAGGCCGGAGACGGTCGTTCCGATACGCGACGATGGCGCGCCGCCCTCCTCACCGGCCTTGTCCGACCCGCGAAACCCGTAGTCCGGCAACAGGGCGACCCGCTCCTGCGCCTTCCCCAGCCGCCGGTGCACGGCGGTGTCGGGCCGCGCGATCTCCTCCGTTCCGGTCGAGCGCGCCAGCGCCCACTCCAGGCCGTCCGGAAGTTCCGAGGCCCACCAGCTCACCACGCCGCCCACCAGGGCCGCGGCGGCCGCCAACCCGACCAGCGCCGCCCCGCGGGCCGACCGGCTGCCCGCCGTCACCACCGCCGGTCGCACCGAGGCGACCAGCGCCACCACCGCCGCCGTCGCCAGCCCCTCCGCCACACCGATCGGCAGGTGGATCGGAAGCATCCACAGGAGAAACGTCCTCCACGGCAGCTCCGCGATGCCCGACGCCACCGTTTGCACGCACACGCTCAGCGCGCCCAGCTCGAGGCCGACGACCGCCGCCGCCACCGCGGCCGCCCACGCCCGGGGCGCACGGGGGTCCGGCCCCGCCAGCGGCCGGTAGATCCACGGATGGGCGACAAACGCCGGGAAGAAGCCGAGGTTGAAAATGTTGCACCCCAGCGCCAGCAGGCCGCCATCGGCGAACACCAGCGCCTGCACCATGAGAACCGAGGCGATCGTCAGAAACGCCGCCCACGGCCCCAGCAGGATCGTCAGCAGTAGGCCGCCGCCGAGGTGGCCGCTCGACCCCGTGCCGGGAATCGCAAAGTTGATCATCTGGGCAGCGAACACAAACGCCCCCAGCACGCCCATCGTCGGGACCGTCTCGGGCCGCCCCTCGTTCCGCAGACGGCGGGTCGACCATCCCAGCAGTCCGCCCGAGACGCCCCAGAACGCCGTCCCGACCGCCGGCGAGATCAGCGCGTCCGCCATGTGCATGTCCAGGTCCTCCAGCTCAGCGCACGCCGAACGTCCACGTGAGGCCGACGGTGGCCGACCAGTCCGGTATGTCGCCCGACCAGCCTGCCGCTACGGCCGCGTCCAGCGCCAACGCCTCCGACGCCAATAGACGAACGCCCGCCCTGCTGCCCACCACCGTCGTCGCGCCGTCCGCGCGTTCCCGCTCGGCGAACGTCTCGGCCACGATCTGCACGGTGTCGGTCCACAGAAAGTCCAGCGCCGCGCCGCCGTGGACGACGTCCGGCTCGTCGCCGCCGATCCAAAGGTACCCCAGCGTCAGGTGCAGGCCGAGGCGTTCCCCCAGCGACCGGCTCGCGACCCAGTGCAGATCGCCGTCCACCTCGCCGCTGCCGATCTCGTGGTCGTCGTCCGCCGTCGGTAGCTTGACCGAGGGGACCAACGCATGCCGGAACCCCAACGGGCCGCCGGCCAGGGTCAGCCATTTCAGCCCCAGCGTCAAATCGCCGACGCCGTGGACGTGGTCCGACGAGCTGGTGCCGTCGTCGCCGCGGTGAATGCGCTCCTCGAAATGGCCGCCCATGGACGCGCCCGCCTCCAGCCGGGGCACGATTCCCGCCGCCAGCGCCCACGAGAGGGTCCACAGGCGCGCGCCGGAATCCCGCGAATGCTCGACGCCGGCCTCGATCTCCACCGCGCCGGGCGCGACCGGGTCGGCGTCGTCCACCGTCAGGGGACGGCCGGCCGCGGCGATCCCCGCCGAGGCCGTGAGCCCGATCCACGCCGCCCACGCCCGCCACGGTTCACCCCCGCACACTAGCCGATTCCGCTTCATGGGCTCGTAATACTGAATAATGAGTTCGTAATAATCAACTCGCCGGGGACAACGCGGCCTCGGCGGCGGGTTCCATCGGACTGCAAGGGGCGGACAAGTCGGGCGACACCTCAGGCCGGGCGCGCGAGGTCGGCTCGGGGGCGGTCGGACGCCGCGCCCTCGCCGACCGCCTGCCGCAGCAGCCGCCACGTCAGCCGCAACGCCGCGGTGCGCCGCGGGCCGACCGACGGCGCCGGCCCGGGATCGCTCCAGCCGGGCGTGGATAGATCGTCCGGCGGCAAGGTCAGCCGTTCCCAATTGGCGAACAACCGCCCCCAGGGGCTTTGATACACCTCGCGAATCCGGCGAAGATGGGTCGGATACCAGAATAGGTCGTGGTACAGGACGCTGGCCACGTACGCCCAGGGCGCCAGCCACGTTTTGAGGGTCCACTCGACCGGACGCTTCAACGCCCCCCAATAGATGCGGTGTTGCATCCGGCTGGCGAAGGTCATGCGCCGGAAGGGCCCGACGAACCGCCAGTTTTCCGCGGCCGCGTCGGCGTCGCCGACGATCTCGATCTCCGCCGGATCGGCCACCCCCAGCCGTGCCTCCTGCGCGAGCCGCAGGTAGCGGATCGAGAGCGGATCGAATCCCATCATCCGGGCCGCTACGGCGTCGATCGCGGCGGAGTCGGACGACGCGAGCAGGACGTTCTTCACATGCGGCGTCATGCACCGCGGGCCGGGGCCGTCGCCGGCCCACGTGCCGTCCATCACCGCGAAGATCCCCGGATGAATCCGCCGCTGGATGCGGAGCAGGTCCACGAGGGTCTCGTGGATCACCGGATGCGTCCAGTGCCGGCGCTCGTTCAGCAGGCCGCCGAACGCGTTTTTCATCGCGCCGGTCGTGGTCGTGAAGACGTGGGTCTTCACGGTCGGCAGGTGCACGACGTGGGCGCCGAGGAACAGCTTCGGAATGTGGAAGCCGTCCGGGTACACCTGGTTGAGCGCCAGGAAACGGTCGGCCAGGCCGCCCACCGCATCCCGGATGTGGATCCACTCCACCTGCGGCTCGTAAAGGTGGATATTCCGAAGCCCGTGGGCCTGGACCACGGGCAGATGACGGTTCTCCCGCTCGCCGAGCCGCGCATCGACGACGACGGTGCGGTTGTGGCAGGCGGCGAGGCGGTCGGTCGGATGGCCCATGCCCCGCAGGGCGCGGATGACCCCGTCGAGCTGCCAGGGGGTCGTCGAGCAGGCGGGGAAGAAGTGGTGCCAGCTGATGTTGATCTTCAGCAGCACGTCGGGCCCGGGCGTCAGCGCCTCGGGCGCGCCGGCCAGCTCCATCGCGCGTCGGACATCGGCCAGCACTGAGGCGGGCGAGGTCCGGACGACCGCCACACGGGGCTTCACGGGCGCTCCGGCAAGGCGGTGGGGGCGAGGCGACGGTCAGCCGTCGTAGAGTTCATCCGTTGCGCCGCCTGCCGGTCCGAGCGTATCGCCCATCTTTTCCTCGATCGAATCCGGATCTTCCCCGGCCTCGAGCCTGCGGACCACCTCTTCGACCTCGCCCTCGAGCGGCTCGCGGGCGATCTCGGCCATGCGCCGCATGGCCCGGCCCATCGAGCGCGGGTCGTTCTCGTCCATCGAGGTGAGGAGCGACTCGACCTCCGCCAGCTCGGCCTCGGTCGGGCCACCCTCGCCGGGAGCCGCAGGCTCATCGTCGCCGACCTCTGGCGGTTTCTCGAAGTCGGCCGGCGGACTTGCGTCGGCGTCGTCACGATTGGACGCGCGCCCCTTCCGTCCGCCGATCACGGCCACCCGCGAGAAGACCCGCTCGGTCTTTGGGTGACCGCACTTCGGGCATGCGGGGGCGGTGTGGGCCGACACGTTCCTCACCAGGAACGAGGACACTCGCCCGCATCGGGCGCAGCGATATTCGTAGATCGGCATGGTTCGGTCCGCCCGTCGTCAGCGTCGGGTCGCGCGATCATTCTACGCCGGCCCCCAGGCCGGTCAACGGGGCGGTCCCGCCGATCAGCCGGTTCCCCCGTGCCGCCGCGCAAGTCCTC
>CAKZPT010000115.1 GCA_937139365.1 uncultured bacterium | reverse complement strand
CTCAGGCGACGACGGCGGCTCTCGCCGCTCGGTTCGTTCCGCCCGTCTTCTCGTCTTCGTTTTCGGGGGCGCGCGCGTCTTCTCTTCCCCTCACGTGCCGTGGCTGCTTATCGGCATTTCCGCTTGTTTCGGCTCGAACTTCATATGAAGCCAGCCGTGACAGTCCACATATTACAGCGGCAGCTCTGGGTGCGACGACAAGTTACTGTCGGTCTCTTTATGCAACGGGGCGAAAATCCATTGATCGCCCTCAATGCGAGCAGTCGAAAGGGTTCCGAATACGCCGAGCCGACTGTTGATCATGCGCTTCTGTCCTTTTCCGATGTCGTCCACCAGTGGCTGAATCATTCGGCAATGTTCAGCCCTGCGTGGATTCAGGGCGGACAGATCGGGCGTTATGTAGAAATTCCTTATGACCCCAAGCAAGATGTCGGCGGCATCGAGAATGATCCGGTCTTCGGCGCTTACCGCTTCTCCTTCAATGCCGCATTCGCGGGGAAGCCGGCAGTAGTCTCGAAACCTCTTCCGGAGCTTTTCCAGAATCCATTCTTTATCGAGCGGACGTTGATACTGCCTCTCGCGGTCGATGTAAATATGGCGGAGCACCATCGGGTTGTTTTCGTCGTGGAAGTAATGGCAGGCCCCTTGCAAGCCCATCCGAAAGGTCAGCTCAACGCGACGGGTTTGATCCATCGAGGGGCTCAGGTCCTTGAGCCCGTTCTCGATTCGGAAAACCGCCATCCGACACCCCAATGGACGTGAAAAGGTTCTTGGTGGGTTCCTACGCGCGCGATCTTGGCCTGTCCTAAAAGGCAGCATGCCTGAGCCGATCTTCTTCTGAAAAGAGGCATGAAGAATCTGAAGCCAACAATCCGCCATGCTGTGGCCGGTGGAGCTGCTCCGAAGGTCGCTGTAGTGGCGGTGTTGGCCATGGTACCCGCTGTTCCGCCATGCCTCCTCAAGCGCCGCGATCAATTCACCGCGGCTTGCCTCGGGAACAAAAAGGAAGATATGCCAGAATCCTGGCTCCTTGGATTCATCGTGATAGACGATGTATTCGGTCGGCTCGGCCGGAGGCTGGGTGTATCCGAAAAGATCAGGTTCCGTCATCGGACTCCGAATCCTCATCACTGCCCGCTGCTGCCCGGACGCTGGCGAGCGACATCCTCGATGTACGCGATCTCGTCCGGGGTCAGGTCGAACAGGCGATAGACGATCTCGTCAATCTCCCGCTCCGTCGCCCGCAGTCCGGCCGCATCCTCCGCCTCGGCCTGCTTCGCCGCTCGCTCCGCCAGCTTCGTCAGCCGGGCCTTGTCGGCAGGGGAGGCAGAAGGGATGGGGATCGTCACGAGATTCCTGTTTATGAACCGCATCCGGCCGCCCTTCCACGGATCGCCAAGCGCCTAAAAAGTCATGCGGGCATACCAGTCAACAACGGAACTCAGCAAGACGGCGAGTAGCGCTCTTTCCGCGCCAGGGAGAATGTAGCCTGTGTTCCCAATGACGTGCCCCCCTTCAGACCATGCCGCCTTCAGGAGTTTGCCGATATCGGCGATAACAATTTTCGGCTCTGTAAAGGCATCGAGGTAGGATTGCGAGGGGTTATTATCCAATTCCAGCCAATGATGCTGACCCTCCGCCGCTCCATCCCGGGATGTTTGGCACTGCCCACGTGCCTTAAGTTCCTTGGAGAACTGAGACAGGTGGCGAAGGATGGCGGGATAGTGTTTGAGCTCCGTGTGGAATTCATACCGGACAAGGATCACGTATAGGTCATGGTACTCGTGCGTCCACCGATGAATGTCCCGCCCCCGGATCCACGGCTTGATGAGTTCGGCCGATTTGCGGTCCTCGCGAATCAACCGGTCGCGCGTGGCGCGGTCGATTACAAAGGCCTCGTTCAGGCCGGTCAATATACCCCGGTAGAAGCGGCCATTCACGTACTGCCCGAGCGGCGTTCCTTTTGAGCGCAGCTTGTCCACGAGGGCAAGGCCATCACCGCCTTCGAGCGACCAACCGTCAGCCTTGAGTTGTTCAGGCTTGTAGAGGTTGCCCCGCGTCGCAAGGGACTGATGAAGGGTTTCAAATTCCGCCTCATCCTTGATGACCACCACGGGTATTTCGTGGTTCTTGGCGGGAGCGCCTTTGTTGACCACAACGATCATGGGATCGGTGGCGGCGGCGAAGACAGGCAGTTCACAAAAATCCACCAACGCGCGAATTCGTTGGGATGCCAGCAACTGGCGCAAGCCCATGCCATATCCTGCACGCTGGAACTTGTTGGAACTGATGAACGTCAAGACGCCATCGTCGCGGAGGAGCCCCAACCCGCGCTCGTAAAAGAAACAGTAAATGTCGCCCCGCGCGGCAAAAGTCTTGAACCGGCGCTTCCATTCCATCTGCTGCGCGGTTCTCGCGAACTTCTTAACCGAGACATACGGCGGATTGGCGATGACGACATCGAAGCCGCCTTTTTGGTGGAAGACCTCGGAGAAGAAAATCTCGAAGTCGAAGGTCTCGCGGTCGCGGGTGAGTTGGCGGATGATTTCGTTGATCTGGCGGCGCAGGGCGGCCTTTTCAGACTGATCTGACTGATCGAAGAAGAGGGATTTCAGCTTTTCGAGCCGGTTGAAGGCTTCCTGGTTGAAGAGGTCCTTCTCAACCCCCAGCAACGAGTTGCCGCACACGATCTTGTAATCGAGGTTCGGGAGCGGCTTGATCTGCTTCACGTCCTCCTCGTCCACAACCAAAGAGAGCCAAAGCCGGAGCTTGGCGATTTCGACGGCGCTGGAGTCAATGTCCACGCCGTAGAGGGAGTTCTGAATGGCGTGGCGCTTGAAGTGATAGGGGGTGCGGGCCGACTGATCCGACGGATTGGAGGCATCGAAGAAGGGGTTCAGGGCCATGCGGCAGCGGACGATTTCGGTCATCATGCCGACCGGGAATGCGCCGGAGCCGACCGCGGGATCGCAGACGGTGATCGTCTTGAGCGCATCGTCCAGCGCCTTCGCATGGGCGATGATGCTCTTGGGCATCTTGACGGCATATTTCGCGTCCACCGCCTCGTAGTGCGAAATCTGCTCGCCGAGGCGGACGAAGGTTTCGATGTCGGCGCGAGGAACGGTGGTGACGGCTGTTTCCAGGTAGTTGATCAAGCTTTCCTGGCACATGTAGTGGACGATCTCGCGCGGGGTGTAAAACGCGCCCAGCCCTTTGCGCCGGTTTTCCTCGATCAGATTCTCGAAAACCTTTCCGAGCATTTCCGGGTCAATGGCGACCTCTTTTTCCAGCGGTTCGGCCTCGTTGACGGTGAAGTTGTAGCGGTCGAACACGTCGAGGACGCCGGTCCCGGTGACGCCTTCTTCAACAACCTCGTTGTTCGTGAATAGCCGGTTCGGGATGAGGATGTCGGTTTTCTCCCAGTCGTAGCCGTTCAGCGGCTCGAACAGACCGCCGTTCAGAAACGGGATGCGGCAGTTGAAGCGGCTGCACCACGCCTCGTGGCCCCGGTCCGTGGCGAGGGTGTCGTAGAAAAGGGGCTCGAAAACATCGTTGAAAAGATTCGACTGGTCCGACCGATCCGCCTGATCCACGAGCCGCCGGAGGAAGTCGCGCGGGCCGGTGCCCCAGTCCTTCCCTTTCTCGACACCGAGCCAGCCTTTTTTCTGGAGGAAATAGAGAAAGACAATCTGCCCGAGGAGTTTCTTGGCGAAGTCCACGGTGTTGACGCCCTTCGCGGTGAACTCGTCGCGGAGCGTCTTGTCCTTGGCGACCATCTTTTCAAGGGCGGCGTTGATGGCACCGACAAGCTCCGCGTACTCGCCGAAGAATTCCTTGGTGACGGCCTCGACGCTGAAGGCTTCCTCGATCTGCGCGAGCGTGGGATCAGTGGCGGTGTCCTGGAGAAGGTCGAGAAACCGGGTCTGCGCGGTGTGGCAGCTTTCGCCTTCGCCGACGAGGTAGGAAAAGCGGCGGGCGGGGGTGACTTTTTCTTCGGGCTTGATGAGTCCGGTTTTCGGGTCGCGGACGGACTCGTACTGCATCCGGACATAGGAGAGCCGCCAGCGTGCGGCGTCCGGCGACACAAACGCGACCAGGCCCGCTTCCTTGTAATGTTCGCCACGCTTGAGTTTGTGGGCCACGAAATCGCGCAGGGCGGTGCGGGTGCGATCGATCTTCCAATCCTCGGTCAGGTGAACGACGAGAACGTCCATCAACTCGCCGGTGGGATCGGTATACGTGGCCAGCCGTTGACAGCTTTTCACGTGCGCGGCAAAGGCGTCCGGCACCTGCATGGAGGTCTTCTTGGACTCGTCCATGCGGTTCAGCAGGTTGATGGCGAACCGGCGGAAGCGGTCCCGGTCGAAGGGCCGGGTGAAGGTGTCCTTGATGAGTTGGGCAGCTTGTTGCTTGTTCATACGGGCACGGTTCCCTTGCAATCCGGGTAGCCGGTGCAGCCCCAGAACTGCCGGCCCGCATTCTTGCCCGCTTTCGCCGTGCGCAGGACCATGGGTTTGCCGCAGTTGGGGCAGTTGGGGATGCGATCGGACGGATCCGACGGATCCGACGGATCATGTTTGCGGCGTTGCCGCTCGGCGAGCCGGGCGGCGGCGAGTTGTTCGCTATAGCCGCCGCCTTCGATGAAGGCCCGCTCCAGCGCGGCGATCTGCTGATCGAGCAGGAAATTCGCCTGGTGGATGAGGCAGATGAGGGCATTGGCCCGCACGGCGGGGTCGGCGTGTTCCAGCCAAGGCGCGTAGAGCGCCCAGCGCTGTCGATCCGTCAGATCGGTCAGATCCGACCGATCCGACTGATCCGACCGGTTCTGCCGGAAGCGCTGCGGGACTTGCCGCACGGCCAAGGCCTCCGGCGCGTCGGGCGCCCATTGCGGCAAGTGCCGGTGGCGGAGGAAATCCTCAAGATCGAGCAGGAGTTCCTCCAGGCTGGCGCGCGCGACGTTGAGCAGGCGCAGTTCGGTTTGCGAGGAGGTGGCGGCGGCGCGGCTGGCCTCCGCGATGTTCTGGCGGCCGGATCGGGCGGCCTGCACCATCTGGTCCACCGTGCGCGAATGCGGGTCGAGGAACTTCTCACAGAACCAGTAGGTCGCGTCGTAGACGATCGTCGCCGTCTGGAAGCTGGCCGTATCGCGGTAGCCGCCGCTGGGCCGAAGTTTAGGCATTACGTTCTCCTGAAACGATCCATGACGACAAGATCACCTCTCGCGGCATCATAAAATGGCGCATTTGCTGGGCGCGGGTTGCCTGAAAGAAATATGGCGAAATGTCCCGGCGCAGGATTCCGAGCACTTTCAGCGGCTCGACCTCGCGCTTGAGCGCTTCGGCGACCTTCTTGGTCGTCGGCTTGGGAAGGGAACCGTCTCTCAGAAGCTGGATTACGTTGCGGATGTATTCCTCGTCCTCATCCGTGAAGCCGGGGTACTGCTGGATTTCCTTCGCTTTGAGGCGTTTCAGGATGTAGGTGTCGTTGGCTCCGCCCTTGCGGCGGGGAACGGCGTCGTCCTTCTCGAGGCTGCTAGCAGCGGCGAAGGCTTCCTTGTTTCGATCCAACAGGGTGTAGAAGTCGGGCGGGATGGGTTGACGTTTCTCGGCGGGGTCTGACGGCTTCATAAGTTTTGCGGCAGTCAGAAAGTCGAGTTCAACCGGAGAAGACGTGTCTTGGGCAGCTAGGTAGAACTTGTCCAGACGGCCCTGCCGGAAGTAGGTCAGCAACGAAGGGAAGTGCGGCGCCACGGCGTCCTGCGCGGCCGGCACGGTGCGCGTGGACCGGGCCTTCTTCGGAAGTCGTTTGATCCGGGCGAAAAGCTCGGGTTGTTTGTCGCGCACGGTGCGGATTTCCGTGAGGTATTCGAGTTCGCTTTCTTCGTCTTCGTCCTCGCCGGTAATGATCTTCTTGCTGGTGAGCTTGGCGAAAAGGTCGTGCGATTTGACTTCCTCGCCCTCGGTCAACAGGCGGGCGTCCGCCCCCAGCATCTCGATGAATGCGTGAATCTTGGCTTCCGCGGACTCGCGCAGTTTGATGGCGTCGTTGCCCTCTTCCGTGGGAAAGAAGTTGTAGGTGTAGATGGCGCCGAAATTGCTATCCACGCGATTGACGCGTCCGACGCGCTGAATCAGGCGCGTTGGATTCCAAGGGATGTCGTAGTTGATGACCACGTTTGACCGGTGCAGGTTGACGCCCTCGGAAAGAACTTCCGTGCTGACGAGTATCCGGTAGGCATCGGACGGCTTGACGGCATTGGCATCGAAGTTGTCGATGACGTCCTGGAGCTGTGACTCGCCCGAATTGCCGCAGAACATGAGCGTCTTCTCGTCCACTTCGGCGCGGATGCGATCGGCCAGGTATCCGGCGGTCTCCTGCGACTCGGTGAAGATAACGAGTTTGCCCTTCTTCAGGTGCGGCTCGGATTTCAGGACTTCCCGGAAGGCCATCCATTTGGGATCGCGCCTGATGTCGGCCCACATCTCCTTGATTCGGTGCAAGGTGCGGTAGTCTGCCTCGAGGTGTTCGATGAATTCTGCCGAGAAATCCTTCGCGGCCAGCCGCACGGCCTTGTCCTGCTCCAGAAGGTTCTCAATCCCTTCCTGATCGTCCTGTTCGAGAAGATCGAAGATTTTCCCGATGTGCTTCTTGCTGATGTACACGTTGCCCTTCTTGAACTCCGCGATGACGCGGTCATACGAATGCGCGAACCGGTCCAGGGTCAGCCGAAACGCGTGGAAACTGCTTTCGAGGCGCTTGACCATCAGGATTTTCATGAACTTGGCGAGGTTTCGTTGGCCTTGCCGTTCGCGCTCATCCATTTTGCCTTCGTAGTAGAGCAGCGGCGCATATCGGGCGTAGGTGAAGTCGGAGGTAAGCAGCTTCAACGTCTCGTTGAAGATTTCGTTCTCCTGCTTGCTGAACTTGTAGAACAGCGGAATCGGGTCCTCGACCTCGGGAAACTTCAAGCCCTGCTGTTTCATGTCCTCGCCGTAGTATTTTTCGATCTCGGTTCGGGTGCGCCGCACCATCAGGAACTTTAGGACCCTCTCGCGGATCTCCTTGGCGTTCGCTTCAACCGTGCGGAAATAGAGTTCGCGGTCGGTCTGCCGATCCAGCCCCTTCAGCTTGGCTTGAAGGCCCGCGAAGAATGCTTCGAGATTGCGGAGGGTCGGTATGTTGCTGGCTTTGCCCGCCTGGAACAGTTTGACTTGGCTGAGAATATCCAACGGCGTGTTGTTCAATGGTGTGGCGGAAACAAGGATGACCCTCTTGCCTCGGCAGATTTGGGCGAGCATTTCATAGCTTTGGGTCGTTTCCGTGCGGAAGCGATGGGACTCATCGATGAAAACATTTTTGTATTTCGAAATGTCGCGCCCAAGGAGGTGTTCCAGCTTGCCGATGGACTCAAAATCCGTCTGCCGGACTTGAAAATCGCTGAACACATTCGGCCAAGAACCGCGCTTTTCTTTGTTGAGCAGATGCGGCGGCGCGATAACGAGATGCCGCCCGTCCAGTTGCTGGGCCAGCAGGGCTGCGATGTAGGTCTTCCCGAGCCCTACGACATCGGAAAGGAACACGCCGCCATACTCCTCCAGCACCTTGCGCGCGTTCAAAACCGCCTCTTCCTGATACTTCAGCTTCTTGAATCCCACGGGGACATACATGTCCTCAAGTTCTGAGGGGCGGTTCAGTTCGTTCCTGAAGTACTCGTAGAGGAATTTCAGATACAGTTCGTAGGGCGTGAAGCTGGCGAAGGGGGATTTGTTTACGATCGTGTCTTCGTACGGCTGCGATACGTCTACGGCCGTTGCCCACAGTTCGTTGAACTTGGCGATGGCGAAGTCGTAGTCGGCGGGATTCTTCAACTCGACATTGAACTCAAGATTGTCCTGAAGTCCGGCTTGAGTGAGGTTGCTTGAACCGGTGATGACCCGCCCTTTGTCCCGGTCGCCCTCCGAGAAGGTCATGATGTAGACCTTGGCGTGAAGGTTCTCGCTCGGGTGGGCCTTGATCTCCAGCTTGCCCGACCGAATCCACTCAACGAACTTGTGAACACCGCTTTCCACCTCAACGCTGTCAGCAGCTTTCTCCAACTCGTCGAGCACGTCCTTGGCAACTTGCTCCTTGCAGGTCGCGTGCGACTGAAGATCGAGTTCTCCCTGTTCTTTGGCCCGCTGGAGCAGGTCGTACGCGGTTCGGTCGGTCTGAAGTCCTACGAGAATCCGAATCTTCGCGACGTTCTCCAAGGACGGGTAAATTCTGTAGAAACCGCTGATGAAGAAGTAACCGACAAGGCAGTCGAAGAAGCGCGTGCCTTTGTGGAGCAGCGTGGCAAAACGATCGCGCAGCGACTGGCCCGCCTCGTTCGTAATGAACGTGAGGTCCAACGAAGGCGGTCTTGTATGGGAACCATTTGTCATCCGCTTTGCGTCTCCGCTGCTTTGCCTTCTCTCACCCACTCGTCCACCTCAGTCGCTTTGAACTTCCATAGTCGGCCAACTTTGTGGGCAGGAAGCTTCTTCCGTTCTATCCACTTGTAAACCGTGTCCGGGTTCACTCCGAGATGTGCGGCGATCTCGTCCACCGACAGCCAACGCTCTTGTTGCATCGTCATTTCCGTTTGTCACTCCGCGCCGGGATCGCCCGGCGCATGGATCATAAACGCTTGATACCGTAGCAAAGCGTGTCCACGCAAGCGTGCGGAAACCGGTCAGGACCGGACAAAATTGAAACCGAACCAAGTTCTCAAGCGCCCCAGTTCCGCTCCGGCGATTGAGAACACGTTGTTACCGCATCCCGTGAACGGAGCGCACAGTAACCGGCATTGCACGGCGTCTTCGCCGTGGCGTGACGGGTGCGCGCGGAGCGAACCCGGCGAAGCCGGACACCGCGGAGGGCCAGCGGCCCGACCCAGCGACGGAGAGCCCGTGCGCGTCGGAGCGGTGACGGGCGCGAGAACGAGAAGAGCGCCCGGCAGGCTCTTGCCGCCGAAAAGGCAAATGGCCGCGACGTTTGCACCGTACGTGCACACTCGGGGCGAATTGCCCGGCGGCGTTGGGGGGCCGTGTTTGAAGTGACGGCTTTCGACGGGTGGAGTTTACGGAGCCCGGCGGAAACGGCACTTGAAACATGGCCGGGGTAGAAACCGACGAATTCCGACGCCTCAAGCGGCGGGATTAGAGCGCATTCCGAGGGGATTTCCAGACGTTGGAAGACTGTCGAAGGCACTTTTCCAAACGTTGGAAAAACGCGACAGCGCTCTTTCCTGGCTGGCTGCTGCCGCCGCAGGCGGCATAGGGGGTTGGTGAGTGGAGCCCGTCAATCCGCAGCCTCTTCCTCTTCGCGCGCGCCCACGAAAACGAAGACGAGAAGACGGGCGGAACGAACCGGGCGGCGAGAGCCGCCGTCGTCGCGTCAGCGGCGACCGGGGCAGCCGGCCTCGGCCCGACCCGCCCCCGCGACGCTACGGCGCGGCAGGCGTTCAGAAGGGCCGACCGGCGACCGCGCCCACGCAGGCGGCGGAAGCGCAGGCACGCGGCCCAGTGCGGCACCTTGCTCCGAGCCGCGTCCAGCGACGAGGAGTAGAAGCACGGCGCGTGTCGCGCCGTACGTGGGGGCGAGGAGCGACAGCGACGAGCCGGGGGAAGCAAGAACCGTGACGCCTCCGGCGGCGCGGTTCTTGCGTATGTTCCGAGCGGCACGTCAGCGTCGCGAGGTACCGGCGTTGCCTTGTCGGGCGGGATTGGGTTTACTCTGGCCCCAGTACGGCGGTTCGCACAAGGTTCAAGAAGGACACCGCCACCCCATCCTCCCCTTCTCCACCGGATGCCGTGGCCGCAGGGGCCCCCCCCCGGCGGCTCGCGCCCCTTTGCGGGTGCCGGCAGCGGCGGGACGGCGTCGGGCGACCGTTCAGCAAATCCACCGCCGGCGCAGCGCGAAGAGCGCCGCTGCGAGCACCGCCAGCGACGCAGTCCCCGGCTCCGGGATGACCGCTCCCTCAATGTACAACTCGTCAATGCGGATCTGCTGGCTTCCGCTCGCCGCCGCGTTCCATGCGTAGATCCGAAGCTGCACCGTCCCCGTCCACCCGTCGATCATGTTCGCTCCGTCCACAAAGTTGAACGGCGTCAAGAACGTCGTGCCCAGCGCCAACGTTGTTCCGACCTGGTTCCACGACGCCCCGCTGTCGGTGCTGTAAAAGAAGCCGACCGACTGCGGGCCGTTGGCATTCCGCTGAGCAAAGAACGAAACGTTTTCGAGATTGTACGAATAGCCCGGCCCGAGCGTCAGCGTCACCTCGAAGGCCGCGTCCGCGGCGAAATCCAAGGCTGTGCTGTCCCGAAATGCCGTGGACGTATTCTCGGTCGCGTAGCCTTGCCCGTTGAAACCATCCTTGCCATCCGGATCCAACACGAGGGCGCCGCCCGGCCGAACCTGGACGTTGGTAAAGATCCCGAAGGTGGCTTGCGCGCCGTAGAGCCCGTCGATTTTGATCGCCGTCTCCGTGTACGAGGCGGCAGCGAGGCCGAACGTGTACATCGCGATCGTGTTGGTTTGCTTCGGCGCGGCTACAGCATCTGTGAAGGTGTACGGCCCCGGCGTCGGCGGCACGTGAGCTGTGCCATGGGTTGACCAGTTCCCGGGCGTTCCGTAGATGGCATCGCGGAGCACGGCCGTGGTGCCGTTGGTGACGAACGCCGTGTTGCCCGTGTTGTCGCCCGCGATCCCGCGCGCGAACGCCGACACGCCGGCGCTCAGGCCGGGCGGAAGATACGAGTCGTTGGCGGTCGCCGCTCCCGAGGTCCGCCACGTCATCGTATTATCCCATGAGGCGCCGGATACGAAGTTCGGACTGACCCAGGAGCCCTGAAAGGCGAACAGATTCTCGCCGCTGGCAGCGAGGGCGAGGTTGTGCGAATTGTTCGTCACGATGACGCCCGCCGAGATGTTGCTCGGCGCGGTCCAGACGAACGCGTCCTCGGTCATGGCCCCGGGTATAGAAGCGTTGGTCCGCCAGTATCCATGCTGGTCCCACGCGTTATCCGTGAACACGACATGCGTGCCCGCTTCGATGTCTTTCGTGAAGAGAAACGCAAACGTGTCTGCGTCGTCCGACGAAAGCTGCACAAACATCAAGTCGCCGGCCTCCAGCCGCTACTGTGCCCGCGCATCGATCCACCCCGCCGCGATCAGGAACGCGGCCGCCCACGCCCACCGCACAACCTTCATCGCCAGGCCTCTATTGTATCCCACCAGTCAGCCTACAAGCCTGCCGGGATTTAACAGAAGGCCGCACACCGTCAAGCAAAAAAACACCGATCCCCGTCGCCGATTGCCCTTGCCGAAAACGCGTCGCGGCTCGGCCGAATTCCAGCCCTCCCTCCCGACGCCGTTTGCGAAGCGTGGGAGCCGCCGGATAGGATGGCTGCGGGATGAGTTGACGATGAGCATGAAGGCCACTCCCGAAGCCCTCGACGCGTTGGCGCGAGGCATTCATGCGACGCCGGCCGATCTTCTCGGTTTGTTCGTCGAGAACGGCCGCGCCATCGCCCGCGCGTGGCTCCCCCACGCCGCCGCCGCGGACCTGCTGGACCTGGAGACCGGCGCCGTGCATTCGATGCGGCGCATCCACCCCGCCGGCATCTTCGAATGGCACGGCACCGCATCGCGTCCCTTCCGCTACCGCCTGCGCGCCACCGACTCTCGCGGCGACGTCGCGGTCCTCGAGGATCCGTGGCGATTTCCGCCGTGGCTGGGCGACTTCGACCTTCACCTGTTCCACGAGGGGACAAACTACCGCGCTTACCAAAAGATGGGTGCGCACCTGCGCGTGGCGGAGGGCGTGCCGGGTTGCCACTTCGCCGTCTGGGCCCCCAACGCCCGGCGGGTCAGCGTCGTCGGCTCGTTCAATCAATGGGACGGCCGCCGCCATCCCATGCACCGTCGGGGCCTCGGTGGCGTCTGGGAGCTGTTCATCCCCGGCGTCGAGGCGGGCGCCCTGTACAAATTCGAGGTCCTCGGCGCCGACGGCCGGATCGAGCAGAAGGCCGACCCCTTTGCCTTCGCCGCCGAGGTGCGGCCGCGGTCGGCCTCGGTGGTCTGGCCCTGCGGCCGGCACGTCTGGAACGACTCGGTCTGGATGGAACAGCGCGGCGCGATTCGCTGGCACGAAGCGCCGATCCAGGTGTACGAAGTCCACCTCGGCTCATGGCGCCGCCGCAAGGGGCCGGGCGACGGGCTGCCGACCTACCTCGAACTGGCCGACGAGCTGATCCCCTACGCGCTCGACCTCGGGTTCACCCACCTGGAGCTCCTGCCGGCGGCCGAACACCCGTTCGACGCCTCGTGGGGCTACCAGACCACCGGCTATTTCGCGCCGACCTCGCGATTCGGCACCCCGGACGACTTCGCCGAATTCGTGGACCGCTGCCACCGGGCCGGCCTCGGCGTGATCGTGGACTGGACGCCGGCCCACTTCCCAAAGGACGGGCACGGGCTGGCGCGCTTCGACGGCACCCACCTTTATGAGCACGCCGACCCCCGGCTGGGCGAGCACCGGGACTGGGGCACCCTGATCTTCAACTACGGCCGCCATGAGGTCCGCTCGTTCCTGCTGTCCAGCGCCATGTGGTGGGCGGACGCCTACCACGTCGACGGCCTGCGGGTCGACGCGGTGGCCAGCATGCTCTACCTCGACTACTCCCGCCCGCCGGGGGAATGGATCCCCAACCGTTTTGGCGGGCGGGAGAACTTAGAGGCGATCGATTTCCTGCGCCGGTTCAACGAGGTCGTCCACGCCGAACACGCGGGGTTCCTGACGTTCGCCGAGGAATCCACCGCCTGGCCGATGGTCTCCCGACCCGTCTACCTCGGCGGCCTCGGCTTCGACTTCAAGTGGAACATGGGGTGGATGCACGACACGCTCGAGTATTTCGGCAAGGACCCGGTGCACCGCAAATACCACCACAACAGCCTTACCTTTTCGATGGTGTACGCCTTTTCGGAGAACTTCATCCTGCCCCTGTCCCACGACGAAGTCGTCCATGGCAAGCGGTCGCTGTTGGACAAGATGCCCGGCGACCTCTGGCGGAAATTCGCGAACCTGCGGCTGCTGCTGGCCTACATGGCCGCGCATCCGGGCAAGAAGCTGCTGTTCATGGGCGGCGAGTTCGGTCAGTGGGGCGAATGGAACTGCCATGCCGAACTCGACTGGGCTCTGCTGGACTACGAGGCCCACGCCGGGGTGCGCAACCTCGTGCGCGACCTCAACCGGCTGGTCCGCGCCGAGCCGGCCTTGCACGAGGCCGACACGTATCCGGAGGGCTTCCAGTGGATCGATCTTCACGACTCAGAGCAATCCACGCTCTCGTTCCTCCGGGTGGCGAAGTCTTCTGAGGATTTTCTGGTCGCGGCGTTCAATTTCACCCCCGTGCCGCGGCACGAATACCGCCTCGGCGTGCCGCGGGGCGGCGTGTACGGGGAGATCCTGAACACCGACGCGGCGATGTACGGCGGCAGCAACTGCGGCAACGCGGGGGAGGTCGTCGCCGAGGCCCGGCCCTGGAACGACCGGCCATGGTCCCTTTCGATCACCCTGCCGCCGCTGGCGGCTGTCTGGTTCAAGCCGCCGCCCGCCCTGGAGGTTTCGCCGGCGCCGGAAACGCCCCCCGCGGCGGATTCGACAAGTGCTGCCGGGCCGCTACAATAGACCGGCGCGCGACGGTGGGGTACCGAAGCGGCCAAACGGAGCAGACTGTAAATCTGCCGACTCTATGTCTTCGAAGGTTCGAATCCTTCCCCCACCACCATTCGCCTGACCAACCGGTCCGCTCGGACCGCATCCGGTGACCCCCAGCGTCGTTCCCCGCGGAAGGGCGACGCGGCGATGCCCGCCGTCCCGCGGCGGAGCGTTCCAGCAGTCCGCACGAGAGCACGGCCTCCGGCGGCCGGGCGTGCCGGCGGCTCCTCGCCCGCGACGCACTTTCGGCCGTCGGCCGAGGTGCCGCGCGGGGCGTGCGCCGGGCCGGCGACTGGTGTACCATCGCCGCCCGTTCGGCGCAGGCCGGGAGCGTTCCATGACGATGACATCGCGCGAGATCCGCCGGTCGTTCCTCGAGTTCTTCCGCTCGAAGGGCCACGAGATCGTGCCCAGTTCGCCGGTCGTCCTGCCCTCCGATCCCACGTTGCTGTTCGCCAACGCGGGCATGAACCAGTTCAAGGACATCTTCCTCGGGGCCCGCGCCCCGACCTTTCGCAGGGTCGCGAACACCCAGAAGTGCATCCGGGTCAGCGGCAAGCACAACGACCTGGAGGAGGTCGGGCGGGACACCTACCACCACACCTTTTTCGAAATGCTGGGGAACTGGTCGTTCGGCGATTACTACAAGCGGGAAGCCATCGCCTGGGCCTGGGAGCTGCTGACCCGGGTCTGGAGGCTACCGCGCGAGCGGCTTTGGGCCACCGTGTTTCGCGACGACGACGAGGCCGAGAACCTCTGGCGGGAGGTCACCGACATTCCGGCCGACCACATTCTGCGGTTCGGCGAGAAGGACAACTTCTGGGAGATGGGCGACACCGGCCCGTGCGGACCCTGTTCCGAGATTCACTTCGACCGCTCGCCCGACGGCTGCCCGCCGGATTGGATCAACGCCGGCCGGGCCGACGTGATCGAGATCTGGAACCTCGTGTTCATCCAATACAACCGCACGGCCGACGGCCGTCTCGAGGAGTTGCCCCAGAAACATGTGGACACGGGGATGGGATTCGAGCGGATCGCGTCGGTGCTGCAGGGGGTCGCCTCCAACTACGACACGGACATCTTCGCCCCGCTGATCGGCCTTGTGCGGGAGCGGACCGGCCGGCCCTACGAGGGCGAGGACGCCGTGGCCATGCGGGTGATCGCCGACCACGTGCGGGCCCTGGCGTTCGCGATCGCCGACGGCGTCCTGCCGTCCAACGAGGGCCGCGGCTACGTCCTGCGCCGTCTGCTGCGCCGGGCCGTTCGCTACGGCCGCAAGCTCGGGCTGCGCGAGCCGTTTCTGGCCGACCTTCTTCCCCCGCTCGAGGCCTCGATGGGGGACGCGTTCCCGGAGCTGCCGGCCGGCCGCGACCGGATCGCCCGCGCCCTGCGGGCCGAGGAGGAGGGATTCGCCGCGACGCTCGACCGCGGCCTGGCCCTCTTCGACGAGGCCGCTGGCATCGCCCTTCGCGCGGGCGACCGCGTGTTTCCCGGCGGGGAGGCGTTCCGCCTTTACGACACCTACGGGTTCCCGCTCGACCTGACCCGGCTGATGGCCGCCGAGCGAGGCCTGACGCTGGACGAGGCCGAATTCGAACGGCGGATGGCGGAGCAGCGCGACCGCGCCCGGGCCGCCCGCAGGGATGCCGCCGATGCCAGCGCTGACCGCGTGGCGTCCCTGACTGCCACCGGCCTGCGCTGCCAGTTCGTGGGCTACGACACGCTCACCGCCCCCGCCCGGATCCTCGCCCTGTTCCGTCGCGGTCGGGACCGCGTCGCCGCCCTCGATGCGGGCGAGGAGGGCGAGGTGCTGCTCGACGCCACGCCGTTCTATGGCGAGGCCGGAGGACAGGTCGGCGACACCGGCTCGCTGGTGCGCGAGGGCGCCGAATTCTTCGTTGCCGACACCCGCAAACCCGCGGATGGCATTCTGCTGCACGTCGGCCGGGTCGTCCGCGGCCGCGTGGCGGAGGGCGACACCGTGACCGCCACGGTGGACGGCGAACGCCGGGCGGCCATCGTGCGGCATCACACCGGCACCCACCTTCTCAATGCGGCGCTGCGGGGCCGGCTCAGCGACCAGATCAAGCAGGCGGGCTCGTGGGTCGGCCCAGACCGCTTCCGATTCGACTTCCACTGGTTTGAGGCCGTGGCCCGCGACGTCCTCGCGGAGATCGAGGAGCAGGTCAACCTGTGGATCATGGACGACCGCCCCGTCTCGACCTACACGATGCCGCTGAAGGACGTGCCGGGGTCCGGGATCGTCGCGGTGTTCGACGAGAAATACGGCGACATCGTCCGGGTGGTGGACATCGAGGGCGTGTCTCGAGAACTCTGCGGGGGCACCCACGCCCGTTCGACCGGCCAGATCGGCGCCTTCCGAATCGTTTCGGAGAGTTCCGTGGCCGCCGGCGTCCGCCGCATCGAAGCCCTCTGCGGCCGCGCGGCGTGGGCGGCCGGCCGGGAGGATCGCCGCCTGCTGGAGGAGCTGGGCCGGAGCCTGAGCGCGGCGCCCGCGGATCTGCCGACGCGCGTCGCGGCGCTGGCGGAGGAGGTCCGGGGCCTTCAGCGGAGGCTTCGAGAGCTCGAGGCATCCGCCCTCAGCGGCGCATGCGAGGCGCTGCTGGCCCGTCGCGCGACGGTGGCCGGAGTGCCGCTGGTGGCCGGTTTTGTCGGGGCGGCCGCGCCCGAGGCGTTGCAACGGGCGGCGGATGGCCTGTTGGCGCGAATGGGGTCGGGGGTGGTGGCGCTGGGGGCAACGCACGAGGGCAAGGCGGCCTTCGCGGTGGCCGTTAGCGACGACGTCGTCGTCCGCGGAGCGCACGCAGGCCGGCTGGCGGGAGCGATCGCGAAGCTGGCCGGCGGAGGCGGCGGCGGACGCCCACATCGCGCGCAGGCGGGGGGCCGGCACGCCGACCGCGCGGAGGCGGCCATCGCCGCCGCCGCGCCGGAGCTGGCGCGACAACTCGGAGCGGCCTGACTACCTCTACGGCGCGGGGACGCCGGCGCCGTGTGCAGGGGCGGGCGCCGGCACGCCGAGGATCCGGGCCCCGCCGAGGTCGCCCATCGTAGCCCGCTGCAGGTCCGTCCATAGGGTGCCCGGGCCGGCGTGGATCACGCGGATGCGCAGATCGGGCCTCAGCCGGCTGGCGAACTCCCAGAGCGCAAAGGCCTCCGGATCGCCAAAGGCAGCCGCCTTCAGTTGGTATCCCCGCGCCCGCTCGCCCTCGACAAGCCGCACCGCCTGCGCGGCGGCTTCGCCCTCGACCCTCACGCGCCGGGCGTTGTACTCGGCCGTGCGGCTTTGGATCTCCGCGACCGTCTTCTGCGTCTCCGCCGCGATCGTCGCCACCTCCAGCTCCTGGGCCGCGCGGATTTCGCCGACCAGCTTCAACGTTTCCTGACGCACCTGCTCGCCGCGTTGCTCGATGAGGCTCATCTCGGTGTTCAGCTCCGCCTGTTTCTTCGCGGTCCCCTGGCGCGTCTTGTTGGTCTTGTCCTGCTCGACCGCGATGCTCGCCTCGCGGATCGGGGTCAGGATGTCGGCCGGCACGTCCACGTGGCGGATGAGGGCGTTGTGAATCACGATCTCGCGCTCGCCCATGACCCGCTTCAACGCATCGGTCAGGTCCGCCTGGAACTTTTCCCGGCCCTCGCCGAGGATGAAGTCGGTGACCTTGTAGGCCGACCCCTTCAGCCGCGAGACGGAGAGGATCTGCGGCATCAGGGCCTTCTCCACGACCGCTGGCAGGTCGCCGTAGGTGCGGAAGATGCCGGCAATCCGTTCGGGCAACAGCTCGAACTCCACGGTCATGTCGAGGCTGACCTCGAACCCGTCGTAGGAGGGAAAGCTGACGAACTGGTTCAGCACAAAGGCCGCGGCGGATTCCGCGGGGGCGTCCGGCAGCGGCGGGCGTTTCGCCGCCTCCTGCCCCGCGGTGCGCGCGGCACGTCCCAACGGCGCCCACCCGCGGAAGCCGAGGATGCTCGACTTCTCGGCATAACTCTCCCGGTCCTCCTGTTGCTGACGCAGGAGGCTCTGGGCGAGCTGGTTCGCGGTGTTGGCCCGTTGCTGCTCGTCCGCCATCACGCTGAGTCGTTTGGTCAGCACCTCCCCGCCCTGCCGGCCCAGCAGCGAGACCTGGTTGAGGCCGACCTCCAGCACGTCGATCTTGAAGCGTTTCGGGTTCACATAGTACAGGCCGGGCTGCAGGATCTCGCGGCGGACACCCTTTTGCCCAGGCCCCGCAAAGTCGCCGGCGGGCGCCGGCTCGCCGGACAGGGCGGTGACCACGCCGACGTAGCCGATCGGGATGCTTTTCGCGTCCACGATCTCGATATGATATCCGTATGGATTCAGACGGTATTTGCCCGGGCCGAGCACCCGTTTCCAAACGCCCTTTTGCCCAGGATCGGCGAGGAATTCGCCCTGCGGAAGGTCCGCTCCGACTTTCGCGGTCACCACGCCGACCTTGCCGATCGGGATCATGACCACCGGAACGATCCTCCAGTCGTGCAAGAACGGGTTGAGGAAGTACCGCCCCTCGCCCAGCACGTCCTCCTGGATGCCCCGCTGGCCTTTTTGGGCCAGGATCTGGCCGGGCGGCAGCGGGGCACCGGTCTTGGTGGTGATCACGGCCATTTCGTCCGGCCCCACGTACAACCGGCAGAAGAACCACATCCACGCGGCCCACAGCGCCGCCGCCACGACGGCCAGGCCGGCGATTCCGCGACGCATCGCCTTCATCGGCGCGCCTCCCCGGACGCCGGCGTATCGCCGCGGGGCGCCGCCGCCTCCGGCGGTCCGCCCGGCGGCGCGGTCGCCGGCAGCAGCGTCTGCAAGAGCCGACCGAACCCCTCCTGGCCGTCCGTTGTCAGGATGTTTTCGATTCCGGGCGCCACCTGCTGAAGGAACACGTAGCGCGCGTAGTTCATGCCGCCGCCGAACGCCTCGACCTGGCTGCGCATCACGGTGGCGCGAGCGTCGTTTTCCATCCGCACCACCTCCGCCCGCCCCGTCGCCTCCGCCAAAACCGCCTTCGCGCGGAACCCGGCCGCGTCCAGCTCGATTCGGGCCACGTCGAGGCTGCGCGTCGCGTTGGTGATGCTGACCGACTGGGCCTGCCGCGCTTCGATGACCGCCTTGATCCGCGCCGTGTCGGCCTCGACCCGAGCCTTGTTCTGGAGCGCCAGCATCTCCTGGCGGGTCAGCTCCGCCTTCGACCGCGCCTGTTCGATCTGCTGCTCGAACTTGCGCGCCTCCTGCACGGCGATCTCGCGTTCCCGGATGACGCGGGCGATCTCGTCGGGCACCTTGATGTTGCGGATCAGGACCGATTTCACCGCGACGCCCCACTCCTCGCACTTCTCCCGCAGGTGGGTCTCCAGCGTGTCCTGAAACCGCTGCCGCGTCTCGCCCATGATGAAGCTGGTCGCCGGCTGCTTGCTGCCCTCGATCCGGCTGAAGCCCCGGGCCCGCGGCAGGATGATCTTTTTGATCACGTCCTCCATGTCGCCGATCCGGTGCGTCAGGAGGGCCGCCTGCTCCCGGCGGATGGCGAACTCGAGCGTGCCCTCCACTTCGACGATGAAGCCGTCGGAGGTCAGGAACGTGATGGCGTCCTCGCCGCTCAGCTCGAACCGCTGGCTTTGCAGACTGACCTCCGTCACGCTCCACATGAACGGGTTGAGGTAGTGCGTGCCCGGGTCGAGCACGCGGGCCAGCACCCCCTTGGAGTCCTCCTCGACGAGAAACGTGTTGCGGTGGTTTCTCGGTCCTGTCCCGTCCAGCGGGTCGTCCCCCACCAGCGACACGAGCACCCCCACGTGGCCCGGCCGGATCGAGACCGCGTCGAACGGCTGTACGTCGATGGCGTAGGGGTTGAGCCGGTAGGTCCCGGGGGAGAGGATCGCCGGTAGGATGCCCTTTTCGCCGGGCCCGGCGAGGATCCGGCCCGGCTCGGGCTCTTGCCCGTAGAGCCGCACCTGCACTCCTAGCCGGCCGGCGGGGATGGTGACCACGGGATGATATTCCCACGACCAAGTCCACGGATTTCGGAAGTGCCGGCCTTCGGCCAGCACGTCGAGCTGGATGCCCCTCTGGCCCGGCTCCAGGGCCAGGATTTCACCCGAGGGCAGGACTTTCCCGGTCTTGCGGATCAGCACCGCGACCTGCCCCGGCTTCGGCTCGATCCGCCAGAAGAACCAGAACCACGCCGGCAGCGCGACGACGGCGACGAGGATCAGAAGGCCGCCCCACGGCATCCGCGCCCAACTGACCGTGGGCCGGGCGCCGCCACCCGGCCGGCGCTGTGACGGCAGCGGCGGCGGGGAAACGTCTTCGGTGTTCATGGGCGATGCTCCTGTTGGGACCGACGCCGACCATACACCCGGGGCGCCGGAGGCACAACGCGGTCAACCAGCCGCGGCGATTCCGGTGGCGGCGCAGCCGCCCGGCGGCCGTTAGGAAGACTCATTCCGCGACCAGCACGCCGATCGCGTTGGAGGCAAACCGGCCGGCCGGCATCCCCGGAATGGCCGGATTCTGATTGCGGGGCACGTGCAAAATGCCCCGGAAGACCACGACGCCGCCACGCCAGAAATACCGCGTCGCCACCGTCGTCTCGAAGAAAAGGTTCCCGCCCGGCGGCAGCGTCACGACCTCGGCCGGCTGAAAGAACTGGGACTCCGGAACGGGGCGTATCGTGTTGTCCCGCAGCCCCCCGGGATACGTCCAGGAAAGCAGGAGGATCGGCCGTTCAGGGAGTGTCACCGGCTCGGTTGAGACATTGACGGCCCGTCCGCAAATCCGCAACGGTTCGCCCCGCCGGACGCTGGTGCTATCGGACCACAACTCCACCCGCAGCGGACCCCTTATCGGCGATTCGCCCAGCGGCCCCACCCCCGCCGGCTTTATGTGCGCCGCCGGCGATCCGCAACCTACGATTGCACATGCCGCCGCACAGGGTGCCAGCAAGCGGGCGATCGGCACGTCGAGACGCAACGCCTTCATTTCTCGACTCTACATTGCCAAGGGAAGAAAACACAACGGGATGCGGTGTTCTCTTGCGAGAAGGCACCGGCGTGGGCGGCGCCGGTCCCGGCCCCTCCCCGGCGGCTCGACCGCGGGAAAATTGGCGGTAGTCTTGAGGGGCATGAAGCCCCTATGGGTCTATTGCACAGCCCCCAACGCCGCGGCGGCGCGCCGGATTGCGCGCCGCGTCATCGAGGCGCGGCTGGCCGCGTGCGCGAACATCTGGCCGCGCTGCGCGTCGGTCTACCGCTGGCAGGGAAGGATCGAGACGTCGCGCGAGGCCGTCATGATCTTTAAGACGACTCGGGCGCAATGGCCGGCGCTGCGCCGGGCGGTGGTGGAACTTCATCCGTACGAGTGTCCATGTGTGATCGCGGTGGAGATCCAAGACGGCTTCCGGCCGTTCCTCGAGTGGATCGCCGACTCCGTGTCCGAGCCCGCCCCGGGCCGGCGGCGTGGGCGGCGTTTTCAGTGATGGTTTCTGCTCCAGACCGCGTGGACAGCGCGGGCCGGCGCGCGACGCCGCGTGCGGACGGCCGCCCATGACGCCCCTGGCCGAGGTGGCGGCGCTCGTAGCGCTGCTGGCGGGCTCCGCCTTCTGCTCGTCGGCCGAAACGCTCTTCTTTTCGCTTGACGCGATCCGGCTGCGGCGGGTGGCGCGGTCCTATCCCCGCATCGATGCCGCCCTGCGGGAGCTGACGTCCCGGCCGACTCGCCTGCTCTCGACCGTGCTAATCCTCAACACCCTCGTCAACATCGCGGCGGCCGCCGTCTTCTACCGGATCATGCGCCGTGTCCGGCCCGACGCCGCCGAAACGGCTTCGATTCTGGTCATGACCGGCCTTTTGCTGGTCTTCGGCGAGTTCGGCCCGAAGCGGCTGGCGCTGCGGTTCGGGCCGGTCCTCGCGCCGGCGTACGTGCGCGCGATGCGGGGCGCCACCGCGCTGGCGGCGCCGCTGCGGCGGCTGCTTGAACGCATCACCGCGGCGTTCGAGCCGGTGTTGAGACCCCGCGGCGGCGGATTGAGCGGGGAGGAATTTCGCAGCGTCGTCGAGATCGGAGGGGAGACCGGCATCATCGACGCCGAGGAGCTCTCGCTGATCAAGGCCATCATCAGCCTTGAATCCATGGTCGCCGCCGACGCGATGACCCCGCGCGTGGACCTCAAGGGGATCGATCTGGCCGACGACCCGGCGTCGCAGGTGCGGGTCGCGCGGGCCAGCCGACGCCACTTCCTGCCGCTCTATCGGGATTCGCTGGACAACGTCGAGGGGTTCCTGGACGTGCGCCGGTACCTGCTCGACCCCGCCCACTCGATTGCCGCGGCGACGATCCCGCCGTTCTTCGTGCCCGAGAACATCCGCCTGAACCGGCTGCTCGCGCAGTTCCAGGCGGAGGGCCGGCGGGTGGCGCTGGTCGTGGACGAGTTCGGCGGCACCTCGGGCATGATCACGCGGGGCGACATCATCGAGCGCATCACGGGCGAGATCTACCAGGAGATGAGCCGCCCTCGGCCGATCTTCCAGGAGGCGGGCCCCAACCGCTGGCTGGTGGACGCCTCGTTCAGCCTGGGAGACCTCAACCGCAAACTCGGTCTGGAGCTGTCCGCCGAGGGCGCCGACCGTCTGGCCGGCTGGCTGGCGGCCCACGCGGGCCACATCCCCCGGCCCAACGAGATCGTCGAGGCGCAGGGGGTGCGGGTCACCGTCCGGAAGGTCGAGCGCCATCGGGCGACGCTCGCTCATATCGAACGGTTGACGGGAACCGATCCCGCATGAGCCCCGGAGTATCCATCGCGCTGATCGTGGCGTGCCTCGCGGGCAGCGCCTTCTTCGCGGGGTTGGAGACGGGCGTCGTCGCGGTCAACCGGCTCCGGTTGCGCCACCTCGTTCAACACCGCGTCCCCGGCGCCCGGTTTGTGGAGGATTTTCTCCGCGAACCCGACCGCCTTCTCGGGACGACGCTGATCGGGACCAACCTCTGTCACGTGGTGATGACGGTCGCCGCGTCGAGCCTCGCGCTTCATCTCCGGCTGCCCGCTGCCGAGGCCGTGGCCGCCACCGTAACGACCCTCGTTCTGCTGGTCTTCGGCGAGTACCTTCCCAAGGCCTGGTTCCAGGCGTTTCCCGCATACCGCACCCTGCCGTTCGCGCGGGCGCTCTGGCTCGCCTCCCGCCTGTTTCAACCCCTGCACGCCCTGTTGGGCATCCTGACGCGCCCATTCCTGCGCGCCGATGACGCCGACGCCGCTCCGCCGCTGCTGACGCGGGAAGAGTTCGTCCACCTGGCCAACGAGGGCGCCCGCGCCGGCATCCTCTCGCCGGCCGAGGTTCGGATGATCACCGGCGTGATGAGCATCGGCGGGATCCGGTGCCGCGACATCATGGTCCCGCGGGATCGCGTCGTCGCCGTCGACGCCGGCACGCCGGTGCCGGCCCTGCTCGACCTGGCGCGAACCACGGGCCACTCCCGGTTTCCCGTCCGCGACCCGGCGCGCGACGCCTTCGTCGGCATCGTGAACATCTACGACGTGCTCGCCGACGAGGGCGCGGAGGCCCAGACGGTGGACGCCTACGCCCGTTCGCCCCAACTGGTCTCGGATTACGACCTGGCCGACCACGTCATGCCGAGAATGCGCGTCGCCCGGCAACCGCTGATGCTCGTCGTGAGCTCCGCCGGAGAGGTCGTCGGAATCGTCACCCTCGAGGACGTGCTGGCCGTCGTCGTCGGCCCGCCCGGCCCCGCCGCCCCGCGCGCCAAATGATCCCCGGTATCCGCTGGATCGTTGTGGACGGGTACAACCTCCTCCACCGCGCCGGCGGCGCCGGCGGCGGAGACTGGCGCGGCGCGCGGCACCGTCTGATCCGACGCATCGAACGACTGGCCGCGCCGGGTCTGCGCGTCACCGTCGTCTTCGACGGCCGTTCATCCGTCCCTCCGGAGGAGGCTGGCCTCTACGGCGTCGACATCGTCTACCCCGACCCCTCGCTGGGCGCGGACATCTGGATCGAGCAGGCCGTGGGCGCGGCGGACCGCCCCGCGGAGATTTTGGTGGTCACCTCCGATCTCGCGATGCGGCATTCGATCGAGGCAGCCGGCGCGGCCACGATGTCGAGCGGCGATTTTCTGGAGCGACTCGACCGAGCGCCCTACCCCACCCAGCGGCCGGCGTCTCCGCCGCGTCGTTTCGGCCCGAACCTCGGCGACGCCTTCCCGCCTCGGACAGGATGACCGACCGCGGCGGCACGCCGTCTGCCGCGGCCACCGCCAGCTCTTTTTGCGAAACAGCGGCGCTTGGGGCGCCATCGGGCGCCGCAAACGTATCCGCCCCGGCTGGGAAGGGGCAGGAGGCGGCGTCCGGAGGGACGGGGTTCCGACCAGAGCGGCGAAGCCTCGCCCGTCGATTCTGCTGGCCGTCGGCCCTTCCGCCGCGAATGCGCTGGGCCTCAATCTCGTGTAGACTTGGCGACGGATTTCTGGCGAGGGATCGTGACGGACCGCCCCCTGGTGATCGTGGACGTAGCAGGTCTGGGATGGGACCTGGTCAGGTCCGCCCCCGACCTGGTGGAGCGTTTCGGCTGGACGTTCCAGCCGATGGAGACGACTTTTCCGGCGCTCACCTGTCCGGTGCAGGCGTCGTTTCGGACGGCGGCTCATCCGTGCTTCCACGGCGTGGTGGCCAACGGGTTCTACGCCCGGCGGCTGGCGCGGCCGTTCTTCTGGGAGCAATCGTCGGCGTTGGTGTTCGGCCGGCGAATCTGGTCGCGGTTCCGGACGGCGGGCCGGCGCGTGGCGATGCTCTTTTGGCAACAGAGCCTCGGCGAGGAGGCGGACATGCTACTGTCGCCTCGGCCGATCCACCTGCACCACGGCGGGATGTGGCCGGACTGCCAATGCGTCCCCGACGACCTTTACGCCTGGCTGCGGGCGGAACTCGGCCGCCCGTTCCCGTTCGAGGCCTACTGGGGCCCCGCCGCCTCCCTGGCCTCCAGCCGGTGGATCGCGGAGTCGGTGGAGGCGTTGATGGCCGACGAGGACCGCGCGCCGGACCTGTTGCTGGCGTACCTTCCCCATCTCGACTACGACCTGCAGCGGCACGGCCCCGCCTGCCCGCAGGCGCGCCAGGCGCTCCAGGAGGCGCTCGATCTGCTCAGCCGCATCCGCGACGCGGCGACGGCCGCCGATGGCGACCTCGTCGTCTTCGGCGACTACGCGATCGCGCCGGTGACCGCCCCGCCGGTGTTTCCCCTCCACGCTCTCCGCCGCGAGGGACTGTTCCGCGTCCGGACCGTCCGCGGCCGCCTGTACCCGGACTACTTCGACAGCCGGGCGGTGGCGTTGGCCGACCACGAGATCGGCTTGGTGTACACGCGGGACGAGGCCGCGACACGGGCGGCGCGCCGGCTGTTCGAACGAATGGACGGCGTGGGGCTGGTCCTCGACGCCGAGGCGCAGCGGGATGTCGGCTGCGACGAGCCGCTGGGGCCGGACCTGATCCTGGTGGCGGCCGAGGGTCGGTGGTTCGCCTACCCGTGGTGGGATGCCCCCCGCGAGGCGCCGGATTTCGCCACGCACGTGGACATCCACTCGAAGCCGGGATACGACCCGTGCGAACTGCTCCGCGGCCGCCGGCCGTGGCGGATCTGCACCGAGCCGGAGCGCATCCGCGGTACCCACGGCCGCGCCGGCCCATCCAGGCCGGTGGCCTGGGCCTCGACCGTCGCCTTGGCGCGCGCCCCGCGACATTTGCTCGACCTGGCTCGGGCAGTGGCGGAATCGCTCGGCGGCGCCGGGTTGGCGACGCCGTGAGGGCCACGCGGGCCACCGACCGTCCAACCCTCCAGTCGGCGCGGAAGAAGGTAAGGATGAACACGGCGCGCACGCACGAATCGGAGCGGACGGAGGCGGTCCACCAGCGTCTCACGGTCTCGTTTCACTATCCCGTGGTCTTCACGCGGGGGGTGTTCCGAGCGGACAACCCGGCGTTGATCGACCAGGTCCGGCGGCTGGAATCGGACCGCCAGCACCGGGCGCTCGCCTTCGTGGATCGGGGGGTGGCGGACGCATGGCCGAAGCTGCCGACGGACATCGAGCGGTACGCGGAGGCACATGCGGAACACCTGCGGCTGGCGGGGCCGCCGCGAATCGTGCCGGGCGGGGAGCGGATCAAGAACGACCTCGGCGTGATCCGTGACCTAATGCACCACATCGCCCGCGGCGGCCTTTGCCGCCATTCCTACGTCGTGATCGTCGGCGGCGGGGCGGTGCTGGACGCGGTCGGCTTTTGCGCCTCGCTCATCCACCGCGGGCTGCGCACGATCCGGGTGCCGACGACGGTGCTGGCCCAGAACGACGCCGGCGTGGGGGTCAAGACCGGCATCAACACCGACGGCGGCAAGAACACGGCCGGCACTTTCGCCCCGCCGCACGCGGTGCTCAACGACTTCGAGTTGCTGCGAACGCTGCCCGACGGCGAATGGATCGCAGGCGCGGCGGAGGCCTTCAAAGTCGCCATCCTCAAGGACGCCGAATTCTTCGCATGGCTGGAGGCGCGGGCCGAGGCCATCCCCGCGCGCGACGAGGCCGTGATGGAGCGGCTGATTCGGCGGTGCGCCGAGCTGCACCTCGACCACATCCGGACGGGCGGCGACCCGTTCGAAACCGGCGCCGCCCGTCCGCTGGACTTCGGTCACTGGGCCGCCCATCAACTGGAGGCGATGAGCGGTTGGCGCGTCGGCCACGGCGCCGCCGTGGCCGCGGGCATTGCCGTCGATTCGCTCTACGCCGAACGCCAGGGCTGGCTGATCCCCCGCGACGCCGAACGGATTCTCGATGCGCTGCGCGGCGCAGGGTTCGCGCTCTGGCACCCTGAGTTCGACCGGCGCGCGGCGGACGGCAGCCGGGAGATCCTACGCGGCCTGGAGACGTTCCGCGAACACCTCGGCGGCGATCTGTGCCTGACCTTCCCCGAGCGCATCGGCGCGCGGCGAGAGGTCGGCGCGGTGGAGCCGTCGGAATTTGAGGCGTGCTTCGACCTCCTGCGGTCGCGGTTCGGCCCGCGCGGGCGCTGAGCCGACCGGCCCGCTTCCGTCCGGCCGATTCCGCGCCGAGGACCTGCTCTTCGGTCGTCCGACGAAATAGGCGACCCAGGGCTCTTCGTGTCCGAAACGAAGCTTCCCATCGACGATCTCCGAGCGCACGAGCGTCCGCCTTCCACCCATCCCTTCGGCCAGCACGATCGGCGCCGGCCCAAGGGCGAGCGCCGCCGCCCGCAGGCGGATCCTGAACGACAGGCCGTCGGGCAGCGGGACGATCCGCCATCCGTCCGCCGATGGCTCGGCGCGGAAGCCGCCGTCGGTGGGGGCCCAGCCGACGTCCATCAGCGTCTCCGGAGGGTTGATGCCAATCCGGATCGGGGATCGCGGGCCGCGGCGGCTCCACGGCAACGGTCAGGCCCCCGCCGGCATCGCGGGCGACCGAAAGCGTCCCGACCCAGATGCGCTGTTCGCCGTCGTCGCTGCCCATCAGGAAGCGGCGACCCCGCCGGTCGAACAGGCCGACCAGCACCCGGTACCGCCCCTGCCACTCGTCCGGCATCCGGAACCGGCGCGAGTGCCGAACGACACCCTGCCACGCTTCGGTCGGCGGGTCGGGACGGAAATCGTCCTGTCCAGCGATCGCGCCGAAGCCTCCGCCCGGTTGCTCGTGTACGAAATGGATGAACACCGGCAGCCTCGCCCCCGGCTTCGCCGCGCAGTCCCACCGCAGATCGTAGAGCAGGTGCCGCCCCTCGACGCGGACGTTCTCCAGTTTCGGCTCGATCGGGAGCCGCCGGATGGGCCTCTCCAGCGGCCAGGTGCGGGCGAACACGTAAGGCGTCGCCGGCGAGACCTCCCATCCCACAATGCCGCCGCCCGCCCGCTCGACCGCCGCCGTGTCCGGCCGGCTGCCACAGCCTTCCATCCAAACCTTGGAAGCACCGAGCCGGCCGCCGTCCAATCGTTGGAACCCTGGTTGACCCACGCGGCGGCGCCGTCGTCCCAGCGGACGATCTGGCGGTCGATCCGGCCGCCGGCGAACTCGTGGCCGACGATCCTCCGTTGGGCCAACGCCGCCGCCCAGTCCGATAGCAGCCAGTACTTGCGGACCGCCGCCGCGCCCCACGAGGCGGCGCCGGTCATCGGGGGATGGGCCGCCAGAACCTCGGCGGCGAGGTACTCATCGCCGTTGATGCCGTGCCGCCGGCCGCGGCCTCCCTCGAAGCGGCTCGAGTAGCCGGCCCCGTAGAGGACGAAACGGTCATGCCAAAGTGCGTCCATCCACGGCACCCGCGCCCAGGCGCCGCACGGGGCGAAAATCGTGAACGGCTGGCCTCGCGCCGACGTCAGGCACAGCCACTGGCAGTCAGCGCCCTCCAGGTGGCCGACGAGGTGATCGTGCCCCGCCTCGGAGGTGGTCGGCGAGCCGTCGAGCGCCGAACGGATGTCATCGAAGACCGCGCCCCAATGGCGCTGCATCTCGACGGCGGGATGATGGCGGCCTTCGTGGTCGAACCAGTCGCACAACAGGGCTGAGAGGCGAACACGTCCACGAAGCTGAGCGTCGGCCGCGCCTCGGCCGCGATAAGCCGGTAGTTCCGGCGGACGAAAGGCGGGATCGCTTCCCCGGGCCGTCCCAGACCGGACGATTTCGCCGTTCCTGCCGTCGAGCGCCCAGCCGATGGCGGCGGGCCGGTCGATTCAGAGGCACCGCAGCCGATCGGCCGGCAGCCGGAGCACCGCTGGCGTCGGCGGGGGCGAGGACGGCGGGCAACGGACTTCGAAGATGCGCACGGCGCGCAGCTCGGCCTCGCGAGCACCCTCGGGATAGAGCCGCGCATGAACGGGGTACAAGGCGTCGAACACAAACGGCCCGCTGAAGATCGAGATCGTGAGGGAGGCGACGCCGCCAGTCGGCAGCCCCAAGGAGACGCGGCCTCTGTCGGCCGTCCGCCAGTCGTCCACGAGATCCTCGATCCGAAGCATGCCTATCCAGGCGGTTGGCCGGCCGTTGCTGACGGCGATGGTGACCGGACGGGGCGAGCCGGGTCCGCGACGGACGCGACCTCGCCCACCGCCAGCCGAAGATCGTCGTGCCGAACATCGAATCCGGACCATGCCGCCGCGTTCAAAACACCGGCGCACAGGGCAAACGCCATCGGGATCCGGACGTGCGTTTTCATGCTTTTTGGTTCCGGGCCGGCAGGATGTGCCGGTGGCCGGTGCGCTGTCAACGCCGAACCGCCACGCGGGCAGGCGGTCCCCTTCGCATCGGCGATGGGGTATCGGCGCACGTCACGGTACGGCCGGGGGTGAGGGTCGTTCTGGCGCGTGCCGTCCGGAAAATGTCGGTCCCGCCCGCCGGGCATCGCGGCAAAATCGCCCCCGCTCTGGCGTTTTGGGCTGGCAAATGCTATCAGGACGCGCCATGCCAGACCGGGCGACGCTGGCGGTCTACCTCACTCCGCACGGCAACGGCCATGCCGCGCGGGTGTGCGATATTTTGCACGCCGTGATGCGGCGGCGGCCCGGCCTGAGGGCGGTGATCGTCGCCCGCCATCCAGAGGAGTTCCTGCGTTCCCGTCTGCCCGTTGGCGACATCGAGATCCGGGCCGACGCGTTCGACACGGGCATGGTGCAGCGCGATTCCGTGCGCGCCGACGTCGCCGCCAGCCTCGCGGCTGCGCTCGGTCTCCTCGAGCGGTGGCCGGTCGCCGTGGAGTCGGAGGCCCGATGGCTCGCCGCGCAGGGCGCGGGTGCGGTGCTGTGCGACATCCCCGCCATCCCGCTCGAGGCGGCCCGACGGGCGGGCGTGCCTGCGCTGGCGGTCGGGAATTTTTCCTGGAACTGGATCTACGAGGCCTTTGCGCCAGCCGACCAGCGATGGCACCGCGTCGCGGAGGCCTTTCGAGAGGGGTATGCCGCGGCCGATCTCCTGTTACGGCTGCCGTTTCACGAGCCGATGTCCGCGTTTCCGCGCATCGAGGACGTCCCGCTGGTCGCGCGCGCCGGGCGGGCCCGGCGCGAGGAACTGGCTCGGGAACATGGGGCCGATCCGTCGGCCGTCTGGGGACTGCTGTGTTTCAGCGCGCTCGATTGGACTCCGGAGGCCCTTGCGCGCGCCGCCGGACGGCCGGGATTCGAGTGGTTCACCGTTCGCCCGCTGGCGTGGGAGGCGCCTCGCTTTCACGCCGTGGACCGCCGTCGGTTTCCCTTCGTGGACACCCTTGCCTCCTGCGACGTGGTCGTCACCAAGCCGGGGTTCGGCATCGTCTCCGAGGCGATCGTCCACCAGAAACCTGTCGTCTATGTCCACCGCCGCGACTGGCCCGAGGCCGAGGTGTTGGTGGCGGGGCTGCGTCGGCACGGCTGGGCGGTGGAAATTTCCGCCGAAGATCTCTACGCCGGCCGCCTGCATGGGGCCATCGCGGAGGCGCTGGAGCTCTCCTCGCCCCGGGAGCCGATCGCATCCGACGGCGGGGAGCGGGCGGCGCGGAGAATCCTGGACCACCTGGGTGCCTGAGCGGCCCCGGTCCCGGCTTGCGGCGCGGGGCAAAATGCCGGATGCTGATCCGGCGCAAGCACGGAGCATGACGATGAAACGCAGGCAGTTCCTCACCGGTGCGGCCGCGACGGCCGGCGCCGTCCTGTCCTCTGTCCGGGCCCAGGCGCCCAGGGAGGCGGTGCTCAGGCTGGGCAGTCAGGAAAGCCGGCTGCCCGGCGCCAACCTGAAGGAGAAGGTGGCCAACCTGGCGGCGTGGGGCGGAACAGGTCTTGAGCCGCACGGCAACCCGTGGTCGAGGCTGGCGGAGATCCGCGAGGCGCTCTCCGGCACGGAGGTCAAGGTCAGCGCGCTCTGCTGGGGCTCACACAAGGGCGACTTGGTCTCCACCGATCCCGACCGCCGCAAAAAGGGGATCGAGGACTTGCGGGCCGCGCTGGAGACCGCCGGTGAACTCGGCGCGCAGGGCGTGATCTTCGTGCCGTGCTTTCACAAGGAGAGCGAGCTGCCCCCCGCCGAGCTCGACAAGATCCTCCTCGACATTCTTCCCCCGCTGGGCGAGCACGCTGCCCGATGCCGCACGCGGGTGTTGTTGGAGCCGTTGAACAAGGGCGAGACGTTTTACCTGAACCGGGTCGAGCAGGCGGCGGAGATTTGCCGGAAGGTCAACTCGCCCGGCATCGCGCTGATGGCCGATTTCTACCACATGTCCCGCGAGGAGGCGGACCAGGCCGCGGCGATCGTGACCGGCGGGCCCTGGCTGCACCACGTCCATGTGGCCACCGGCAAATCCCGGATCCTCCCGGCGCAGGAGGAGCACAGCTTCGTCGAGGGGATGCGGGGGCTGCGCAAGGTGGGGTATCAGGGCTGGTGCAGCCTCGAATGCGGGATCCGGAAGGGGACCGACCCGATGGTGGAAATCCCGAAGGCGTTTGAGCACCTTCGGGAACAGTGGAAGTTGTCGGCCCTGTGACGCCCGGCCACGGCCGATCCGGCACGGAGGGGTGGCAGAGCGGTCGAATGCACCTGACTTGAAATCAGGCGTGGGCGTAAGCCCACCGGGGGTTCGAATCCCTCCCCCTCCGCCACGCCCCGGTCGTGGCGGTGTCTCTGGAACCTCGCTCGAACGGCGCGCTGGGGCCAGAGCCAACCAAGTCCCGCCCGACACGACGACGGCCTTGCTACAGACTCCGCACCCGGCCGGATGCCGGGCTTGGCAAGGACGGCGCTGGGCCGCGCCGGTGGGCACCGTCGCGGCGGCTGACGCCGCCCGGTTCGTTCCGCCCGTCCTCTGGTCTTCGCATTCGGGGTCGCGCGCGTCTTCTCTTCCCCTCAAGTGGCGTGGCCGCTTGTCGGCATGTCCGCTTGTTTCGGCTCGAACTTCATATGAAGCCAGCCGTGGCCGTTCACATGTTACATCGGCAGCTCTGGGTGCGACGACAGGTTGCTGATGGTCTTTTTACGCAACGGGGCGAACATCCACTGATCGCCGTCAATGCGAGCAGTCGAAAGGGTTCCGAATACGCCAAGCCGGCCTTATCGAGCTGTTTTCGTCGTGGAAGTAGTGGCAGGCCCCTTGCAAGCCCATCCGAAATGTCAGCTCAACGCGACGGGTTTGATCCATCGACGGGCTCAGGTTCCCGAGCCCGTTCTCGAGCCGGAATTTAGCCATTCGACAGCCCAATGGCCGTGAAAAGGATCTTGGCAGATTCCTACCCGCGCAACGCCGGCTTGCCGTGAAATGAAGCATCCCCGATCCGATTCTCTTAAGAGGCGTGAAGAATCTGGATCCAACAATCCGCCATGTTGTGGCCGGGGGAATTTTCCCCCGTTTTTTGGGACAGGTGGCGAAGCCAAGATTTTGGCGCAGTGAAGAGTCTAGAAAAACGGGAGAGGTTCGATGGACCGGAAGAGGAAGCGACCGCGAGATTCGGAGGAGTTCAAGGCGAAGGTGGCAGTG
>CAKZPT010000114.1 GCA_937139365.1 uncultured bacterium | reverse complement strand
AAACGCGAGCGCCAGACACACTCCCTGAGTCGTCCGACGCGCGTGCTTAGTGCCGGTCGCGCTCGACAATCCTGGGCCAGCAAGGTTGGATCCGGCTGGTCGCGAACGAATGGAGGCAACATGCTTCGCCGTTGGGGAAGGTGGGTTCGCCGAGCCGCATGGGCGGGCTGTGTTGTCCCGCTGCTGGCGCGGGCCGCAACGAACGTGCTGTTCGTGGTCGTGGACGATCTCAACCGGCGGATGCCGTGCTATGGCCACCCGCTCACGAAGGCTCCGAACCTCGACGGCCTCGCCGAGCGGGCGGTCCGCTTTGACCGTGCGTACTGCCAGTTTCCGGTCTGCAGCCCATCGAGGGTATCGTTCTTCAGCGCTCGTCGGCCGGAGCAGACGAGGAGGTTCGGGAACGGGGGGACTCGCGCACCCCGGCCTTGCGGGGAATCGAGTTCCTGCCGGAGTATCTGCGGCGACGCGGCTACGTGACCGCGCGCGTCGGAAAGGTGTTTCACATCGGCCGCGACGTGCCGGAATGCTGGGACGTATCGGAGGAGGGCACGCCGGACAACGGCATCCAGTCCCAGCCGCAGGAACCCGGGCGACTGGGCCTGACCAACGAGGTGGTGGCCGAAGGCCGGCTCAACGGGGACGGACCGGAGAACGGACGCTGGCTGCGCTATCGGGGAGAGGAGGAGCGGCTGGTGGATGTCCGCGCCGCCCGCCGCGGGGTCGAGCTGCTCGAACAAGGAGCGGCCGGCGGGCGGCCGTTCTTTGTCGCGGTCGGGCTTCGGCGTCCGCATTTGCCGTGGCTGGCGCCGGAGGACTGTTTCGACCGGTACCCGCCCGAGGCGCTGCCGGTGCCCGACCCCGGCCCCTGCCCGCGGCCCGGCCGCCGCGCGGCCGGCCCCACCGCGTCGCAGGAGTCGCGCCGTGCATCGCTGCGCGGGTACTACGCCTGCGTCAGCTTCATTGACCGTCAGGTGGGACGGCTGCTGGACGCGCTCGATCGGCTACGCCTGTGGGACTCGACGGTCGTCGTGCTGATCGGCGACAACGGCTACCTCCTCGGGGAGCGGGGCGGATACTGGGGTAAGGGCATCCCCTACGAGGAAAGCTGTGCGGTGCCGATGTTGATCGCGGCGCCGGGGATGGCGCGCGGCCGGGGATGCCGGGCGGTGGTCGAGGTACTGGATCTGTATCCAACCCTGGTGGACCTGTGCGGTCTGCCGTCACCTCCCGGCTTGGAGGGGCGAAGCCTGACGCCCCTGCTGGAAAATCCGGACGTCGCGTAGAAATCGCTTGCCCGCCGAGCTGTACGACCTGGCGACGGACCCGGCCGAGTGGACGAACCTGGCGGCGCGAGCGGAGCAGGCGCCTACGCTGGAACGCCTTCGCCGGCTGGCGGAGGAGCATCGCGCAAAGTTCTGGCACGACGACAAGACCGGCGCCAACTGATCCCGCCGGTCAGGACCGCCCTACGAACCCCGCCGACGGGAAAAAGGTACGTGCCGCTTTCCAAAGGTTGGACATCCGACGCCGGCGGACTTCCAAGGATTGGACACCCAGGGCCAACGGTGTTCCAAGGGTTGGAGGAAGACGGCGAAAAAACGGTATTTGGGACGTTCCGGCTGATGGTCGGGCACGATCTGTGGTCGAACCGTTGTTCATCTCCGGCCCTAGGGCAGAACC
>CAKZPT010000113.1 GCA_937139365.1 uncultured bacterium | reverse complement strand
GCGGTGCGCGAGGCGGCGGCGAAGGCGGGCATTCCCAAGCCGGTCACGGTGCACACGCTGCGGCACAGCTTCGCGACGCATCTTCTGTTGCAGGGGGTCGATATCCGGCAGAATCAGGAATTGCTCGGTCACAGAAGCGTCGAGACGACGACGATCTACACGCACGTCGTCACGGACCTGCGCACGGCTCCCCGCAGCCCGCTCGACGCGCTCTGACCCTTCGGCCCGCATCGAATCCTTTCCCCAAAAACAGATGCTACCCGTCATCCCCGCGTAACACAACCGACAGAGCCCTGCCCAAAGCGGGTCTGCACCGTTCGAACATCGAAAGGAACAGACTTTTGGGACCGCATTCCCGGACAATGGAACTGGTTCCCGGATTCCTCCGCGCCATTGAAAACACCGGCCCGGCAGAACGGCGCAATCGGCTCCGCCTGCGGAACCGTTCTTTGCCGGCATCTAGCGCGGTAGCGCAGCGAGAATCGGATGGCCCGCCGCTTGTCCCCGGGACGGGCCTGCGGCAACCTGGCCCTTTGAGGTGTGCCCATGAGCTGATGTTGTCTGGCAGGCGGCATGCTGTGCGCGGCCGCGATGGCGGCCAGCCTAAACGACGAGCTGATCCCCAACGGGTTTATGACCCACCTGACGGATCGCAACTGGCCCGTCGGCTGGCCGGCCGGACGCGGTGCGCGGATCGAACGCGACGAGTCGGGGCCCCGGCTGGTCGTCGAAGGCCCAGGAGCCGGCGTGGAGTTCCGCATTCCGCTGAGTCCCGACATCGGCCGCGTGCGTCTGACGATGTGGATGCGGACGCGCGGCATCCGGCAGGGCCGGGAGAGCTGGCAGACCGGGCGGTTAACCATGTCGTTTCACGAAGCGTCCGGCCGCCGCGTCGGCGAATGGCCCAATGTGTTCGGCTTCGTCGGCGACACGGACTGGAGCTTATGCGAACGCGAATACACCGTGCCGGCGGGGGCCACGGCGACTGAGCCCCTGCAACCTCGGCGAATCCGGCGCCGCCGAATTCCGCAACCTGTCGCTCAAAGTCAGCCGCCTGCGGCCCCTGAAGCCCGAGGACGCGCCGCTACCGCCGGGCTTCGTCGGCGATCCGTGGTCGCTCGAGGACGCCGCCCGCGAAACGACGCCGACGCGCGAACGCATCTGCCTCAACGGCCTGTGGGGATTCCGGCCGGTCCTGTCGGGCGAGACTCCCGAAACCCCGCCGCCGCCCGGCGACGGGTGGGGATGGTTCAAGGTGCCGGGAATGTGGCCCGCCTCGGCCGCCGACTTCGAACAAGGGGCGCAAATCGTGTGGCGATCCGCATGGGTCGAGGAGCGCGAGGGTGACCACCGCACGTTCGAGCAGGGTTGGTACCGCCGACGTATCCGCGTGCCCGCCGCTTGGACGGGAAGGCGCATCGCGCTGGAGTTCACCATGCTCCAGACCCATGCCCGCGCGTGGGTGGATGGCCAGCCCTGCGGCGAACTCTGGTATCCCGGCGGTTCCCTCGACACCTCAGGCGGCCGCCTTCGGCCCGGCGCGGAACACGAGCTGGTGTTGCTCGTCACCGCCCGCCCCCTGACGGCCACCCGCGATGCGTTCATGGCGCCGGACCGCGTGATCGCGGAGAAGGCGACCGTCCGCCTCCGCGGCATCGCGGGCGATCTGTTTCTCGACGCCTCGCCATCGGGGGCTCGCATCGAGGACCTCGCCATCGAAACCTCGGTGCGTCCGAACACGTTGGCTTTCGTCGTTGCCGTTTCTGGCCTCGACGGCCGCCCCGTCCGCCTGACGGCCGACGTGACGCGCCCGAGCGGGCGGACGATGACCTTCCGGTCCGACCCGCTGACCGCCGGCCCGGACGGCGTCACCGCGCTGACGTTGCCCTATCTGGGAGGCGGCCTGCATTTCCTGATCCTTTTGCCCGACGAGCCCGACGGCCTGGCCGCGCTCGAACGGCGCATGACGCCCGATGGGCTGGCCGGTTGCGCCAACCTACCGGTCCGCAGCATCCGGCTGACGTTGCCGAAGTTTCGGATCGATCCGCCGCCGCTGGCGTTGAGCGGAACATTGAAGCACCTTGGCATGCGGCGGGCCTTCGACGACCCGCCCGGCAGCGCGGACTTCGACCGCATGGCGCCGCGCAGGGGCGGGGATTACCTCCGCATCGCCGAGGTGTTTCACAAGGCCGTTCTGGAACTCGACGAACAGGGCACCGAGGCTGCGGCGGCGACGGCGGTGATCATGGCCCTGGCGAGCGCCCCCGCTGTGGAGGAGATCCCGGAGGTCCGGGTCGACCGGCCGTTTCTGTTCGCAGTCCAGCACCGCGCCAGTGGCGCCTGCCTGTTTCTCGGACGCCTGGCCGATCCCCGTTGATTCACGCGTATGTGAGCCAGCGTGCCGAAGAGGACGCGGTTCTTTCGGGAGTTGGCATAGCCCCGGAATCAACAGGCGCCAGTCGTAGAATCGAATTTTTATAGTTGACATTTTGGCAGCCTATGTTAGAATAGGGACAGCGGTGGTACCGAGTGGTACACCGGGATAAGGAAAGGAGCAAAGACAATGAAGAATAAAAGTTCATGGATGTGCCGGACGCTGGTGGTGGCGTTTCTCCTGACGTCCGCCGCATCCTCGTTCGCGCAAGCGAACACGCGGGTCCGGATCAGGGTACCCGGGCTGTACGTCCTCGACTATTATTCGCTGATTACCGTGGACATCCCTGCGACGGAGCTAGCGGCGGCGTTGTTCCCAGGTCACACTGTAATCGTCGGCGGAAATGCCGGCGCTCGGGGCCGCGATGCCGGAGCCCCGGCAGACGATGTGATTGTGACGTTGAGCAATCCTGTCACTTTCGAGGGCGACGCCGGCATTGTCCCCAGCGGCGACGCGGGAGCGTTGTCGTCGATCAATCTTCTCATTAGTAGCGCCTGGGTCATCCGCTCGAACCGGCCCGGCACCATGGCGGTTTCGCTGGGAACGGGGACTTCGCTGTCCGGCGAAAACGGCGGGACGATCTCCGTGACGGGCGTCTCAACGACCCCCACCGCAATCGCCGGCGACGGGTTAGGTACGGCACAGGCCCAGTACGGTGACGTCACACTCACATTGAATATGTCCAACGCTACGCGGCACGGGCTCTACCAGAACAACAATCCAACCTACGTCCTTCAGGTCAACCTGAACTGAACGGCGGTGCCGGAGTTTTTAGGGAAGATCCGAAAAGTCGGGAAGGCCGGACAACTTCTTTCGATGCTCTGTCCGGCCTTCTCGTTCTGCGGGGTGGCCCTATCCCTCGTCGCCCCGGAAATCGAGGTGGAGCTCTTCCGCGACGACGGCTCCCCCGTGGACGGTGTCGTCGAGATCGCTCTTGACCCCAGCGACCTGGTGGTGCAGAGCTCAGTCGCTCACCCCGACGTGAGAGCCGCGGCGGCCACGAAAGGTCTGGGGAGATTCGAAGTCGACCTGCCCCCTCCTCCTCCGTCACAGACCGTGCCGGAGGTGGTGGAGTGTCCTCGCTCCATCCGGTGGCGGCTGACCACGCGAGGTGCGTTGCGAGGGGCCGGCCATCCCAACGTCCGCGCCGTTTGGATCGGCCCGGATGGCGCTCCCGGCGCGGCGCGAATCGGCGACGAACGGGTCGGGGGTATCGGCGTGCGAATCCATGTCCGACGGCTGGCACGCCGGACGGAACACGAGGACGTGTGGGAGGGAGAAATTCGGTTGCTGCTGCCGTTGTCCGCGTTGAAGAAAGCGGGGGTGCTGGAAGGGTATTTGCGCGTGGAGGTGGACTCGGCGTGAGGATGCGAATCATCGGGCTGTGGGAGGTCGCTGCCGCGATTGCCGTGAGCGCCCAGACTGGTCCCGTGACCCGAATCGGCGGCCAAGTCTCCACCGTGCTCGGCCGACTGGCGCTGAGCCCGCAGTATCAGATTGTGGCCGTAGAGGAGCGCAGCGCCACGCACGTCTACCGGGTGATGAACCTCGGCGCCCTCCCGGTCCGGCTCCAGGTGCGTCCGATAGAGTGGACGCTGGACGAACACGATCAGATGGTGGAGCGCCCCTCATCGGACGACGGGATTGCGCAATGGATCGTCGTTAGCCCGACGGTATTGGAGATTCCGCCGGGCGAATCCCGGGCGGTCCGCTTCGCGCTTCGGCCGCCCTCCCCGCCGGCGTCGGGGGAGCATCTGGCGGGTCTAGCGCTGCGGCAGCAGGCGGAAGGGATTGCGTCCACCAACTCGGAAGGGTTTGCGATTCAGACGGAAGTGGAGATCCGTACGGCCATTTACGTCACCGCCGGCGAGGTTCGGCGCACGGGCAAAATCGTTGCCTTTGATTTAAAACCGGACCGGTTGCGCGTGCGGGTCGAGAATACGGGGACTGCGCACGTGCGGTTTGAAGGGCACTATCAGATATGGGCGGCCGACAGCTATCCCGGCCTCGAGAGTGCGATCGAGCGGCGCGGGAACGATCGCGAACCGATCGCGACGGGGCCCCTCCTGCCGGCGCCCGTCCTCGCCGGCCGGAGCCGGTGGCTCGATCACCCGTTGTCGGGCTCCCCCTTGGCGCCCGGCCGATATACAGTGGTGGCGCATGGAACCCTGGGGGAGGAACGGCTTCAGGTGGCGCAAACCCTCGAAGTGGCCGCTCCGCCGTAAGCAATTGCGCTGTTGTGGGTGGCCGGCGTGCTTCGCGTTGTTCGCAGCTTGCGCGGCCATCGCGTCCCCGCCGTCCCGCCGGGTGCTCGATGTGGTCGTGAACGGGCAGCCCAGCGGCGCCGGCTTGGTGGCGGTCGAACAGGATGGTCGTCTGTGGCTGCCGCTCTCGGACTGTGCGCCCATCCTCGGTTTCACCGTCGTTCATCGGCCGGATGTGGCCTATCTTCGGACTCCGCTGGGCGAGGCCTATCTGACGGGCGCGGAAGGGCGTATCGAGGGGGGCGAATGGTACGTGCCGATCGAGGTGTTGGCGTCGCGCCTGGCGGCCCGAATCGTCTACCGGCCCGAGGACCAGTCGCTACGGGTGGCGTTGCCCTGGTCGCCCGCCGACGCCTCCCCGCCCGCCGCCGAAGAGCCGCTGAGGCCCGATGTGTCCGCCCCGACGGTGGAGGTGAACCGGTTGCGCGGCGAGGCCCTCGTGCGGTACGACCGCGACACCGGCGGGCAGGATTCGGGTTATCTCGAGGTGATGGGCGTTGCTGGTCCGGGCGAATTTCAAAGCCGTTTGACGCGGACGTCCGGCGAACAGTGGGCCCTCTCGGATTACGTGTGGATCGGCCGGTTCCCGCACACGGCCCTCTCCATGGGCCACCAGTACGTCAACGTGCTCCCTCTTTTGCCCTCCTTTCATTTCACCGGCGCACAGGTCGCATGGAGCCGCAACCGCGATCAGTGGGCCGATCCGATCCAGGAACCACAATTGCTCCATTCGCTGGGTGGAAATGTCCGCACCTTGCGGGGGCGCGGGCCGCCTGGTGGGATCGTGGAGCTTCGCGTGGACGACCGGGTCGTCCGGCGGGAGCGCATTCCGCTCAACGGCGAGTACATCCTGTGGAACGTCGAGTGGCCGCCCGGATATTCCTACCGCCGCCTCTACCTCTACCGTCCGTTCGAGCACGTGCCGGCCAGCATCGTCGAGCTGGAGGGATGGTCCGACCCACTTCTGATGGCGGCCGGCGATGTCGTCGTCGCCGGAGGTGGAGGCATCGAGGGCAATCCCGCCGATCCGATGGTCCGGGAAACCGGCGGCGCGGGCTTCGGACTGGCCCGATGGGGTGCGTCGGACGCGCTCACGTTGGAAACGGCGGTCCAGACGACGGAGGTCGGAGCCCGCGCGGCGGCGGGTGGACTGTGGTCCGCGGGGCGGCTCGGCCTCCTCCGCGCCCTCGTCGGGATCGGCGACGACGCCACCGCCGCCCTCCTGTCGTTGCACGGCGGGTCGAGACCCTGGTTTTGGAACGCCCGCCTTCAGGAGACGAACGAGGACTTCGACCCCCGGGGCTACGGTATCCGTAGCGACCGTTTCGCCGAGGCCGGCATCCAATGGGACCGCCTCCAACTATCGCTGATCGGCCGCCGCGTGCGGTGGGACGGCGGCGGGACCGTGTATCTGCTGCCGGCGGCGGACTGGCGGCCCCTGAGCGGCCTTTCCTTGCGCTCCCGCCCCGATTGGGAAGGGGACTACGTGCACGAGGCCGAGTGGGTCATCAATCGGTACGTCCGATGTCATGTCGCCGCCCGGCCTCCGCGCTATCGCGGGGGTGTGGAAGTCCAGTGGAGCGAGCGGCACCTGTCCCATCTATCTGCCGAACGCTATAGCCCCGACGGCTCGATCCGGTACGCCTGGGTGCAAAGCTGGCGGGGCGCCCCTCACAGCCGCTGGCGCCTGGAGGCCGGTCTGCTGGCCACGCATTACGACGTGGGGGCCTTGGGGCGGATCGCCTTCGAACTGTTCCCCGGCCTCTGGCTGCGCCTGGACGGAACGCGCGAACCCGCTGCCGACGACCGGCTCTTCCGTCGTGAACGTTGGTGGGTAACGGCCGGCGTCTCGTTCGACTTCGCCCGTTCCTCTGCCGGCCTGACCCGGGCAGGATCCATGTCGCGCCACCGCGGCGCGGTCGCCGGCCGGATCGTCGGCGCCCCGTCGGACCAGTCGCTGAAAGGAACAGTTGTCCGCGTCAACGGTCGGCCAGGGGGTGCATGCGACGAAAACGGCCGCTTTCTGATTCCCAACCTGGAACCCGGCCTTCATCGAGTCGAACTGGACGACGAGGGCCTGCCCCTTGAACTGGCCAGCGCCGGCCAGCGATTCACCGTCGAAGTGCGACCGGGCGCGATCACGCCGGTCGAGTTTCAAGTTCGAGTCCAACTGGGCGCGGCGGGTCGGGTCCGACGCGCCGGTTCCCAGCCGCTGTCGGCCGGCTGGCGGGTGGAGGTGATCGACCCCGAAGGAACCGTAGTCCGTGCGACGGAGCCCGCACCCGACGGCCGGTGGCAAGTCGACGGCCTTCCGCCAGGCCGATATCGAGCGGTGCTGAAAGACCCCGCCGGCCGTTCCCTCGCAGAAATTCCACTTGTTTTGGAACGGGAATATCTCTTGAAGCAGGATTTCACGGTGGAGGGCCCGGAAGCCTCCGAGACAGCTCCGGATGCCACACCCGTCGCCCCCCGGCCGCCGACGTCCGGCGTCCGGCTGCGCAACCCCTTCGCTGGCCGCGTCGAGCGCTTATCCTGACGAACCCGCCTTTCCTCGTGGCAGGACCGCATCAGGCCAGCACCTGTCACGCATAATCCACCATCCGCCGCGTTCGGCCACGTTTATGCGAGATCCGCCGAACCGACAGGCAGGCCGCGTGGCCTCCACGCCGCCGGCAGGTCTGGCAAGTTCGCCCTTGCGCCGCTGCGACTGCCAATGGGCCGCGACCCTCCCGAGGCATGTCGGGGACACCGTGCCGGCCTCGCGTTGTGCGGCGTTGTGCTGGCCGATCCACGCCGGGGTGGCGGCCGCGTCGAGGTGCTTCACAGGTCGACTCCATTCCCCCTACAGGATCGGGGCAAGCCGCGTTGCGCAACCCGCTTACTCGATGCGCTCGACCTCCATGGCGTCGAGCACCACGTCGGCAGAGCGGGTGTACCGGAACGCCACGACAAGGGGCGTTTCCTCTCCCTGCACGACCTCGGCGTCCGCCACCCAGTGTTTCGTCGTGCCGGCGACGACCTCCACGGGCGGCGCGGCGGGCTGCTCGACGATAAACACCCCCAGCGGCGTCCCCGACGGAACCGACGTCGGCAGGCGGCCGAGCAGCCGCAGCCGATAGCGCCCCGCCGCGAGCCGCCGCCAGGGGCCGTAAAAGACGCGGTCGGCCGGGTCGCGGTCGCGTTCGAGGCGGACGGCAGACACCGGGCCGTCGGGGCCCTCCACCGCGTGGCCGGCGCGGAAGAAATACATGGCCGGAATCCGCACCATCGCCCCGGGCCCGAGCGTCAACGGCCCGCCGGCCATGAACAAGGCCACATCCAGATCCACCCGCCCGCCGGCGTGGGAGAGCGACAACGCCCAACGGCCGGCGGAACGGTCCGGCGGCAGATCGACGATTTGCCAGCTCCACTCGTCGGACGTGGCGATCGTCACCGGCGTTTCCGCGTGGGCCTTCCCGGACTCGTCGTACCAGGTCAGCACCACGACGCCACGTCCGCGAACCCGCAAATGCCATGCGCAAGGCAGGGCCAATGCAGACGGCACGCGAGGCAGGTCCATCCGATCGCCGGGATGGGCCAGCGTTCCGAAGGCGCCGCCGCTGCAGGCGGGATCGGTGATTTCCCATCCCTTCGGTCCGGCCCGCTCGCATTCGAGGCGCCGCGACGGGGACCAAAGGGGCGGCGGCGGTTCACCGGAGGTCGGGGGACCCCCGGCGGCCGGTCGGATGGCAAACGCCCACACGCGTCCCTCCCGCGCGAGCGGCTCGAGGCGAGGATGCCGGCGCAGGCGCTCGAGCGCATACCCGACCGGGAACGGGCTAACCTTTTCCGACGAGTCCTCGTGCAAGATCAGCGCATCGATGCCCGCGTCCAGCAGCTCGTCGAGACGTTCGTCGTCCAGCTCGCCATGGTTGAAATCGCGGAAGCGCTTGAAGAAGCCCTCGACGTATGCGACCGGGACGGCCGGCGAATACCCGTTGGCCAGGCGGATGCGATAGAGCGAGGCGTAATGCTGATAGACGGAGGCGGTGGCGCTATCGCCCGGCCACAGCGGGAGCACGAGCGCCCGGGGCGGTCGGCCGAGGGCGCGCGCGCGCGCGGCGACGGCGCCGTAGGCCGCCTGCGAGTCGTCGAGGTCGCAAATCGTGATGCGCACCTGGGCGCCGTACTCCACCGCCACGGCGATCAATCCCGCCAGCACCGCCAGCGGCGCCACTCGTGGGCGAGATGTCGTCGCCCGCCCGCCCCAGCCGGCCGCCGCGGCGACGGCCAGAAGGGTCGGCAACACGGAAAACACCTTGGCCGGCTGGCGGATCAGGCGATACGGCGGGGCGAGGGCGCGGGCGATGCGCCAGACCAGCCCGTGCCGCGGCCCGTGCGGTCCCATGGCCAGAAGCACCACCAGCCCGCCCGCCGCGGCCAGCAGCCAGAATGCGCGGCGCCGACCCCGGCCGGCGGGGTCGCGATCGAGCAGCGCAAATACGCCGGCCGCCGCCAGCGTCAGCGGAAGGACCCAGCCGAGGTACACGTGGCCCGCAATCCCCTCGGCGGCCCAGCGATGGAAGTCGCCGCGGATGGGGGCGTAAGAACGGATTTCGCGCAGAGCGCGTTCGACACCGGCCGTCGTTGTCGCCAGGTGCCGCACCTTCAACCACATCAACAGCGCCACGGGCAGCAGGAACAACGCGGCCGCCGCGGCCGCCTTCGCGACGTGCCGCCACGCGGCGCGGTCCCGCCACGGAAAGCCGCCGCGCGCCGCCAGCGCCACCACCGCCCAGCCGGCGGCGGCCAGGCTGCCAAACCAGAACACGTGGCTGTCCCCGCCGAACGCGAACAGTAACCCCGCGCCAGCCGCCGCACCGCCGGACGGCCGCAGATCCCGAAGGACAACGTCCACGCCGAGGCAGATCAACGGCACCCACGCCATCGCATGGCCGGCCGGGCTGCCGCCAAACATCTGCGCCCACCGGAACGGCAGCAGGATCGAGACCAGCCCGGCCGCCAGCGCAACCCATTCCGAATCCGCGTACCGGCGCGCCAGCCGCCACGTGATGACGGCGGTCAGCCACAGCGAGGCCAGCCCGGTCAGGTTCATCGCCGCGGCGCGCGACACAAACGCCGAAGCGGCCGCGTACACAAGGGAAAACGGCATGTAACGGGCATGGATTCGGAAATGCGCCGCGTCGTCACCCGTGTTGAATTCGTAAACGTTGCAAAACCAAGGCGTTCGACCCGCGACCATGTCCGCCGTCAGCCAGTATTGAAACAGCAGCTGCAGGCTGTCGTTTGGCATCATGCGACGGGCCGAGCCCAGCTCGATGTTCTGGGACGAACACGGAATCCCGCGCCCGAGGCGCAGCGGCAGCGGCCAGGAATATGCAGCCCACACCAGCAACACCCCGGCGGTGAGGGCCGCCCAGGCGACGGGCGCGGGCCGGCAAGGGGGGCGGCGCGGTTCGACGCACTCCAGGCTCACGACACAACCCCCATAGCGTCGCGCAGCCGGGCTATGGCCGCATCGAGGTCCTCTCCCCGGTCCATCGCCGCCACCAGCTCGGCCGGGACGCGGGCCTCGCGCTCAAGGGCGGGCATCACGCGACCGAGGTGCGCGCGAACGGCGGCGCGATCGCGCCAAGCCGCGAGGATGTGTGCGGTCAGCGCATCGGCCGAAAACGACTCGAACCCGAGGCTGCGCTCGCGCAAACCGATGCGCTGAAAGTAGTGGTGCACCTTCGGCTGATAGGCCAGCCCGCAGATCGGCGTCCGACCGGCGGAGGCGAGGATCATCGCGTGCAGCCGCATGCCGAACAGCAGGTCCAACCACCGCAGCACGCCCGCCATCTCGACGTGGGACAGGCGGACGTTGTCCACCAGCGCGGCCGGTTGTGTCCGGCGCAGCCGGCCCATGAGCCGGCGGGTGATCTCCAGATCGGCGTGCTGGGTAACGACGAAGACCAGCCGCGCGCCGGTGTCGGCGGCGATGCGCTCGACGGCGTCGGCGCAGGCGGAGAGAAAGCGCTCGCGGGTCAGCCTCGGACCCGCCACGCCGGCCCACGTGTCGAGGTAGTGATTGATGTTGATGCCCAGCAGGGGCGGCCCGGCCCGCGGATCGGCGCCGGCGGCGCGCAACAGCCCCACGGCATGCCCCTCGTCGCAGGCGGGCGCCAGGATCGCGGCGTCGGCCGTGACCAGGACCCGGGGGTTCCGCACGCCGAGGTCCCGAAGCAGGGCCAGGGAATCGGCGTCGCGGACGGTGATGAACGCCAGCCGCTCAAGAAGGTCGCGTAACATGCGCCGCCCGGCGGACGTGGTGACCGGACCGAGTCCGACGTTGTATCCGGCGACTGGACGGCCTCGACGGATCGCCGCCGGCACAAGCAGACGAAGGGAGGAAAGAAAATTGAAGAGGGGATTGTACAGGGACCGGTCGAAAAGGATGGCATCGAAGATCAGCGACAGGTCCGCCCGCAGCATGGAGCGCCAGGTGGGCAGACCGAGAAAGCGCAGGGAACCGGTCCAAGGAAGCATGTTCACCGGAACGGCGCCGGCGGGGTAGTGACGTCGGATGTAGGCCGGCCGGATCGTCGGGATCTCGAACCGGAGGGGTCGGCCGCATGCCTCGTTGACGGCGGCCTGGATGGCGGCCATCAGGGCGGCATCGCCGGCGTTCCGGCCCGACGAGGAACCCAACAGCGTCAGCGTCCGGATCCGGCCGCCGGTCGGCTTGTCGCTCATGACAGGCCATGCTACCCATCCGCCATGCCGATGACAACGGCCCGGTCCGACGCCGCGGCGCCGCGGTGGCGGCGCGCATGGATACTGGTGGTCAATGCGGCAGTCACGGTGGCGATCTTCGGGCATCTTTTTCGCCACGTCCGACCCGGCGAGGTCCTCGAGCTGCTGCGTAACGTCGACCGCAGGGCGGTGGCGATGTTTGCCGCGTTGTCTCTGGCCACCAGCGGATTTCGGCTGTGGCGGTATCGGCTCTTGTTGCGGTTCTCGGGCTGGGAGGCGCCGGCGGGCCAGCTTTTCCTCATCGTGCTGGTGCGCAACGCCTTCTCCGATCTGCTGCCGGCGCGGCTCGGCACGTTGATCGACGTCTATTTCTTCACCTCGCGGCTCGGCGTACCGCTGGCGGCGGCGCTGTCGTGTTTTTCCATCACCTTCGTGTTCGAGATTCTCGCGCTCTCCCCTCTGGTGGTCCTGGCCGCGTGGAGGGCAGGCCCGGGGGGTCGGATGTCGGCCGGCGGACTGCTGACCGGTGGAGTGCTGTTGCTGGCCGGGACGGTGGCGGCGCTGGCGCTGATGCCCTGGGCGTTTCGGATGGTCGGTCGACTGGCGGGGCGGTGGTTGCCGCGGCGCGCCTCCTGGGGTCATCGGCTGGAGACGCTGCTGGCGGAGACGGGCAGCGAGGTGGACCGCATTCGCGCCGCCGGTCTCTACGGGCGGGTGCTGGCACTCTCCCTGTTGTTGAGGCTGGGCAAGTACTCATCGCTGTACGTCTTCCTGTACGCGCTGCTGGGGCCATTGGGCTACGAATGGTCCCAGCTCGATCCGGCGCGGGTGTTTCTCGGGCTATGCGCATCGGAGCTGGCGGCCAGCCTGCCGGTCTCCGGAATCGCCGGCTTCGGCGTATACGAAGGCACGTGGGCGTTGGTGTTCCGGCTGCTCGGCTTCGCGCCGGAGATCGCGAAGATGACGAGCATTGCGCATCACCTCTTCACGCAGGCGTGGGGCTACGGGTTGGGATTGGCGGCGATGGCAGCGCTTCTGCTACCCGTTTGGCGCCGCCGCGCCACCAGGCCCGCCGGGACACCGGTCCTCGACCGGCCAGCGGCGTTCTATCGCAAAGTGGCGGTGGCGGGGATGGGGGCGACGGCCGTTGCGATTCTGCTGGCCCGCCTTCCCGCCCCCTCCCCACGCGCCGGTACCGCCGGCCGCGCCGACGTACCGACGCCCGCCGAACAGGCCGCGCGGGCCGCTCTGCTTGCCGAACCGGGCGGATGGCTGGTCTTCGACAGCTCCCGCTCCGGCACCTTCGGCATCTGGCGGATGCGCCCCGACGGTTCGGCGCCGGCCCCGGTGGCCGATTCCCCCGCGCACGAGATGTACCCCGATCCTTCCCCGGACGGCCAGCGAATCGTTTACGCGCGCGCCCTTACGCTCTCCCGGCGCTCGCCCGCGGAGATTCGCATCTGCCGGATGGATGGCGGCGAGGACAGGCGGCTAGCGGAGGATGGCACATTCCCCACGTTTTCCCCCGACGGCACCGAGGTGTACTTCGAGCGCGGCCGCGCCGCGGTGATGGCCGTCTCCATCACCGGCGGCCTCCCGCGCGAGGTCTTCCCCGGCCCCCGCGGCTTTGGCGGTCATCAGATCGTCAAACCTAGGATTTCCATGGACGGCCGCCATGTCGTGTTCATTTCCAACCGCGGCGGCCGCCGCGGTTGGCAGGTCTGGGTGGCCGACCTCGCAACAGGCGAGGCCAGGCACCTCGGCCCCGGTTGCGAACCCGGCTGGTTCCCCGATGGGCGCATCGTCTTCATCCGCGAAGACGGGATGCGCCAGGGGACGGGCATTTCGATGCGCGGAATCGGACCTGCCGTGGAAACGGTCCACGACGAAGACGAACCGCTCGGGCACGAATATTTTCCGAGCGTCAGCCGGGATGGCCGGTGGCTGATGTGGTCCGCCTGCCGGCCAGGCCAGCACGATCACCTGAATTTTGCGTCCAACTATCAGATATTCCTCCGAAGGCTCCCCACTGGTCAGGCCATCCGGGTAACGTTCGACGGCTGGAACAACCGTTGGCCAAAGCTGGTGTCAGATTCGTCCCCTTGACATTATCCGCTCTCTAAAAGGGGACAGACACTCATCCAGAAAACGCATTTCGCTCGTGATCAGCGATAAAGATGTGCACATGCAATGAGGTCTTCATGGATGACCGGGCATGGAATCTGGCTTCTATGCCTCATCTTCCAACGTTTGGACGAAAAGCATTGTCAATCTTCCAATCTTTGGAAGTTCAAGGCATCGGACGAAGCCACCCTGCCTCACGGAGCCCGCAGATAGCCCGAAGTGGGGACAGGCATATGTTGTACTCACCTTTTGCTTTGATGATGTGTGAATTGAACTGACAGACTTCGTGCCTGTCCCCATCGGATCTTTTGGATGATTTCGGGTTGGTCTAGACTCTATCTCATGAATTCCCGCCCAGTGTCTGCCGCAGCTTCGGTATTCGGCGATCTGACGCCGGACGCGGTTCTGGATGCCGTTGAGGCCGCCCTCGGCCGGCCCTGTACCAACGTTTGCCGTCCTCTCAACAGCTACATCAACCGCGTGTACGAGGTCGGCCTGGCCGGCTCGTTGGTCATCGCCAAGTTCTATCGGCCCGGTCGATGGAGCACTGAGGCGTTGCAGGACGAGCTGGAGTTCGTGGATGAACTGGCCGCCGAAGAACTGCCGATCGTTCCGCCCATCCGCGGCCGCGACGGCCGCCTTCTCCATGAGGCCGGCGGGATCCGGTTCGCCGTCCTGCCAAAGCGCGGCGGGCGAGCGCTCGGGGAGCCGACGCCGAACGAGTGGGCTCACATCGGGCGGCTGCTGGCGCGGATGCACTCCATCGGTGCCCGCCGGATGCCCCGCGATCGCATTCGGATCGGTCCCAACCATTCGATGGCGACCCACCTGCGCTACATCCTGGACCACGGCCGCCTGCCGCCAGCGACGGCCCGCCGCTACGAGGCGGCCGCCGAAGCGATCCGCGAATTGGTCCGTCCGCTGTTCGACGGCGTCGAGATCCACCGCATCCACGGCGACTGTCACCGAGGCAACATCCTCCACCGCCCCGGCGATCCCTTTCATCTGATCGACTTCGACGACATGGCCGTCGGCCCCGCCGTACAGGACTTGTGGATGCTCTTGCCGGGTCGCCCCGCGGAATGTCCCGCCGAACTCGACCGGTTACTCGAGGGCTATGGGACGTTTTGTTCCTTCGACCGCTCCACGCTGCGGCTGGTTGACCGCTGCGCGCGATGCGCTACCTGCACTACACCGCATGGTGCGCCCGCCAACTGGCCGATGGCGGCTTGGCCCGGCTTGCGCCCGACTGGGGTTCGCCCGCGTTCTGGGAGCAGCAGATTCGCGACCTGGAGGAACAGCGAGAACGAATCTCGTCGGGGCTGGAGCGGGACGGAGGGATCCCCTGAGGCCCTGGGTTGTCGGGGGGGCGTCCCCGCGAATCGCCGCCTCGTCGGTAGCCTCGCGGCCCCACGCATTCGCCGTCTCCGCCGGTTGACTTGCCCCTCCCCCTTCCGTAGGCTCCGCCCCACTCTATGAGCCTTCCACGGCATCTCGACAACGAATACCGGCGGCAGCGTTTGGCCAATCTGAGCGAACTGCTCGCGCTCGGCCGTGGCCCGCAGGCGCGCGCGTTTCCTCGCGATGGCCGCCTGGCCGAAATCCGTGCCGCCTTCGGCGAGGGCCGTGAATTGCGCGCCGCCGGCCGCCTTGTGGCCAAGCGCGACATGGGCCGGACGGTGTTCGGCCACTTGCAGGACGCCAGTGGCCGCTTCCAAATCTACCTTCGCCGCGACGACCTGCCCGCCGAGGCGTTCGAAGCGTTTCGCCACGTGGACCTCGGAGACCATCTTGGCGTCGTTGGGGTCTGCTTCACCACGCGCACCGGCGAGCCGACGCTGCGGGTGTCGGACTGGACCCTGCTGGCCAAAGCCCTGCAGGTGCCGCCGGAAAAATGGCACGGCCTTCAGGACATCGAGTTGCGGTATCGCAAGCGCTACCTCGACCTGATCGCCAACCCCGCCGCCGCCCGAGTGTTCGCGCTTCGCTCGGCGATCGTCCGCCGCATCCGCCATTTCCTGTTCGACCGGGGCTTCGAGGAGGTCGAGACCCCGATGCTCCAGCCGCTGGCCGGCGGGGCGGCCGCCCGCCCCTTCGAAACGTTCTACCAGGCGCTGAACGCTCCGATGTACCTCCGGATCGCCCCGGAGCTCTACCTGAAGCGCCTGCTCGTCGGCGGCTTCGACCGCGTCTTCGAGTTGAACCGCAACTTCCGAAACGAGGGTCTCGACCGCTCCCACAACCCCGAGTTCACGATGCTTGAGGTCTACGAGGCCTACGGGGACGTGCGAACCATGCAGGCGCTGGTTCAGGACATGATCCTGACCCTGGCGCGGGAGGTCATCGGTTCGCTGCAGGTCGGTCACACGGAGCGGCCCGTGGACCTGACCCCGCCGTGGCGTGAGGCGACTTACGACGACCTCATCCGCGAGGCGGCGGGCGCCGACTGGTTCGACCTGTCCGCTGACGCCCGCCGTGCCCGCGCCGCCGCGATGGGCGTGGCCGTGGACCCCGCCTGGGGCCCGCTGGAGATCACCCACGAGGTGTACGAAAAAATCGTCGAAAAATCGCTGCGCAATCCGACGTTCGTCACCCGCCTGCCCGCCGAACTCATCCCCCTGGCCCGCCGCTGCGACGACGACCCTTCCCATGTCGACGTATTCGAGCTGGTCATCGACGGCCGCGAGATCGCCCCCGCCTACACGGAGCTCAACGACCCCGTCGAACAGCGCCGCCGGTTCGAAGAGCAGGCCGGCGGAAACGCGCAACGGATCGACGAAGATTTTCTCGAGGCCCTCGAATTCGGCATGCCCCCCGCCGGCGGGATGGGCGTGGGCATCGACCGCCTCGTGATGGTGCTCACCGGCGCCGAGTCCATCCGGGACGTCATCCTCTTTCCCCAGATGAAGTCGCTGGAATGACGGACGCCCTGCCGGCCTCGCTGTTCCTTGCCCTGCGCTACCTCCGACCGCGGCGGAACTTTTTTTCGGTGGTCACCGTCCTCTCGGTGCTCGGGGTCCTGCTCGGCGTCGCGGTGCTGGTGGTGGTCATCTCCGTGATGACCGGCTTCGACTTGGTCTGGCGCGACAAGATCCTCGGCTTCCAAGCGCACATCACCGTCGCCGGCGAGGGACCGTTCGAGGCCGACTCCGACCTATGGCGCCGGATCGAGACGGCGAAGGGCGTCACCGGCGCGGCGCCGTTCGTGCAGGGGCTGGTCGTGCTCGTTCGGGGATCGGTCGCGAAGGAGGCGGTGCTCAGGGGGGTCGACCCCTCCCGCGAACCGGCGGTCAGCCGCGTCCCCGCCGCGATCGTCTCCGGCCGCTACGACGTCGGCCGCGGCCGGATCGTCCTCGGCCGCGCGCTCGCGCGGCAGCTTGGAGCGTCCATCGGCGACTCGCTGCTGGTCATCGCCCCCGCCGGTTTCGTCCGATCCGACGCCCTCCGGCTCCCGGAGGAGCTGATGGTGGCCGGGATCTTTGAGGTCGGCATGTTCGACCTCGACGCCGGCCATGCCTTCTGTTCCCTCGGCGTGGCCCGGGACCTCTTCGGGCTGGACCGCGGCTTCCACGGCATCCATGTGATGACGGAGGATCCCGACCGCGCGCCCGCGACCGCCGCGGAGCTGGCGGCGGCGCTGCCGCCCCCCTTCGAGGCTCGCACATGGATGGAGATCCACCGCCAGCTCTTCGCGGTGCTGCAGACCGAGAAGAACATGATGTTTTTTCTGCTGATCTTCATCACGATCGTCGCGGCGTTCGGCATCACGAACACGCTGATCACCGTCACCGTCCAGAAGACGCGGGAAATCGGCCTGCTGAAGGCGCTGGGGTTTCCGTCGCCGGCGGTGATGGGGGTGTTCCTGTGGCAGGGCGCGATCGCGGGGCTGCTGGGGACGGTGGCGGGCATCGGTGCGGGCCTGGCGGCGTTGCGGTGGCGCAACGACCTGCTGCGTTTCCTCAATCGCCAGCTCGGCGTCGAGCTCTTGCCGGCCGAGTTTTATCAACTGGCCGACATCCCCGCCCGAACCCTTCCGTCGGACCTGGCGGTCATCGCCGCCACGGTGCTGGGCATCTGTCTGTTGGCCGGCGTGCTGCCCGCCTGGCGCGCCGCCCGGCTGGATCCCGCGCAGGCCCTCCGCTACGAGTGAATGCCATGGACCCCGTCCCCCCTGTCGCGCCACCGGTGATCGAAGCCGGCGACCTACGGCGCGTCTTTCAGGCCGGCCGTGCGGTGGTCGAGGTGCTGCGGGGCGTGTCGCTCCGCATCGAGGCCGGTGAGCGGTTGGCGATCGTCGGCGCCAGCGGGTCGGGCAAAACCACGTTGCTGCACCTATTGGCGGGCATTGACCGGCCCACCGGCGGCTGGGTGCGTTTCGAAGGCGCCGACTTGTCCGCGATGCCGCCGGGCGCGCGCGCCGCCCTGCGGGCGCGCCGCATCGGGCTGGTCTTTCAGGCCTACCACCTCCTGCCCGAACTGAGCGTGCTGGACAACGTGTGGCTGCCGGCCCGCATCCCGGGGGTACCCGTGGGTCCGGCCGAGGCGCGGGCGCGGGCCTGGCGGTTGCTGGGACGCGTCGGACTGGCCGGCCGCGCCGGCCACCGGCCGGCCGAACTCTCCGGTGGCGAGCAGCAGCGCGCGGCCGTGGCCCGGGCCATGATCAACGATCCCGACGTCGTGTTCGCCGATGAACCGACCGGCAACCTCGACTCCGCCGCCGGCGAGGCGGTGCTGGACTGCCTTTTCGAGCTGGCCGGCGACCGGCCCCGCACCGTCGTGCTGGTGACGCACAACCCCGAGATCGCGGCGCGATGCCGGCGGGTTCTGACGCTTCGCGACGGCCGGCTGGCGTAACGCGTCGGCCGGAGATCACTCCAGCACCGCGCCGCGCGCGGCGTTTGACACCCGCGACGCGTACCGCGCAAGCCATCCTGTCGTGAACCGCGGCGTCGGCGGCGTCCACATCGCGCGGCGGCGCGCCAGCTCCTCGTCCGGCAGCCGAACCGTCAGCGTCCGCGCGGGGATGTCGAGCTCGACCTCGTCGCCCTCCCGCAGCAGGGCGATCGGCCCGCCCTCCGCGGCCTCGGGCGAGACATGCCCAATGCAGGCGCCGCGGGTGCCGCCGCTGAAACGCCCGTCGGTGATCAGCGCGACGCTCTCGCCGAGCCCCTGCCCCATGATGTAGCTGGTCGGCGCCAGCATTTCCTGCATGCCCGGCCCCCCGCGAGGCCCCTCGTAACGGATCACGACCACGTCACCCGGCTTCACGCGGCCCCCAAGGATCCCCTCGCAGGCGGCCTCTTGCGAATCGAAGATCACGGCGGGCCCGCGATGCCGCATCATCGAGGGCGCCACACCCGCCGTCTTCACCACGGCGCCCTCCGGCGCGAGGTTGCCGCGGAGGATGAAGAGCCCCCCCTCGGGGCTGTAGGCCCGCTGGAGCGGCCGGATCACCTCCGGATCGAGGATGCGCGCGGCCGCCACCGTCCGGCCCAGGGTCCGGCCGGTCACTGTCCGCGCCCGCACGCGCAGCAGCCCCGGCACCTTCGCGATCTCGTTCAGAATGGCGGACACGCCCCCGGCCCGGTCCACGTCCTCGATATGGTAGGCCGACGACGGCGCCACCTTGCAGATGTTCGGCGTGCGCCGCGACAGGTCGTTGATGCGGTCGAGGTCGTACTCCACGCCCGCCTCGCGCGCGATCGCCAGCGTGTGCAACACCGTGTTCGTGCTGCCGCCCATCGCCATGTCAAGGATGAACGCGTTGTCCACGGCGTCGCGGGTGACGATCTCCCGCGGCCGCGGGCCGCCGTCCCTCGCAAGCTTTACCGCCAACCGGGCGGCCTTTTTCCAGAGGCGGCGCCGCTTGGGGTCGGTCGCGAGGACGGTGCCGTTGCCCGGCAGCGCCAGGCCGATCGCCTCGAGCAAGCAGTTCATCGAGTTGGCCGTGAACATGCCCGAACACGAGCCCGGCCCGGGGCAGGCGGCGCACTCGAGCGCCTGCAGGTCCTCCTCGGAGATCCGCCCAGCCCGCAGCGCGCTGACGCCTTCGAAGACACTGATCAGGTCCACCACCCGTCCGTCCGGCAGGCGCCCGGCGGCCATCGGGCCGCCGCAGGCGAACACGGTCGGGATGTTTGCCCGCAACGCGCCGAGGATCATGCCCGGGGTGATCTTGTCGCAGTTCGGCAGGCAGATCATCGCGTCGAAGCAATGCGCGGCCACCATCGTCTCGACGCAGTCGGCGATCAGTTCGCGGCTGGGCAGCGAATACTTCATCCCCGCGTGACCCATCGCGATCCCGTCGCAGATGCCGATCAGGTTGAACTCGAACGGCGTGCCGCCCGCCCGGACGATCTCCTTCTTCACCAGCTCTGCGACCTTCTTCAGGTGCACGTGGCCGGGGATGATGTCGGTGTAGGAGTTGCAGACCGCGATGAACGGCCGTCGGATGGCCTCGTCGTCCAGGCCGGCGGCCCGCAGCAGGCTTCGATGCGGCGCCCGCTCCAAACCGCTTTTGATGATCTCGCTTCTCACGTCCGGAATCCCCCTCGCCGTGGCACGGCGCGCCGGGCCAGTCTAGCCCCCCGCCCCCTCGCAGGGAAGCCGCGTCCGCCGGAAGGCCGTCTTTCCCGCCTTGCGGTACGCACCGGCCGATGGGTAAACGGTGAGACCACATCGGAGGACCATGGGCATGCAGCGAGGATGGATGCCCGCCCTGGCGGCGGCGACCCTGGCGTGGGGCGGAGCGGACGAAGCGGTCGTGACGCGGAGGTTCCTGCCGCCGACGATCCACGTCAGCGCCGATGAACGGTTCGAACTGTTTCTCGACGGACGCCGGATCACGCGTGGGCCGAACCGATCGACGGTGGATTTCTGGTCCTACAAGACATACGAGATCCGGCTGGCGCCGGGGGCGCATCGGATGGAGGCGCTCTGCTGGAGCCTCGGACCGCTCTCGCCGATGGCCCAGCTGACGTGGCGCGGCGGTTTCGTGCTGAAGGCGGACGGCCCCTACGACGCGAAACTGACCACCGGCAAAGGCCCATGGCGCGCGGCGTGGCTGGAGGGACTGCGGCTTGATCCGCCGAAGGTTGGGGCGATCTTCGGCGTCGGCGGCGAGCTGACCGCGCGGGGGGCTGGACCGCAGTGGAAGGAGGGCGCATGGACCGACGTCGTCGTCGTGCGCGGCCCTGTGCGGGACCAGCCCTACGGCATCTGGAAGGCCGGCTGGCGGCTGCACCCCTCGACGCTTCCGGACATGCTGGACCGCCGGGTTGGCCCGGGCCGGATTGTCGCGGTGGTCCGGCACACGCGTCCCGACGAGCCGTTCGGCGAGGGCGGAGACCCGGCCGAGATCGCGCAGTGGCAGGCGGTGGTCGACGGCCGCGGCGAGGTCACGGTCCCGACGGGGGAGGAACGGACGGTGCTGTGGGACTTGGGCGACTATTACTGCGCGCATCCGTACGCGGAGATCTCCGGGGCGGACGACGCCCGGCTCGAATGGGCGTGGGCCGAATCGCTGTACCTCCCAGGCGGCCGCGCGAAGGGACACCGCGACGAGTTCAGGGCAAGGTCTTCGTAGGCATGACGGACGCGTTCGAGTTGGCCGGCGGCCGGCGTCGGCCGTTCTCGACCCACTGGTGACGCGCTGGCCGGTGGTGCCGCCTGCAGGTCCGTGCCGGCGGCGCACCGCTGACGGTACACGCGTTGGCGCTGGACGAGACGCGGTATCCGCTGGAGTTCGAAGGTCCGTTCGCGACGGACGACGCCGAGTTGCCGGGCGTTCTGCGGCTGGCCACGCGCGGGATGCAAATGTGCTCGCACGAGACGTCCATGGACTGCCCGTACTACGAGCAGCTCATGTACGTGGGCGACTCGCGGCTGGAGATGCTGACGACCTACGCGATGACGCGCGACGCCCGGCTTGTGCGCCGCGGCATCGAGCTGTTCGACCGCTCCCGCGCCAACGGCGGGTTCGTCAACGAGCGCTTCCCGGCCCACGAGCCGCAGATGTCGACGACCTGTTCGATGATCTGGACGATGATGCTCCGCGACTACGCGTGGTGGCGGAACGATCTGGCGTGGGTGCGGGCCCGGGCGGTGGGCATGCGCGCGATGCTGGAGCTGTTCGAGCACTACCGCAACGCCGACGGCCTGCTGGAGGGCCTGCCCGGCTGGTCGTTCATGGACTGGGTCCCGGACTGGAAAACGGGCTACGCCCCCGACGGCCGCTTCGGCGTGTCCTCGCTCAACAACCTGCTGTACGTGAATTCGCTGCTGGCGGCCGCGGAGGTGGAGGAGGCGCTCGGCGAGCCGGCGATGGCCGAGAGGTGGCGCCGCCGCGCCCGCGCCACGGCTGCCGCCGTGCGCGCGAAGTTCTGGGATGAGCGTCGCGGCCTGATCGCCGACCACCTCGACCGAACGGCCTTCAGCGAGCACGGCCAGTGCCTCGCCCTGCTGGCGGACATCCTCCCGGACCCGGAGGCGCGGCGGGCCCTCGACGGGCTGCTGACCGCGCCGGACCTCAGCCGCACAACCATCTATTTCAGCTTCTACCTACTTGAGACGTTCTGAAAATACGGCCGGGGCGACCTGATCGTGGAGCGGCTGGGTTTCTGGAAGGACCTCGTCCGGCAGGGCCTCAAGACGCCGGTCGAGGCGCCCGGCGACACCCGCTCCGACTGCCACGCTTGGGGCAGCCATCCGTTGTTCCACCTCTTCGCCAGCGTCGCGGGCATCGGGCCGGCCTCGCCGGGGTTTCGATCGGTCGAAGTCGCGCCGCAGCCCGGCCGGTACCGCCACATCGCCGCGCGGCTGCCGCATCCCGACGGGGAAATCGCCGTCAATTTGCGGTTCGACAAGGGTACCTGTCGTGGAGAGGTACAGCTTCCGGAGGGCATCCGTGGCCGGTTGAAGTGGGCAGGACGCTCGACCCCGCTGGCGCCGGGCTCGAACGCGTTCGACACCCTCCCATAAGTCGGATCAG
>CAKZPT010000112.1 GCA_937139365.1 uncultured bacterium | reverse complement strand
CCCGCCGGCCATGGCGGGAAGAAAGGCGGCCACCCAGACCCCATCCGGCCACAAAAAGGGGACAGGCACTTTGTCCGGATTTGAAATCTGTTGATGATGAACTAATAACATTTTTCAGTGCAATGAGGCTCGGCCGGACCATGGGGGCGCAGATGACGATGGCATGAAACGAATCTCGTCCAATCCTTGGAAAACACGACAACGTAAACTTCCAATCTTTGGGAGTTCGATCACCGATCGAGTTGAGAACGCGCGGGGCGGGCCGGCGTGGCCACCGGGGCGTGCGTACGATGCCTCAGCCAAGGCGGCGTCCGGCTGAGCGGGCACGGCTCGGCGGGGTCGGTTGCGCGAGGCCGGCGGGGCCGCGATACTTTGCCGCCCGGTCCCACCGGACACCACACATGTTTGAAGCGCTGACATCGTCGCTGGACGCGGCCCTGCGCCGCTTGCGCGGCCTGGCCGTGCTGACCGAGCGCAATGTGGACGAGGCGTTGCGCGGCGTGCGGATGGCGCTGTTGGAGGCGGACGTCCAGTACGAAGTGGCTCGGGACTTTATCGAGCGAGTGAAGCGGCGGTGCCTCGGCGAGGAGGTCCCGCCGGGGGTAATGCCCGGCCAGTTGATCGTCCGCCGCATCCACGAGGAACTGGTGGAACTGCTCGGCAAAGCCCGCCGTGACGTTATTTGGGGTGGCCGCCCGATGAACCTGATGCTGTTGGGGTTGCACGGCGCCGGCAAGACCACCACCGCCGCCAAGCTCGCGAGCCGGTGGCGTGGCGAGCGGCGCAAGGTGCTGCTGGTCGCCTGCGACCTGCGGCGGCCAGCGGCAGTGGACCAGCTGCGGATTCTCGCCGGCCAGGTCGGCGTGGACATGGTCGCCCCCGAGGCGGGCGAAGCGGTCGAGGCGCTCGCCGCCCGCGCCCACAAAAAGGCCGTCCGCGAGCTCTACGATGTCGCCATCTACGACACCGCCGGCCGGTTCGAGGTGGACGACGAGCTGGTGGCCGAGCTGCGCCGGCTGCGGGACGCGGTTCGGCCGCACAACATCGTGCTCGTGCTTGACGCGGCCATCGGCCAGGCGTCGGTGCGCGTGGCCCGCCGGTTTCACGAGGCCCTTGGTGTAACGGGCCTGATCCTGACCAAGCTCGACGGAGATGCCCGTGGCGGGGCGGCCCTGTCGGTCCATGCGGTCACGGGATGCCCGATCCTGATGGTCGGCGTCGGCGAGAAGGCGGATGCCCTCGAGCCGTTTCACCCGGATCGGATGGCGTCGCGCATTTTGGGCATGGGCGATGTGGCGGGGCTGGTGGAGCGCGCCCGGCAGGCGGCCGCTGAGGGGGAGGCCGCCGACCCCGTCGCGGTTGCGACGGGCAAGCGGCTGACGTTGGAGGACCTGCTCGCTCAGATCCGGCAATTGAAGAGGATGGGGCCGCTGCAAAACCTGGTGGAACTGCTGCCCGGTGTCCACCGTCTGCCTCCGGGGGCGATGTCCGCCCTCAGCGGCGGTCAGGCCGCCAAGGACCTCAAACGGATGGAGGCCATTATCCTCAGCATGACGCCGGCGGAGCGCCGCAATCCGGACCTCATCGACGGGCGTCGCCGGCGAAGGATCGCCGCCGGCAGCGGCACCACCGTCGGCGATGTCAACGAGCTGCTGCGCCGCTACAAGACCATGCGGCAGATGATGAAGTCCCTCCGCGGGCGGCGGATGCCGCCGTTCGGTTGACCGCCCCTCACGACCGCCACAGCATCAGCAGCCGCGGCGCCGTCGCGGATTGGAGCCCGCGCAGCGGATCGGGCAGCCGGGCGCGGAACAGTTCGCGCCACAACCTCGGCCGGGTCTCATAGCGGACCACCTTCACAGTCTCGACGTCCAGCAGCCCCGCGATCTGCTTCACGGCGTCCTCGAATCCCCCCAGCTTGTCCACCAGCTTCAGCTCCCGCGCCCGCGCGGCGGTGAAGACCGAGCCGTCCGCCAGCGCGGCGGCCTCGTCGGCGCTCAGGCCGCGCCCCTGCGCCACGAGGTTCCGGAAACGGGCGTGCATCTCGTCCACCATGCGCTGCAGAATGGCGACGTGGTTGCTGTCCACCGGCCGGAACGGATTGAGCAGATCCTTGTTCTCCCCGCTCCGGATCACCGTCGCATCCACGCCCACGCGCCGGCTCAGGATGTGCCAGTTGAGGCTCTCCATCAGCACGCCAATCGAACCGACGATCGCCGTCGGCTCCGCGACGATCCGGTCCGCCGCTGCCGCGACGTAGTAACCGCCCGACGCCGCCATGTCCCGGACGTGAACGACGACCCGACGTCCCGTCGCCGAGGTCCGGAAGTTCTGGAGCGCGCGGTGAATCTCGTCGCACGGCGTCACCGCCCCGCCGGGCGAGTTGACCTCCAGCAGAATGCCGCGGACCTCCTTGTCGTTCACGGCCGCGCGGATTTGCCGAAGTGCGTCTTCCACGGGATCGACGGTGGAGAAGAATCCCGCGCCGATCTCGCGGAAGATCGGGCCGTCCACCGCGATGCGGACGACCTTGGTCGTGCCGGATCCGTACGACCATGTCTCCTCGAATTGCGGGTATTCGTCCTCTCCACCGACGCGCGCACGCGCCCAGAAGCGGGTCGCGGAGGTCGGCCGGGCCGCCCCAAGGATCCAGAGCAGAGCGATCAACGCCGGCACCGCGACCAACCATATGCGGCGGCCGCGGCGCGGCGGCAGCGGGGGAGGCGGGTGGGTGACGGTGGTGCCATTCATCGTCGGGATCTCTCCAAGTTTGCTCGGACCATGCTACCACGCACCCTCCCCATCCACGAGCGATGCGCGCCAGCCCGCGGCGGGCCCCGACGCCGTTCGGGGGCGGATGCCGCGATCCATTCTGCCCCGTAGGCGTGGGAGAGCTTGCGTCGGCATCGCAGGGGTGAACCGCCCCGGGGAGGATCGCCGGCCATTCGAGTGGCGGATTGTCCGCCGCTCCGGCGCTGGATACAATGCCGGCCCTCGCGTACCTTGCAAGCCAGGGAGACGTCGCCATGCATCCATGGCCACTGCTGGCCGCCGCGGCGGCTGCCTTTGCCGCCCCCGCCCCCGTCCCCCCGCCGTCGCGCGCATGGGACGAGTACGTCGTCATCCTCTGGACGGGCGACACCGTCCACAAGCATCCCGACCGGTTCCCCCTCTATGTCCAGCGCCTTCGGGAGCTGGGCGCGACGGCGGGCATGGTGCACGGGCGCGGCGACCCCGCCCCATGGCGGGCTGCCGGTGTGCCGTATTACGTCGAAAACGTCGTTAACCGCGGCCTCTGCCTCAAATGGAATTCGAAGGTCCGCGACTGGGACCGGTTCATCAACGACTGGTCCGCCTCGCGCGACCCGGCGGCGTTCGTGCGGGAATACGGCCTGCTCGACCCGGCGTGGCGCGAATGGGCGCGCCGGGAGGCCGCCGAGGCCGCCCGCCGCAACGCGCCCCATGCGCCGCTGGCCTACAACCTTCGCGACGAGCTGTCGATCACGTTTTCGGCCAATCCCTTCGACTACGATTTCTCCCCGCCCACATTGGAGGAATTCCGCCGGCGGCTTCGTCGGCGGCATGGCGACCTGGCCGCGCTGAACCGCGCCTGGGCCACGGAGTTCCCCTCCTGGAAGGCCGTGAGGCCGTTTTCCACCGACGAAATCAAGCACCGCATGGCCGGCGGCGGTGCCCACCCGAGCGGAACGCCGCACTGGCGCGCGGTCGCCGCGATCCGATTCGACCCCGCCGAGGCCCGGCGCGCGCCGGACCGCTGGAACCTCGCCCCGTGGTGCGAGTTCCACTCCTTCCTCGACGACGTGTGGGCGGAGATCCTCGACGACCTCCGCCGCACCATTCGCGCCGCCGACTCGGCCGCGCCCATCGGCATCGAGGGCACCCAGATGCCGCATGCGTTCGGCGGCTTCGACCTCTGGAAACTTGCGTGCGTTGTCGACTGGATCGAACCCTACGACATCGGCGGCGCCCGGGCGATTTTCGGTTCCTTCATGGAGGGTCGTCCGATCCTCAGCACGCTTGGTGTCTCCGACGCCTGCGTGGCGCTACGGCGCCTGTGGCATCTGCTGCTCGAGGGCGACCGCGGCTGCATCGTCTGGTGGAGCGAGGACTGCATCGACTGGTCCGCGCCGGACTGGCGGCTGACGGCCAAAGGCCGCGCGCTCGAGCCCGCGTTGCGGGAGATGCGCGGCCCCCTCGCGCGCCTCCTGCTGCGCGCCCACCGCGAGTGGGACCCGATCGCCATCCACTATTCGCAGCCCAGTATCCAGGTCGCCTGGCTGCTGGAGTCCACGGTGGACGGCCGCACCTGGCCCCGCCGGTTTTCGAGCCACGAGTCGAAGGTCAACCGGCAGGCTGCGCAGCGGGTGGCGTGGCTTCGGGCCCTTCGCCGAGCAGGGTATTGGCCGCGGTTCGTGTCGCAACGGCAGATCGAAGAGGGCGCGCTCCGTTCGGAGGCATGGACCGCGCTGATCCTGCCCTCGTCGTGGGCGATGTCGGAGGCCGAGGTCGCCGCCGTGCGGGCTTTCGCGGCCACCGGCGGGCGGCTGATCTACGAGGGCGAGCCGGGGGTGTTCGACGACCTCGGCCGCCTGCGCCCAAAGGCGGCGCTGGAGCCCCGGCCCGCCCCGGCGGACCCGGCCGCCGAGGTGCAGGCCGTCCGGCCGCCGGCGGTGCGGATCGAGCCGTCCGACCGCGGCGTCATACCACACCGGTTGGCCCTTGGCCGGTATCGGCTGTTGGCGTTGCAGATGGACACGAGTGGCGGGATGGGCGAGGACCTCGAGGTGCGGGAGGAGGGCCCCGCCCTCGACTCCGTGGAAGTCGAGGCGATCCTCCCCGGCCCCCGGTGGATCGCTTCACTGGACGACGGCCAGCGGCTGGGCCGCTCTGACCGAATTCGCGTGACGGTGCCGCGCGACCGGCCGCGGCTGCTTGTCCTCTCCGAGACGCCGTTCCCCGACGGCGACCTGACGACGCACTTGGCCTCGTTGCCGCCGTAACCCGCGACCGGGAGGCGGTCCCGCATGACCAGACCGCCACTGTCGAAAGGGAAACCCGCTACTCGCGCAGCGCCTCAAGCCACGCCGGCTCGACCAGATCGGCGACCGCCGGGAGGGGGACGCGCACCTCCTGCGCCCCGCTGAGGATCGCGAACCTCAATTCGCCGGGAAACACGCCGAAGTTTTTCAGGTCCTCGAACGCGATGGCCGTCCGGCCCGACGCCGCCGCGACCCGCGCGGCGAACGCGACCCGGTTGCTCGCCGCCACGAGGTCCTCCAGACGTACGCGGTGTCCGTCCGCCTGACGGAACATCAGGTGCTCGACCTCCTCCATGGCGGCGTTCGCCGGCGGGGCAAAGTGACGGCGCACGGTGACCGTAAGGACGGCCCCGAGCCGCGCGATCCCCTCGACGCGGCGCGATTCCGAGCCCGGCCGGCTCGCGGACTCCGCGGCCCGGCGCATCGCCGCCCACGCCTCGCCGGGTCCGCCGGGCGGCCGATCTTCGAGGCTCGTGCCCCGGGCCCAAGCCGCCCAAACCTCGGCCCGCACCCGCGACAGCGCCTCCGGCGGCTCGCCTTGCTCGGGCCACATCATGCGGTACTCAATCGCCGGCGCCCCGGCGTCCGGCCGCGCCGGCAGGACGACCTCCAGCGGGCGGAACGAGTTGGCCGCGCCGAGCGGATCCACGGCCCCGGTGGCCAAATTCGTGATGCCCGCCCGCGCGCCGAGTGCCATGATCGCGGCGGCTATCGCGGCCTTCCAAGGACTGGACCGTCTTGTGCCGATGCGTTCCAAGGATTGGACAAGCCGGAGCACAGTCGAAGCGTGGCAGAGGAGTACGCATGGTCAACATGGCGCGGCGGCGAAGACCGGGCCTCCGCCGCCGCCCGATCCCGCGCCTCCGCCGCTATGGCTGGGCCGGCGCGGGCTCCGCGGCGGTCTCCGGCATCGCCTCCGCAGCTGCCGTGGGGGCAGGCATCGCCTCCGCGGCCGCCGCTGGCGCCTGCGCCTCGGCCTTCTTCACGGCCGGCAGCCTGTGGAGGACCACCGCGAGGATAGCGAGGATGGCGCAGGCCGGAAGAAGGAGCTGCAGGGCCTTCTGGACGGACTTGCCCTTGGCCATGTTGCCGATCGCCTTCGGCACGATGACCGCGCCGAGCAGGCCGATGGCGAAGATGATGCCGAAGAGGCTGCCGCTGCCGCCGCCGAACTTGCCGAACGTTACGCCGACGGTCGTCGGGAACGCGGGCGCGAACACCAGCCCCGACAGCGCCGCCAGCGCGAAGGCCATGCCCGAGCCGCCCACGCCCATCATCACGAGGATCAGCAGCGCGGCGACGACGGCCGAGCCGGCGATCAGCCAGCCGCCGGCGTTGGTGATCGCCGTCAGGCCCGTGATCAGACGACCGATCATCATCGCGATCGCGAAGGCCGACAGCATCCGCGCGGCCGAGGCGTCCACCTGGCCCGTGGGCAGGTCGGGCTTCTCCTTCTGCAGGACCTCCTTGCCGAACGGCGCCAACCAGTTCGTGAAACTGGCCTCGAGGGCGATGTAGCAGAACAGCACCAGCGCCGCGACGATCGTCACCGGCTCCTTCAACAGGCCCACCGCCGAGCCCAGCGTGAAGCCCTCCGGCGTGGGCGGGTACTTCGCCGGCAGCGCGAACAGCACCGGGACCAGCAGAATAACGCCCAGGACCGAGACGGCCTTTTCGTAGGCCATCTTTTCGAACAGTAAGCTGACGAGGAACGGCGTCAGGAAGAGCCCCAGCCCGAAGCAGACGTTGACCAGATTGTTGGCCGCCGCCGGGTTGCCCTTCAGCACCTCTTGCACCACGGCCGTGCCCAGCACGTTGCCCGTGGTGTTGCAGGCCATCGCCCCCACGCCGAGCAGCACACAGGCCAGCGCGCCCGCGTTGTAGCTGCGGGCGTTGGCGAGGATCATCACGCTGGCCCCGGCCACGGCGAAGCCGATGATCGCCACGGCCTTGAACCCCAGCTTGTCCTGCAGCATGCCCACCGCCAGGGACGCCACCAGGCAGGCGAACATGAAGGACGAGATCATCGAGCCGAACTTCGCCTGGTCGATGTTCATGCGGGGCATCAGCTTGACCGCGATCGAGCCGAGCATCGCGAAGCACATGCCCAGACCGAACGATCCGCTGAGTCCCACAATCAGTGTCCACGTGTTATGGTCCATGACCCTTCTCCCCTTGCGGACGGCATGGCGGGCCTGAGCCGGACCGGACCCGCCGTCGCGCTCAGCGTCGAGGATGGGTCAAAGCCCGGCCGCAAGTCAAGCGGCCGAGGCGGTGTTGACAGGAGAGGTGCGGGAACTGACTTTTGCGGTGATGATCAAGCTGCGTTGGGCGTTGTGGACGGGCATCGCGTTGGCGGCGGCGACGTCGGCGCGGGTTACCGCGATGGACGCGTCGGAGGTCGTGCTGGTCGGCCGGCCCGCCGCCTGGCGCTGCGAGCGGGGCGAGGACGGGCGGTTGCGCACGGTTGTCGCGATCCAGGTGGAGGAGTCGCTCCACGGCCGGGCCGGACGATGGGTGCTGGCGGAGTATCCCGGCGGGCGGCTGGCGGGCGAGGGCGAGGTTGTCGGCTGCGCACCGCGGCCGCGGATCGGTGAACTTCAGATCATCGCCGCGCGATGCGGCCCCGGCCGCCGACTGATCCCGAACTCCGCGGCCCCGGCCGCCGGCGTCGGCGGGCGCGGTGCGTGGAGGGCTTCTGGGCGGCTTGCGGCGGCCGCCGACGTGCGCCACTGGGAGGCGGAGGCCGTCGCCGCGCTCGGCGGCATGTACACCAACCCGATCACCGGCGCCCCCAGCCGGTTCACCGCTCCCGACCGGGGCGAGCCGATCGGGGTGCTGATCGACGCCGACGACACGCTCTGGGAGAACAACATCTACTTCGAGCAGGCGTTCGACGAGTTTGTCGATTTCCTGGCGCACTCCAGCCTGGGCCCTGCGGAAGTGCGCGCCGTGCTGGACGAGATCGAGGCGAGGCGGGAGAAGGCCTGATCAGGCTCCCCGCAGGTCCCGCCCGCCGATCAGCCGCCGCCGCAGCCCTCCGCTGATCCAGTCGATCACCGCGACGGTGATCACCATCAGGATGATGATGAAGGCGACCTCGTCCCAGTGGCGGACCTTGATGCGCTCGGCGATCTGCAGCCCGATGCCGCCCGCCCCGACGACGCCGCCGACGGGCTGGCCGTCGCGATCTGCCACGCTTTTTCGAGCAACATGAGCACAACGAAAAGTGCCCCCGAAACACGCATTTCCGGGGTGGGAAAACATGGCTCGTGAGGGATAATTGTCATCGTGATCCACAGGCTGCGCGGACAACTGGTAGAGAAAGACAACGAAGGCGTCGTCGTGGAGTGCGGCGGCGTCGGATATCGGGCGCTCGCCTCGATGACGACGG
>CAKZPT010000111.1 GCA_937139365.1 uncultured bacterium | reverse complement strand
CCAGCGGTGTGGACAGAGGCCCCGCGGTGGGGCTCGGCGATGCCCGGCACCCGCCCCTGCGTGCGTGCGGACGCCATAGAAGCGGCCTGCGTCTTCGGCGGCGTGCGGTTAATCTCGTCGGAGAGGATCATCTGCGCGAAAATGGGGCCGGGCTAAAACACAAGCGAGCGGCGGCCGTCGGGATCCTCCTAAACGATGTCGGTGCCCGTGATGTCCGCCGGCATCAGGTCGGGGGTGAACTGGATGCGGTGGAACGTCAGGTCCATCGTCCGCGCTAGGCTGCGGATCATCATCGTCTTCGCCAGCCCCGGCACGCCTTCGAGCAGGCAGTGGCCGCGGGCGAGCACGGCGATGACGAGCCGTTCGATCACCTCCTCCTGACCGACGATAAATTGCGACAGCTCGCGCGTAATGCGGAGGTGAGCCTCGCGCAGTTCCTCGGCGCGACGGAGGCCGTCGCGAAACGCTGCTCATCTTCGTCTCCTCGGCGACGGTGGCGGCTCATGCCACGAACGACGGGCCGCGGGCAAGAGTGCCGTTTGTTCCCGTGACCGGAGCACGGACGGGGCGCCTGCGGATTGGCCAGCATTGCCGTTCGGCCAAGGTCGAGCCCTACGATACTGGGGTCGCCGCGGTACTGCCCCGGAAGGCCTGACCTTGGGCCAGGCCGTTTTCGGCGCGAGCAAGCGCGAACGCCGCAAAAATCGATTGACCGCGGTGCGATCAATAGGGCGGTCGAACACCTTGTCAGGGGGCCGGCGGAAGGAGGCGGAGGACCGCGGCGGCGTCAAGGACGCCGTACCCATAACGGGGGTCGCGGCCCGGTTCGCCGGCGTCGGTCAGCGCCGACACCAGCGCCTCCGACGCCTGTTGGGGTGTCGCGTCGGGATGCCGTGCCAGCCATTGCGCGATCAACGAGGCGGTGTAGGCCGTCGCGGTGGAGGTTCCCGCGTACCGGCCGGGCGGGCCGTTGTATCCGATGGGGAATTGGGCGACGGCGGGGGCGGCGACGACGACGAAATCTCCGTAATTCGACAGTTCCCACGCGCGGCCGTCGGCCCCCAGCCCGGTCACTGCGATGACGCCCGGATAGGCGGCGGGATACTGCGGACGACCCGAGGGTTCGTTGCCGGCCGCCGCGACGACGACCATGCCACGGGACTGCGCATCCGCCACCGCGTCGCGGAAAAAGGCGCTCTCCGTCTCCGTGCCCCAGCTTAAACTCAGGACGCGGGCGCCGGAATCGGCAGAGTACTGGATCGCCCGCAACAGATCGAAGTTGGACGTCACGCCCGCGGCGTCGAACGTCCGGATCGCCAGCACCGGGGCCGCGCCGGTCGGCGGCGTCTGCGCCGGCAGGACCGAACCGGCGGCCACCAGCGCCATCTGCGTCCCGTGGCCGACGGGGTCGGTCATGGCCGCGCCGGGCTGCGTGGCATCGTAGGCGCCGGCCAGCGGTATGGTCCAGCCTGGGGGCAGCGAGAGCCCAGTGTCGAGCACCGCCACCGCCGGGCCAGGCGCGGTCGTGTCGGAGACGCCGGAGGCTACGGGGACGGCGGCGGGCGCGGCCATGGCGTCGGGCAGACGAATCGCATAATTCGCCTCGGCGCCGCGGACGATCGCATCGCGCCGCATCTCGGCGGCGGCGGAGAGGGCATCGGCGCCGCGTGGCAGCCGGATGCGATACACCCCCCAACGCGGCAGGGCGTCGAGCAGCGAGGCGTCCCATCGGCTCAGGAAGGCCATGAACTCCCGCAGCGGCACGCCGCAATGAAGCGTCAGGAGCACTTCGCGGTCGACGTGCAGAGGGCCACGGCCGTCCGGCCCGCGCGAGACGGCGTTGGTCCACCCGGCGGCCGGCAGCGGCCGGGCGCTCTCCGGACGGCCTCTGGGAAAGACGCGGATCTCGTCCAGACGCTGCACGGGCCCGACCGGCCCCTCGAGCACGCGCCACGTCACGATCCAGTCCATCGGCTCCAACAAGGCGGCCAAGGCTGCGCCTACCTCCCGGTCCGGGAGGTGGAGCGTGACCATCCGGTCGGCCTCGGGGGCCATCGTCACGCGCACCCCAAGCCTCTCTATTTCGCCAAGGACCGTCGACAGCCGTTCCCCAGATGCCCGGATGGACATCCGTCCGCCTCGCAGCGACACGTCCGCGCCGGGAGCAGCCGCGGCCGCGAGAAGGGCCCCAACCCACCACCACAAGGACCGGGAGAGCGGATCGAACAGGCTCATTCGAGCGTTGCAGCGAGCGCTGCGAACGTGGCGCTCCGTTCGTCGAGGACGGCGCGGGGGGCCATGAATTTCAGGAAGAGGCTGTCGTTCGGGCGCCGCACGACCGCCCCCAGCATCGAGATCGCGGCGGGATCGTCCTCCGGTTGCAACGTCCGAAAGTCCATGATCCGCAGTTCGTGGCCGGCGGAAGTGCGCCGCTCTTCGATGCGGGCGGTCCAGGCTTCCCATCGGTCCGGAGGCACTGCGAGGCCGAGCTGGCCGGCCCAACGTCGCGCGTTGGGGATCAACCCGCCGCCGTCCCCGGGCAGGGCGATCAACGAGCACTCGTACCGGTCGCCGCCCGCTTGGGTTTCGAACGTCGCCACCCGGATACCTTCGCCGGCCCGGGCGGTCCAGCCGTCGGGCAGCGTCCACCGGACCGGGGCGGGGGCGGCCGGTGGAATGGCTGACGAAACGGCCGCGGATGCCGGTGCGCGGGCATCTTCGCGGTAGGAACGCGGGTGGGGGACGCGAGGCCCGCAGGATGCACAGAGCGCCGCCGCGAGCCACCATGGGACGAGACGGGTCACGTGGTCAGGGTACACCGCCAGTCGCTTCTTCGCCAATGCCGGACGACGGCTGCATCGAGGAAGGCACGCAACGCCATTCGGGGCGCTCGACGACGAAGCGGTCGGGCCCTTCGACCGTCAGTCGGAAGGGGCCGTCGTCTTGAGGGGGGCGGAGGCGCACGTACCATTCCGACGCGCCCGCCGGCCAATCGCCGCCGAGGCGGCGGCGTCCGCGGCCGGCGTTCCAGTCGATCACGAGACGTGCCGGCGACGGGAGTTGGAACCGCAGGCGCAGCACGATGTCGTGGTCCCCTTCGAACCGCACGCCGGCCAGCCGGAGTTCGGCTCGGCCGGACGGGCTGGTTACCGTGCGGTGGCCGGCCGCGTCGAGATCCTCCGGGGCGGCGTCGAGCCAGCCGCCGACGCCGCCGGTCGGTTCGAGCGTCCTGTCCGAGGCCGCGAACGCATGCCGTTCCTTTTCCAGGGAGACCGCCGGGGGATTGGCGGTCCAGGTCACGGCGTGGCGTTCGACGAGGATCTCCATCACGAGGTCCGGCCGCCAGACCTCGATCTCGGCGGGCGAGAACGGAACGCGCGTATGCCACTGGAACCTCGAACGGCTGAAGGCGGGCGCGAGAAAGCGCCCGAGGAGACCGGTGAAGGAATCGTGGAGGATCCAGGCGGAGGGCAGGTCCGGCCGCGGGCCGGCGTACTCGTAGGTCGTCCGCAGTTCGCCGTCGGCCAGCACCACCGTCGGCTCCGGCCAGCCGCGCGGCCGGATGCTGGGCGCGGCCTCGGCGAACCACGCCTCCACGCCGAGGAGGCGGGCCAGGTCAAGGTGGGGAGGGGATTCGGGACGGGCCCTTTCCCAGGCGTCGGCCGGCGGAAAGGGGGGGATGTCAGGCCATTCGCGTCGGAGCGCCTGGAGGATCGCGGCCGCGCCGACGGTGGCGCCGAGTGGCGTCCAGTGGGTATCGTAGCGGTAGTAGAGTTCCCCGAGAGGTTTGGCCGCGCGCAGGGCGGGGGTCAGGTCGAGGACGCGGACGTCGGTCGAGTTGCGCAGGTGGTCGGCCACCTGCGTTGCGACCGAGCCGGGCTGGACGAGGGCGCGTTCTGCGGCGGGCAGGCGTTCGGGGTACACGTTCTGTTTGTCCGGAATCAGGACGACCAGATAGCGGATGTTGCGTGCGGCCAGCCATGCGTGGCGTTCCGCCAAAACGCGCGCAACAAGATCGAGGTGGTGGCGCGGCAGGGCGGAGGTGGCGCCGTAGCCCGGGGCCCGGCCACAGCCCCGCAGGCGGAGTAGGTCGTAAAAGAGCGTGCCGTCGGATCCGATGAGGACCTCGCGACGCGACGAGATGCCGAGGGCGAGCAGAAGCCGGCTGTGGGCGCTGATCCATGCCGCGCGCCACGCCAACCGGTCGTCGAGAGCCGTTTCGATGGCCCTGGGCCAAGCGCGCCATTCAGTCATGTTCCGTGGTGGCCATGTCGGCCATGGGGCGAGGCGGCGTTTTTCGATCCGCGCCGCCAACTCGGGCGTCGGCGCGATCCCCAGCCAGCGCGCGCCATGCGGAATGGCGAGAAATGCGAGAAAGCCGGCACCCAGGGCGAATGTGGCGGCGCGGTGGGCGAAAAGCGACACTGTGGTCAAGGGGCCGTGCACGGTCTAGAACCGGAAGTAGATGAAAGGGTTGTGGGTGGCGGCGGCCAGCCGCATCCAGCAGAGGAGCCAGACGGCGGCGTGGGCCGGGACCCGCGCCCACGCGGCCGCGAGCTGGAGGCTGCGTCCCGCGGGGCGATGCGCAAGACGGTCGGCCAGCGTTCGCCACCACGGGAACGAGCCGAGGGCCGCGGCGGCGAGGGCCAACCAGACGATAGGCGTAGCGAGGGCGGCGACGGTTGCCGCGCCCCCGTTCCCGCCCGCCAGCGCGGCGAAGAAACGCCCGGCATGGCTCAGCGAGTCGGCGCGAAAGATCACCCAGCCGGCGGCGACGGCCACGAGCATCCACGCATGGCCCAACGCACGCGCGGCGGCGGGACGCCGAATCTCCCGCCATGGCCGCTCCAGCGCCAGCAGCGCTCCATGGTACAGGCCCCACACGACGAAATTCCACGCCGCCCCGTGCCAGAGGCCGCAAAGCACAAAAACGGTGAGCAAGTTCACGGCCGTGCGCACTGGCCCGCGACGATTGCCGCCCAGGGGGATGTAGAGATAGTCGCGGAACCAGGTCGACAGCGTGATGTGCCACCGGCGCCAGAACTCCGTCACCGAAGCGGCGGCGTAGGGATGGCGAAAGTTCTCCGGCAGCTCGAAGCCGAACATCCGCCCGAGGCCCACGGCCATGTCCGAGTAGCCGGAGAAGTCGAAGTAGATCTGGCCCATGTACGCGGCCAGCCCCAGCCACGCCACCGGCGCGCTCAGCTCGCCGGCGGCGAGCGAGAACACCTGGTCGGCCGGACCGGCCAGCACGTTCGCGATCAGGATTTTCTTGCCCAGTCCCACGGTGAACCGCTGCACGCCGGCCACGAAGCGCTCCCAGGTCTCGCGGCGCGCCACCAGGTCGTGCGCGATGTCGAGGTAGCGGACGATCGGACCGGCGATCAACTGCGGGAAGAGAGAGATGAACAACCCGAGCCGAAGCGGATTGCGCTCCGGGGCGGCCCCCCCGCGCGCGACGTCGAGCACGTAGGACAACGCCTGGAACGTGAAAAACGAGATGCCAATGGGCAGATGGACTCCGCCCCAGTTCGGCCACGTCCCGGGCCGAATCGCGCGCAGGTTCGCCACGACGAAATCGGCGTACTTGAACCAGCCCAGCAGCAGCAGGTTGGCCGCGACGGCGACGGCCACCGCCCTACGCCTCCGACGCCCTTCCGCTCGGCCGACCCAGAGTCCGAACGCCCAGTTCATCGCGATCGAGGCCAGCATCCCTGCGACGAACACCGTCTCGCCCCACGCATAGAAGACGAGGCTGGCGACCAACAGCACGACGTTGCGCAGCGGCCATGGGGAGGCATGGTAGACCGCCAGGACCAGCGGCAGGAACACGAACAGGAAGATCGGCGAGCTGAAGACCATCGCCGGCGTCCCCGACCGGCGTCAGTGCAGGAAGTGCCGCATGCCGGTAAAGACCATTGCGATCCCGAAGCGGTCGCAGGCGGCGATGACTTCCTCGTCGCGCACCGACCCGCCGGGCTGAACGATGAATTTGACGCCCGCCTCAGCCGCGTGCTCGATGTTGTCGGGGAAGGGGAAGAACGCGTCCGAAACCAGCACCGCCTCGCCCATCTGGCGCGCGACGAACTCCGACGACGACTCGCCGTAGCGGTCGGCGGCCTGATAGAGGCGGTGGAGGTTCTCTAGGGCGCGTGGCACGGCGAGGCGGCGGAGGGCATCCACGCGGTTCGGTTGCCCCGCGCCCATGCCGAGGAGGGCGAACCGGCCCGGCGCGTGCTCGCGCGCCAGGACGATCGCGTTGGATTTCACGTGCTTGGCCACGCGGATGCCGAATTCCGCCAGCGGCCGCTTTGCGTCGGGGAAGGGGGCGGCAGTCGGGACAACCCAATGCTGCACGATGGAGTCGTCGCGGTCCTGGGCAAGGAGGCCGCCGACGATCTGGCGTACCTGCCGGCCGGGCGCCGGCGGGACGAGCGGACGGTCCAGCTCGAGCAGGCGCAGGTCGCGGCTCTTCTTCCGGAGGAACTCCAGCGCATCGGGCTCGAACGCCGGCGCGATCAGCGCCTCGACAAAGCGGCCCTTCAGCCGTTCAGCGGCGGTCAGGTTCACGGGCACCGTGACCGCGATGACGCTGCCGAAGGCCGATACGGGATCGCCCTCCCAGGCCCTTTCGAGCGCCTCCGCGAGGTCCGGGCCCGTCGCGCAACCGCAAGGGTTGTTGTGTTTGATCACGACGGCGGCGGGGACCCCGGCAAACTCGCGGGCGGTCTCGAGCGCCGCGTCGCCGTCGAGGTAGTTGTTGAACGACATCTCCTTTCCGTGGAGCTGGCGGGCGCGGGCAACGGAGGGCTCGGCGCCGGCCGGCTCGGGGAAAAGCGCGGCCGACTGGTGCGGGTTCTCGCCATAGCGCAGTCGGACGCCGTCGGCGACGGCGAGGACGATCGGCGCCACGGCGCCGCCGGTCCGCGCGCCGAGCCACGCCGCGATCGCGGCGTCGTAGCGAGCCGTCCGCGCGAAGGCCTTGAACCCCAACCGCCGGCGTGTCTCCAGCGTGGTCGCTCCCTCGTTCGCTCGCATCTCGGCCAGCACGACCGGGTAATCGGCCGGGTCGGTCAGGACGGTGACGTGGTCCATGTTCTTGGCCGCCGAGCGCACCATCGCTGGACCGCCGATGTCGATGTTCTCGATCGCCTCCTCCCACGCCGCGCCGGATTGGGCGGTGACAGACTCGAACGGATACAGGTTGATGCAGACCAGGTCGATCGGCTCGAGGCCGTGCTCCCGCATCGTCCGCTCGTGGTCCGGCCGGCCGCGGAGGTGGAGGATGCCGGCATGGACGCGGGGGTGCAGCGTCTTGACGCGTCCGTCGAGCATTTCTGGGAACCCGGTGAAGTCGGCGACGTCGCGCACGGGCACGCCGGCCTCCCGAAGGGCACGAGCGGTGCCGCCGGTCGAAAGAATCTCCACGCCCATCGCGGCCAGGTCGCGCGCCAGCTCGACGACGCCGCTCTTGTCCCACACGCTGATCAGGGCCCGACGAATTCCGTGCATCGACTCCTCCGGGGCGGGTCTGCGTCGCCCGCTAGTTCAGCAACTCCACCCGCCGGCCGCGGCGCGCCCGTTGCACACGGCCGATGGCCACCGGCCGCTCGCCGGCCCGCCGCAGGGCGGCCAGCGCGGCCTCGACGTCGGCGGGACGGACCACGATCACCATCCCGATGCCCATGTTGAACACGCGGTACATCTCGTCGCGGTGCACGCCGCCCTCGCGGCGAAGAAACTCGAACAGCGGCGGCGGCGACCACGCCCGCCGGTCCACGACCGCCGCCAGGCCGGCCGGAAGCACCCGGGGGAGGTTGTCCGGGAATCCGCCGCCCGTGATGTGGGCCATTCCGCGGATCCGCACCGACCGCCGCAGCGCGCGGACCGGCTTGAGGTAGCTCCGGTGCACCGCCAGCAGCGCGTCGGCCACGGTGCGACCGTCGCCGGGCAAAAGGTCCGAGGGTCGGAGGCCGGCCTGGTCGAAGAGGATTCGGCGGGCGAGCGTGTAGCCGTTGGTATGGAGGCCGTTGGACGGCAGGCCGATCAAGACGTCGCCGGCCCGGATCTCTTCGCCGGTGATCAGGTCGCGCCGCCGCACGGCCCCGACGATCGTCCCCACCAGATCGTATTCGCCGTCGGGATAGAGCCCCGGCATTTCGGCGGTCTCTCCGCCGATCAGAGCGCAACCGTTCTCGCGGCAGGCTGCACACAGTCCGTGAAGGACCTGCGCCAGCACCGCGGGGTCCAGCCGCCCCGCTCCGATGTAGTCCAAAAAAAATAGGGGGTCGGCGCCCTGGACGAGGATGTCGTTCACGCAATGATGGACGATGTCCTGCCCGACGGTGTCGTGCCGTCCCGCCATCGCGGCGACCTTGAGCTTGGTGCCGACGCCGTCGGTGCTGGCGACCAGCAGCCGGTCGGGGCCGGGGGAACGAAACAGCCCGCCGAAGGATCCGATGCCCCCGACGACCCCCCGCGTGAAGGTCGCCTCGATCTCCGCCCGCGCCCGCTTCAGCGCGTTCATTTTGCGGTCGATGTCCACGCCGACCGCCGCGTATGCCGATGCGCGTTTCGCCATGAGCCATCCCCGGGGGCTATGCGGCCCGCCGTTGGCGCCGGGCCGGATTCGCCCGAGCGCGGCCGACAGGCTACCAGACGCGACGCGGTGGGGCAAAGGGCATCCGGGACGGATGGCGGAGCGTGGCGGGCGCGGCGGACGCGGGGCCGGGCCTACATCAGTTTCACCCGCGGCAGGTCCTGAAGATCCACCAGCCCCACGACGCGAAGATCGGCGTCGATGACCACCAGGTCGTCGATCGCGTGTTCCTCGAACGCGCGCAGGACGTCCACGGCCAACTGATCCTCCCGGACGTGGATCGGGCGGCGGGTCATCACCTCCCCGATGGGGCAGTCGGCGGGATTGGCGCCGGCGACAAGCTGTCGCCGCAGGTCGCCGTCGGTGAAGATGCCGGCCAGCCGTCCGTCCTCGTCCACCACGGCGACGGAGCCGGCCCGGGCGCGGGTCATTTCGATCACCGCGTCGCGGACGGTGGCGGTCCGGCGCACGACCGCCAGGCGGTCGCCGGTGCGCATGATGTCCCGCACCCGTAGTAGGAGCGTGCGGCCGATCGCCCCGCCGGGGTGTAGCTTGGCGTAGTCCTCGCGGCCGAATCCCCGGGCGTCGAGCAGCACCATGGCAAGCGCGTCGCCGACGGCGAGCATCGCCGTCGTGCTGGCGGTCGGGGCCAGGTTGAACGGGCAGGCCTCGCGCCGCACCGCGACCAGCAACACGGCGTCGCTCAACGTGGCGAGCGGCCCCTCGGGCTCGCCGGTGAACGCCACGATGGGCACGTGGAACCTGCGCAGCGCCGGCACCAACGCCAGCAGCTCCTCCGAGGCGCCGCTGTAGCTCATGGCCAGCACCGTGTCCCGCGGCTGGACCAGGCCGAGGTCGCCGTGCATGGCGTCGGAGGGATGCAGCACCACGGCCGGAGCCCCGGTGCTGGTCAGCGTCGCGGCGATCTTCTGGGCGATGGGCAGGTTCTTGCCAACGCCGGTCAGAATGATCTTTCCACCGGCCGCCAGGCGCGGCAACAGCAGGTCCACGACTGCGCTGAACCCGCCGTCCAGCAAATCCCGGACTCGCCTCAACTCCTCGATCTCGATGTCGAGGATTTCCCGCCCCTTCTCGATGTATCGGTTCATGCCTCCGCGTTTCCCGGGTCGTCCATCCAGTCGCCGAAGCGTCCAAGCATTGGACGGCCGAGGTCCGCCAGCGTCCAACCCTTGGAACCCAGCCTAGCATCCCAAACCTGGCGAGCCCGCGCAACGCCGACGCGCACTGCCCCCAACCAGATCTACAAGAGGCAGCGGCCCGTTCCAGCCTTGTCCTGCTGGTGGCCGGCCCGGCCGCCACCGCGTCCGGGCGGTTCGGATGGTCGGCCGCCGTGCCTTCGGGGGCCTTACAACCGCGGGAGGGGAGGGAGGCGGTTGCGCGGTTGGGGCTGAAGGTTCTCGATCGGAGGGAAAGAATCGGGAGTTCGGCGGGCCAACCTGACGCGCCAAGAGGGTCCCGCATGGTCGGGATCAGCGAGCATCCGCCACCGGCCTCAGCCGCGTCTGCCCCATCCCCAGCCCCACCACTCGCTCACACGCCGTCCGTCCCCGGTACAATCGCTCCAACTGCTTCGTCCCTCATGGCGCCGCCGGCAACCGCCGCAGGTCCACCTCCTGCCTCACCCGGACCGTCATCACATACACTGCGCTGTACCGCTTCGAATACGGGCCCCGCAACTCGTCAATAGACATTTTTCTCCCTCCTCGCCTCGCCGGGCCGGGCGGATTCGTTCTTTGATCCGCATATCCACACACCGCACGGGCCGACCGCTGCGTCCCATTCGATCCCAAGGTCCCTGCTTTTCGGGTCGAGTTTCGGCTCGAAGCCGCTTCGTTCAGTCACCCACCGGGTTCTCGCGGCCCGGCCCGAAGGCCGGAGCGCACATCCAGCCTGCGCGAATCCAGCAAACCGTCGGCGCCGTTC
>CAKZPT010000110.1 GCA_937139365.1 uncultured bacterium | reverse complement strand
GGCGTCGAGCTCGCGCCCCGCCATCGCCTGGATGTGGGCCGGCTGCACGCGCAGAAACATGTCGTCCACCGTCACGCCGCCCGGCGGATCGAAGATACCCGATTCGATCCCCAGCCTCAAGGTCGACAGGAGCCCGAGGGCCTCCTGGGTCGTGATCTTGTGCGCATGGCCCAGGATGCCCGCGGCCCGGCCGACCTGGTCGCGCAGGATCACCGGGTGGTCGGCAAGGAGCCGCGCGCGCGCGTTGCGCTCATGCTGGATCACCTCGCCAACGGCCCGCGCCAGCTCTTGGATCAGTTCCTCCTCGGACAGGCCCAGCGTGGCCTGGTTGGAGATCTGGTACATGTTCCCCAGCGCGTCCGTGCCCTCCCCCCAAATGCCGCGGACCGCCAGTCCGAGCTGCTGGATGCCGCGGACGACCTGCGGCATTTCGCCGACCATCGCAAGGCCGGCCAGGTGCAGCATGACGCTAGCCCGCAGACCCGTGCCGACGTTGGTGGGGCAGGCCGTCAGGTAGCCCCATCGGGGGGAGAATGCCATCGGCAGCCGCTCCTCCAACTCACGATCCAGGGCGTCCATGCGGCGCCAAGCCGCCTCCAGCGCCAGCCCCTCTGCTAGCGACTGCATCCGCAGATGATCCTCTTCGTTGACCATCACGGAGAGCCGGCGGTCGGCGCTCAGCACCAGCCCCCCGCCGGGACGCCGCTGGGCAAACTCCCGGCTGGCCAGGTGCTGTTCCACCAGCAACCGCGCCTCGGCCTCGGGGATGTCCTCGTTGCCCCTCGCCACGCAGAGCTGCAAGGAGGGCAGAGAGACCAGCGCGGCCCGCAGCCGTTGCCAGATTCGCCGCCGTTCCGCCGCCGTGGCCCGGGTGGGAAACGGCGCGTCCGCCACGTTGCGCGCCAAACGAACCCGGCTGCTGACCGCGATGCCGCCGGCGAAGGGCGCGGAGGGGGCGACGTCGGTCACGACCCGCCCTCCCCCGCCGGGGGCGTCGGCCGGCGTCGCAGCGCGGCCAGGTGGTCCCGAAGCCGGGCGGCGTCTTCGAAGCGTTCCTCGGCGATCGCCTGCTCCAGCGCCCGCTGGACGTCCGCCGGGTCCACAGAGGGGACAGATACCACGGCGCCCGGCGGCCGGCGGCCGGTGTGCCGCTCCCCCCGCTGCATCTGTTGGAAGAGCTGCTCGAGTTCGGACGAAAACGACCCATAGCAAGACGGACATCCTAGGCGGCCGGCCTTGCGGAACTCCCGCATGGTCAAACCGCAGGAGGAGCAGCACGGCTCCGGCCCCTCCGACGCAGGCGGCGGCGCCTCGGTCGCCAGCCCCATGTTGGCGAGCAACTCGTTCAGGGACCCCGGGTCCTCGAGGTTGATGCCGCGTTCACGCGCGCACGCCTCGCACAGGTGCATGCTCCGCACCGCGCCGTTGACGACCTGCGTCCAGTGAATGGTCGCGGCCGCCTTGTGGCAGATGTCGCACTTCATTTGTCCGCCCGTCCTTCCTCCATCGTACCGATCGGCGCGCCCGTGCTGCGAGCGTACGCGGCAAACTCGGCGGAAAGCCTGCGGGTGACCGGCCCCGGCCGCCCGTCCCCGATCGGACGCCGGTCGATCGTCGTCACGCCGATGATCTCGGCGGCGGTGCCGGTCAGAAACACCTCGTCGGCCACGTACAGGTCGTAGCGGGTGAGCACCTCCTCCCGCGCCTCGTACCCCAAGTTGGACGCCAGCCGCATCACCGCATCGCGGGTGATCCCGCGCAACGCGCCGCACCACGTTGGCGGCGTCAGCAGCGTCCGCCCGCGCACGACGAAGATGTTGTCGCCCGACGCCTCCGCGACGTAGCCCTGCGCATTGAGCAGGACGCATTCCATCACCCCCGCGTTGATCGCCTCGATCTTCGCCAGCACGTTGTTGAGGTAGTTGAGGCTCTTGATCCGCGGGTTCACCGCCTCCGGGAGGTTCCGGTGCGTCCCGACCGTGACCACCGACATGCCCTGCTCGTAAAGCTCCTTGGGGTACAGCTGAATCGAGCCGGCGATGACAATGACCTGCGGCTTCTTGCATAGGTAGGGGTTCAATCCGAGCGTGCCCACCCCCCGCGTCACGACCAGCCGGATGTAGCCGTCACGAAGGCGGTTGGCCCGGCACGTCTCGATCACCGCGCGCGTCATCGCGTCACGCGACATCGGGATCGTCAGCGCGATCGCCTTGGCCGAAGCCCAGAGCCGGTCCAGGTGTTCGTCCAGTAGAAACACACGCCCGTTGTACGCCCGAATGCCCTCGAACACCCCGTCGCCGTACAGCAAACCATGGTCGAACACGGAGATTTTCGCGTCACGCTCGCCGTACAGCCTGCCGTTGATCCATATCTTCATCGCGTGGTCCTCGCGCGGTCTTGGGCGCGGCGATCATATACCACCATCGACGGGCCGCCAACGGCGGAGAGGGCGCCGCGGCGCTTGACTTTTCCCTCACCGTCACGCGATCTTCCTGCGCCGTGTGCCCCATGGGCGGCTTCACCTCATGCACGACGCCGAATGGAACATCCGACCGCCGGCCCCGCAGTGCGCCGCCTGCGGCCGTCTCTTCGCCGCCGGCGAGACGCTCGTCTCGCGCCTCGTTTCCGACCCGGAACCCGGCCTCACCCGCCGGGACCTCTGCGTCGGCTGCGCGGCGGGGTTGGACGACGGCGCGATCAGCTCGTGGCGCACCGTGTGGCGTCCGCCGCCCGCACCCGAAGAGCCGCTCAAACGCGAGACTGCCGAGTCGCTCCTCCGTCGGCTTCTCGAGGAGCGCAACCCGGCCATGCAACCGGCCATCTTTGTGCTCGCGGTGATGCTCGAACGCAAACGGGTGCTCGTCGAGCGCGATGTCCAACTCCTCGAGCAGGGCCACCGGCGGCGCATCTATGAACATCGCGGCACCGGCGAGGTCTTCGCCATCCTCGATCCCCGCCTGAGGCTGGACGAGCTCTCGCGCGTGCAGGAGGACGTGGCCCGCCTGCTCGCCGGCACCTGAGCGCGGCCCATGGTGTGCCAGGCTACCCGGGGATAACGGGATGTTCGACTTATTGCTTCGCGACGGTCTGATCGTCGACGGCACCGGGGCGTCGCCGACCCGCGGCGATGTCGGCATCCTCGGCGACCGCGTCGGGCAGGTTGGGGATCTCGCCGGCGCCGAGGCCGCCCAGACGATCCCATGCGCCGGCCGCCTCGTCTGCCCCGGCTTCATTGACGTCCACTCGCACTCCGACGTCTTTCTCCTGATTGAGCCGGGGGCGCAGAGCAAGATCGCGCAGGGCATCACCACCGAGGTGATCGGCAATTGCGGCGCCTCCGCCGCGCCGCGGTCGGGTGCAGCGCGCATGCCGGCCGACTGGCAGGCCCACCTTCCCGCCGTTTCCTGGCGGACTCTGGCCGAGTACCGCCACCGGCTCGCGGAGGCCCGGCCCGCGGTCAATGTCGCGGCGCTCGTTGGCCATAACACGCTGCGCGGCAGCGTCCTCGGCTACGATCCCCGTCCCGCCAGGCCGGACGAACTCGCGGACATGATCCGGCAGCTCGAGCAAGCCCTCGACGAGGGCGCCGTCGGGCTGAGCACCGGCCTGGCCTACGCCCCCGGCATGTTCGCCCCCCGCGAGGAAATTCATGCGTTGGCGGCCGCCGTCGCCCGACGCGGGGGGATATACACCTCCCACATGCGCAGCGAAGGCAGTCGGCTAATCGAGGCCATCGAGGAGACCCTCGAGGTCGGCCGCGCCACCGCCGTCCGCGTCCAGATCTCCCACCTGAAGACCTCCGGCCCCGCGAACTGGCACAAGCTCGATGCGGCGATCGGACTCATCGAACGCGCCCGCGCCGAAGGCATCCAGGTGGTCGCCGACCGCTATCCCTACACCGCCTCCTCGACCGACCTCGACATCCTGCTGCCCCCCTGGGCCGCCGCTGGGACGCGGGACGAAATCCTCGGGCGACTTCAGGATTCGGCGTTGCGCGAACGGATCCGAGCCGAGCTTGAATCCACCCATCCGGCCCGCGCCGACTGGGAGCGCGTCGTCATCGGCTCCACCGGCCGCCCCCAGCTCCGGCGTTTCACCGGCCGTTCCATCGCCGAGGCCGCCGAGGCCGAGGGGGTCGCGCCCGCAACGATGGCCCTCGCGCTGATGATCGAGGACGAACTTCGCACGCAGGCCTTTTTTCACGGGATGAGCGAGGCCAACATGTGGCGGATCCTCGCCTTGTCCTGGGTGATGATCGGATCCGACGCGTCCCTCCGATCGCCTAAAGGGCCCCTCGGCGCCGATCACCCCCATCCCCGCGCCTACGGCACGATGCCGAGGTTCCTCCGCGCCGCGCTCGACGGCCGCTCCGTCCCCATCGCCGAGGCCGTCCGGAAGATGACCTCGCTCCCCGCACAACAGTTCGGTCTGCGCGACCGCGGCAAAATCTGCCCCGGCGCCGCCGCGGACATCGTCGTCATCGACCCCCGAACCGTACGCGATACCGCCGACTTCGCCGAGCCTCACCGATTCCCAGAGGGTGTGGAGACGGTGATCGTCAATGGCGTGCCCACCCTCCAGCACGGTCGGTGGACCGGCCTCCGTGCTGGCCGCTGGCTTCCCCGCTGACGTTGCCCGTTGAGGGGATCACCCGGCCGGCTCGTCCAGCCGACGTTCGCGTGCGTCCAATTCGCGGATCAACTGCCGCTGCGTCGTCCACCGGTACAGGCACCACGACCAGAAACACCGCCGCGGCCACCCAATTCCACGGCGGGACCAGATGAAACACGGCGACCACGAAACCGATCACCATCCCCCACAAAGCCGCGCACGTGCGGCGCACGAACACGCGCTCCCTTGGGCCGCGCACCGAACGAAGGCTGCTGTGGGACGCCCACAGCCCCGCCGCCACCGTCAGCCCGAACACCGCCCATCCCAATGCGCCGTAGCCGCTCACAACTCCTGAATCTACTTTGGGGCTGCGGCCCGCCAACGGTCCCGGGCGCGGAGTGGCCGCGATCCCCTCGCACGCCCCACCAACCTTCGACAACATTGGCGGACCGGCTCCAAATGGTCAAGCCCTTCGCCGCAAGTTTTCTACGGAGCCCACGCTGGCGCCAGCGCATAGGAAATGGCACTGGCGGTCCCTCCCCCCGGCCGCAGCGGGTTTACCACGGACCGCGATGCGCCGTACACCCTTCGCCTGGCGTGGTCGCCGGACGGCGTCCTCGTTCTGCGAGCCTTTCTTGACACTTGCCATTTCGCGGCCCACCATCGCGGCTGATTCCTGGCCGGAGCCGGGACTAGGAGGAGAGTCACCATGACGGCATCCACCTGGATCTTGTCATCGGATCGGCTTTTTTCGCCAGAGCCGTCGCAGCGGGCCGTGGCGCGACGGCTGTTCGACCTGGTCGAGCATCTGCCGATCGTCAGCCCCCACGGCCACGTGGATCCCCGGCTTTTCTCCGATCCCCACGCCCGTTTCGGCTCGCCCGCCGATCTGCTGATCATCCCGGACCACTACGTTTTTCGGATGCTCTACTCGCAGGGCGTCCCTCTCGAGGACCTCGGTGTCCCGCGCCGTGATGGCGAGGTCGTTGAGCGCGATCACCGGCGCATCTGGCAGCGGTTCGCGGACCATTTTCACCTGTTCCGGGGCACGCCTTCCGGCCTGTGGCTCGCCCATGAGCTGACGTCGGTGTTCAACGTGACACAACCTCTCACCTCGCGGACTGCGCAGGTCATCTACGACCAGGTGGCCGACTGCCTGGCTCGGCCTGAATTCTCGCCGCGGGCCCTCTTCGACAGGTTTCATATCGAGGTCCTCTGCACCACCGACGCCGCATCCGATCCGCTGACTCACCACCAAGCGATCCGCGCGTCGGGCTGGAAGGCGGACATCCGGCCGACCTTCCGTCCCGACGCCGTCGCCAACGTCCTCGCGCCGGATTGGACCGCACACATCGACGCGCTGGCCGCCGCTGCGGGGATGGACATCGGCGACACGGCCTCCCTGCTCGAGGCGTTGCGCCGCCGCCGGGAGTTCTTTCGGTCGCTGGGCGCCACCGCCACCGACCACGGCGTCGCCGAGCCGTACACGGAACGCCTGTCGCCCGCCGAGGCCGACGCGATCTTCCGTCGCGCGAGGCGTGGCCAGGCCGACGCGGCCGACGCGCGCCGCTTCGCCGGCCATCTGCTGATCGAAATGGCGCGCATGAGCCTCGACGACGGGCTCGTCATGCAGATCCATGCCGGCGTATTCCGCAATCACAATCCGCGCGTATTCGAGACGTTCGGCCCCGACAAGGGCGCGGACATTCCACTGCCCTGCGACTTCGTCCGTGGGCTCAAACCGCTGCTCGATCTCTACGGCAACGAGCGGGGGCTGCGGATCATCCTGTTCACGATGGACGAGACCTCCTACGCCAGGGAATTGGCCCCTCTCGCCGGTCACTATCCCTGCCTGAAACTCGGCCCGCCATGGTGGTTCCACGATAGCTTCAACGGGATGCGCCGCTATTTCGACCAGGTGATGGAGACGGCCGGGATCTGGAACACCGCCGGATTCAACGACGACACCCGCGCGTTCCCCTCCATCCCCGCCCGACACGACGTGTGGCGGAGGGCGTGCTGCGACTGGCTGGCCGGGCTCGTCGTTCGCGGCCTGATCGACGAGTACGAGGCCGCCAGCCTGGCCATCGAGATGGCGGTCGGCCTTGCGCGGCGGGCCTACAACCTGCCGTCACCGCAGACTGGAGCGTGAGGAGGACCGGGTGAAATGAACGCTGAAGAGAACCTGTTCTCCGTGGACGGGCGGGTGGCTGTGTTGACGGGCGCCGGGGGCGTTCTGATCGGGCGGATGGCCATCGAGTTGGCCCGGCGCGGCGCCCACGTCGTCGTCGTGGACCGCGTCGTCGAAGCCGCCCGGCAGATCGTGGACAACATCCGCGACGCCGGGGGCGACGCGACACCGGTGATCGCCGACGTGCTCGACCGCGAGAGCCTCCTCAGCGCGCTCGGTTGCGTGGAGGAATCGTTCGGTCGGGTGGACATCCTCGTCAACGGGGCGGGCGGGAACCGCAAGGAGGCCTCCACCTCCGCGGAGCTTTCGTTTTTCGACATCCCGCTCGAGGCGCTGCGGTTCGTCATCGACCTGAACCTGATCGGCACGGTGCTGCCGTCCCAGATCTTCGGCCGCGTCATGGCCCGGCAGAAGAGCGGCGTGATCCTGAACATCTCCTCGATGAATTCGTTCCGCCCGCTGACCCGAATCGTGGGATATTCGGCGGCCAAGGCGGCGATCAACAATTTCACGCAGTGGCTGGCGGTGCACATGGCCCAAAACTACTCTCCTGCGATTCGCGTCAATGCGATCGCGCCGGGTTTTTTTGAGACGAGGCAGAACCGCTATCTGTTGCGCGACGAGGCCACCGGCGAACTGACCCCCCGGGGCCGGGCCATCGTGGACCACACCCCCATGGGGCGGTTCGGCGTTCCAGAGGACCTGTTGGGAACGATGCTGTGGTTGGTGTCTCCGGCCTCGGAGTTCGTGACCGGCGTGGTGGTGCCCGTGGATGGCGGTTTTTCGGCGTATAGTGGGGTGTGACGACGATGAGCGTCTCCGAGGTGGTCGGCCTAGGCCGGGACCGTGAGCTGCTGAGCGAGGCGGAGGTGCGCGACGCCCTGGGCCGGGCGCTGGCGCCGCTGCCGGTGGACGGCGCCCGGCTGCTCGTGGTCATTCCCGACGGCACACGTACGGCGCCGATGCCGATGATGTTTCGCCTGTTGAACGAGGCGCTCGCGGGCCGGGCGAAGACGGTGAACTACCTGATCGCGCTGGGCACCCACGGCGCGATGTCGCCCGAGGCGATCGCACGGCTGGTCGGAATGCCCGAGGCCACATGGCGCGCGCGTTGGCCCAACGTGGCCGTGCACAACCACCTATGGGAACGGTCCGAGACGTTTGTCGAGGTCGGATGTCTCGGCCGGGACGAGGTCGAGCGGATCAGCGAGGGCCGGCTGTCCGTCGAGGTGCCCGTGCGCGTAAATCGGATGGCCATTGAGCATGACCGGATCCTGATTTGTGGTCCGGTCTTTCCGCATGAGGTGGCCGGGTTTTCCGGCGGCTCGAAGTATTTCTTTCCCGGCATCAGCGGGCCGGAGGTGATCAATGTCACCCACTGGCTGGGCGCGCTGATCACCAGCCGGCGGATCATCGGGGTGAAGGCGACGCCGGTGCGGGAGGCCATCGAACAGGCGGCGGCACGCATTCCGACGCCGCGGACGGCCATTTGCATGGTCGTCCGTGGGGACGGGCTGGCGGGCCTCTACATCGGTCCGGTTCGCGAGGCATGGTCGGCGGCGGCGGACCTGTCGGCCCGGTTGCACATCCGGTGGGTGCCGCGCCCCTACCGCACGGTTTTGTCCGTGATGCCTGAGATGTACGACGACCTCTGGACCGGCGCCAAGGGGATGTACAAGCTGGAGCCCGTGGTCGCCGATGGAGGTGAGGTCATCATCTACGCGCCGCACATCACCGAGGTCTCTTATACGCACGGTCGGCTACTGGATCAGATCGGCTACCATGTCCGCGATTATTTCGTGAAACAGTGGGATCGATTCCGGCACTACCCTTGGGGGGTGCTGGCGCACTCCACGCACCTGCGCGGCGAGGGAACGTACGAGAACGGAATCGAGCGTGCCCGCATCCGGGTCACCCTGGCCACGGGCATCCCCGAGGAACGATGCCGCAGGATTGGCTTGGGCTATTTGGACCCCGCCAAGGTTCGGCCGGACGACTACGGCAACCGGGAGGCGGAAGGTATCCTCCTCGTGCCCCATGCGGGCGAGCACCTCTACCGCCTCGAAGCCGACCGCCCATCATCCTGACGCTTATGTCAACTGCGCCGACTTTGATTCAAAATGGGGACAGGTAGATTTTATTTCTTGATCCGCAATAACTTATAGAACCGCCTTTTTGCCTGTCCCCGCTTTCGAGCCGGCTTGGACACTCGGACTGTCATCTTGACAACGGTCCGCTGCCGGAACCACAGGCGGCTCTTTGCGGCCCTCGAGACCTGATGCGGTCATCCAGCCCGCCGGCACGGATCGTCGGACGGCGGATTGTGGCCGCCAGTACGTCGGGTTCCGCCCAGATTTCCAGTCGCCGGCGCGCACGCGTGACTCCTGTGTACAACAACTCGCGGGTGAGGATGGGCGAGTCGCGATCCGGTAGCACCAGCAACACCTCTTCGTATTCCGACCCCTGGCTTTTGTGCACGGTCAGCGCCCACGCCGGTTCCCACGCCGGTAGACAGGCGGGCGCAACTTCCCGGATTCCCTCGCCAGTCTCCACCAACGCCACCTCCCCCTCGGAGGACCTCCACCAGACTCCCCCATCGCCGTTGTAGAGACCGCGGGCGGCGTCGTTTTCGACCACGATGAACGGGACGCCGCGCCCCTCCCTCAGCAGGCCGGACAGATCCTCCGTCATGCGATCCACCCCCCATGGCCCAATCCGATGGGGCGTCAACACCCGGAACCGCTGCAGCTCCGCCAGCGCCGTCTCCGCCGTCTCCGCGCTCCACACCCCCGACCACGCGGATCGAACCCGCGCCCTCAGCCGAGAACCTAATTCGTTTTTCGGCGGCAGACGTCGCCAGACAATGGCGCCTCCGCCCCCCTCCTCCAACACTTCCAGTACCGCGGTCACGTCGCCCTCCCGAATGGCCGCCGCCAGCCGGCCGATCCCCCCGCCCCCCGCGAAACGGAACGCATGCGTTAGCTGGATCCGCGGCGACTTTTCCCCTCCCCCGAAGCCATCGCAAATCTCGCGAAAAATCCCGCCCGGCTCGACAGACGCGAGCTGATCCGGATCCCCCACCAGCACCAGCCGCGTGGACGGCTCCAGCCGACGCGTCAATTCCGCCATCAGCTCCAGGTCCACCATCGACATCTCGTCCACCACCACCACATCCCACGGCAGCAGGGGTTCCCTCCATCTCTCCCGGCCCATCCTCGGCAAGCCCAGAAGGCGGTGCAAAGTTGCGGCGACCATGCGCCCATCGTCCGGTCCGCCCGCCCGGCGCCATGCATCCTTCAGGCGCGCCACCGCCTTGCCGGTCGGCGCAGCGGCCGCTACCCGCATCGCCTCGTAAGCCATGCCCACGGCCAGCGCCCGCACAACACAACTGGTCTTCCCGGTTCCCGGCCCTCCCGTCACGATCGTCAGCCCGCATGTGGCGGCCGATATCGCCGCCGACCTCTGCTGCTCCTCCTCCGGCTTTGCCCAACCGGCATGGATCGCCCGGGCCCATTCCGGCGTCAGATTGCGCGGCGGGATCGCCGCCCGCGACAGCAACGCCAACGCGACCTCCTCCTGCGCCGCCCAGAGCCGTTGCAGAAACAAACGCGGGCCGTCCCGAATCAACGGCGCAACCTCTCCAGGCCTTCCAAGGATTGGAAGCCAACGCTCCGGGATCGTCCAATCCTTGGAAAAATCGGCCGCCTCTCGGGGGGCGATCCCGAATTCCTCACAGAGCACTTCGGCGGCCGTCCGCCGGAGATCGAGACAGGTGTGACCTCGACGCCGCAACGCCGTCAACAACGCCGCCGCCACGGGCAGATCTCCGGGGGCGCCCTCCGGCCCTGCCTGGCGGTTCAACAAACGGGCCCATCCCGCGTCGAATGCACCGATCACCTGCAACTGGCGTAGCCGTTCAAGCTCCACGCCGTTCACGTCGTCCCGCCCCCGTCCAGCGCATCGGAGAGCCTCACCAGCTCCGCCGGATCCGGCCGGAAAAAGTGCACCCCCGCCGCCGGGCCGCTCGCCGGCGACATGCCTCGTACAAACAGGTAAAAGACGCCGCCAAAGGTCGCATCGGTCTCCTCGGCCGGGCGGCCGCGCGCGACAAAAAGTCGACGGATCGCGACGCAGTAAAACCTTGCCTGTAACTCGTAATCCGCTGCCGCCATTACCTGAGCCAAGCGCTCCGGGCCGTAGTCCTCCGGACGATCGCCCAGTAGATTCGTCTTGTAGTCGGCCACGTACCACCGCCCTCCCGCTTCGAACCACAGGTCCACGAAGCCACATAGGTGGCCCCACATCGGCTCAAAGGACAGTGGGGAGGGGCCTTGTCGAGCGTCGGTCGCCGCCCCGCGCCCCAATGCCCGGTTAAGCTCCGGCGCCGCCATCCTCATCCGGAGAAAAAACGGTTGCTCACGGGCGCATTTTTTCGGATCCACGTCGCGCAAACGCAGGCCCGCCGGATTGAGCGGGGTGTCCAGGGTGTCGGCCACCGTCCGGGCAATCGCACCGGCCCACTCGACAGAAAGCCCATGCGAGGCCAGTCGTTCGGCGGCCAGCGGCTCGATCGCCTCCACCGACGCCGTGCCGAACGTCACCTGCTTGAACAGCTCATGCACCACCAGTCCCGTGGCTGTGCCCGCCGGCAAGCGGAATTTCTCGGCGACGTCCGCGCCGAGCGGAACCACGGCCGACACCACACCGTCGTCGATCCCCGGCTCCTCCGCCGCGATGTCCGCCGCCCGTCTCCCTCCGGATTTGAGCGCGGTGAAACTGGTGATCCGCCAGCCATCGTCCAGCGGGCCAGAAAACACTTTGGCCGGCCCCACGCAGATCCCAGGCGCCGCCGGCAATCGCCGGCCCGGCGTCGTCCGCAAGGGCTCGATGGCCACCGCCCCCTCCGCGGCCGCCGCCATTCGTCGGAGGTCATCTTCGATCCGCTGCGCCTTCCACTTCACCACGGCGCGGATGGCGTCCCCCGGACGCTCGTCGCCGTCCGCATGCCACAACCACGCCAGCGCGGAATTCTCCGCCCGGACCACCGGACCCCACACAACCCTGCACGCGGCACGAGCTCGCGTGACGGCGACATAGGCCAACCGGACCGCCTCTTGGAACTCCTCAAGGGCCGCCCGCCGATGCCGGGACTCCAGCTCGGGTCCGCCGAGGTCAAGCACCCTCGGCCCGCCCTCGTCCGATTCGTGACAGACGACGACCGGCCGACCGCGATGTGGCCGCGACGGACACGACCATAGCGTCGGGCAGAAGACGATGGGATATTGCAGCCCCTTGCTTTGATGAATCGTCAAGACCTGGACGCGCGCCGCATCGGAATCCAGCCGCAGCTCTGTCTCCTCGTTGGTTTCATCCGAATGGCGGATGCGCTCGGCCAGCCACGCCGCCAGCGCGACCGGCCCCAACCGATGAGCGTCCTCCGCGTCGCCCAGCAGGTCCGCCAGATGGCGCAAGTTGGTGACCCGCCGGTCGCCGTCCGGCCGGCCGAGGAGCCGTTCGACAACCCCCTCCGAGGCAAGCAGTTCCTCGAACATCACCCGGAACCCCCGCCCCCGCCAAAGGTCACGGTAGCCGGACCATCTGGCCGCCACCCGGTCCCACTCCGCCGACGATTCCGGCGCAATCGTAGCCGGGTCGGTGCCGAACCACGGCGTCAAAACGGCCGCCCGAAGCACGGCCTCGCCGCGTCTGCGGGCCAAGGCCGTCAACACCGTGAACATGTACAAGGCATCCTCGCTCGCAAAAACGCTGGCGTCGCCGGCGGTGACGGTCGGAACCCCGACCTCCGACAACGCATTTCGAAAGCAATCCGCCTCCCGATGCGTCCTCACAAGCACCGCGATGTCGGCCGGCCTCACCTGGCGCCGCTGACCGCACTCCAGCAGGCGGACGGCCGAGTCCGGCTGCAACAGATCGGCGATTTCCGCCGCGACGGCGGCCGCCACAAGGCGACGTGCTCTCCCCTCGCTCCATGTGTCCCCGTCGGACGGCGGCGGGATCAGTTGGATCCGGAACGGCGCGGGCTCCTCTTCGCCCACCACCAGCCGAGGCGGATCCGCCGATTCCGCCGGCTCCACCGGCGGCAAGCCGACAAAGGCTAGGCCGAATGCATTAGGCCTCCCGAACGCGGTCTGCACGGCCCGGACGAGAGGCGGAGCCGACCTCCAATTTCGGTCCAACGTATGGCGCTGGGTGTTTGCCGCGGCGGCGTGATAGGTAAACACGTCGGCCCCGCGAAAGGCGTAGATGGATTGTTTGGGGTCGCCGATCAGAAACACCGCAGCCCCCGCCTGCCGCAGGGCTTCGAAGATCTCATACTGCGCCGGATCGGTGTCCTGAAATTCGTCGACAAGGATGGCCGGATATTTGGCCTTCAGACGCCGAGCCAGTGCCGCGCCTCCGGCCCCGGCCACCGACCGTCGGACGATCTCCACGAGGTCCTCGTAGCCGAGGACTCTGAGCCGGTCGAGCATGGGCCGGCGGCGGCGAAGAGCCTCCCGAACGATCCCGGCCAACATCGCGCCGGCCAGGAAGGCCGATTCCCGGTCCAGCTCCACCGCCGCTTCGGCCAGGTCCCAAATGGCGTGCAAGAGGGGATGGTCCGGCAGCCGACCATCCCGTCGGCGACGGCGGCGGAAAGAATCCGACCGCCACTTTTCCATCAGTCCGCCGTCGTCGAGCAGCGGCCCCGGATGCTCCAGCCAGTCGTCCATCCACTCAAACATCAGGTCGAGGCGATCCGGTCCATAGACACGTCGATCGAGGCCGGCCTCGTCCAGCTGGCGCCGCAGCTCGTCGCTGCCCCTCGGCCACATCGTCCGGACCTGTTCCATGGCCAAATCAAACCGTCGGACAGCCGCCACCCCACGAGCTTCGGCATCCGAGTCGATACCCGGCTCGATTCGTCCCACCCACAACCCCATCGCCAGCTTTACGGCGCGGCGAACATCCTCCCAACCGATCCGGGCGAGGGCCCATTGGCACAAACGATGCATCGCAGGCTCGGCCAGTTGCAACGCCGCCAGCCGGTCCCGAAGCGCCTCTCTGGCGGCCTCCTCCGCGACGTCTGCCTCCTGTGGAGCGACGGTCATTAGACCGGCGACGCCGCACTCCACGTTGTGTTCCTCGATCACCCGGCGGCAAAAGCCGTGGATGGTGCCGATCGGGGCGCGGTCGAAATCAGACAGGGCCCGCCGGAGCCGCGCGGCCGCAAGGCCGTCCTGCCGACCGGAGGCCCGCCGCAGCGCCTCCCCTATGTGCTCCCGAAGGCGCGTCTTGAGCTCCCCCGCCGCGGCGTTGGTGAACGTCAGCGCAAGCACGCTGGCGACGTCATGCCCCTTCTCCGCAATCAGCCGGAGATAGATGTCCGCCAGGGCATGCGTCTTCCCAGTGCCGGCGCTGGCCTCCAGCAAATGGGCATCGCGCAGTTCGATCGCGGCCGGATCAAAGCGGCTCAAGGGTGTGCTCCGTCGCGCCGTTCCGCGTTGCGCATCGGCCCATAGAGGAGAGGCGCCCAGCGGAGGAGGTCGTCGCCGACGGGATCCCATGCCTCGTCGAATAGCGCCGCTGCGCAGAGGTTTTTGGCGCGGATGCCGAATTCGCCGCGCCACACGTCCCGCGCCCCGTCCTGGTTGCCCTCGGCCGAGGCGACATATTCCCATGCGCAATCGGGCCACAACGGCAGGGGTCGGCGGACTCCCTCCGCATACGCCGCCAGCCAATCCAACAACAAGGCCTCAGCGTCCGGGATCGGTCCCCACTCGATGTCGCCGTCGTCGGCCGCAAGCACCGTCCTCTGTTCGACGCCATCCGGCGCGGACGCGCACATCGCCAGATGCGCCAACCACGGTTCGATTCGGTCGGCCGCCGTGAGTTGTTTCCGACGGCGGCCCGGCACCACCCGCACCAGCCCGCGCCTGCGCAAGCCGGGAATCCCTGCCCGAAGCCGCACGCCGTCACGCTCATAGTCCCGAGGTGCGCACGTAGCCATCGGAGAGACTCGCCACGGCGCCAGACGGCGGATCCACCTCCTCCGCGCCCCCTCTGCCGCCTGCCGGGCGACCTCGCCGGATGGTCCGACTGGCAGCGCACCGCTGGCGGTCAGAACCGGCCCCCAGGGAACGCATCGGGTGCCCAGCGCCTCGTCCGATTCCATTAGCCACGCGGCCAGTAGACGGCCGGCATCGCTGTCCTCGGGCAGCAGGGGATCGGCGTCGTCCACTTCGCGTTCCAGCCGTGGGAACCTGGCCCCCAGACGCAGACGAAGAAAGCCCGCAACGGGATCGCGGAAAAACCTCGCCATGTTCGCCAGGTCGACGGTCCCGAGTTCGGGGGGCAGGTCAAGCCGCAACGACAGGATGGAACCGTACGGGCCGGCCGCCCGCCGGGATGCCGCCGTGGTCGCCCGCCGGTGACGCTCCGAAAAACTGAACCGGCCAGGCTCCCCCCCGTAGTACCGAACATCGAACGGGTGAAGCGGATGCTCCACCACCAGACGGCGGCTGGGAAGGCCGCCGCAGCCGGCAAATGTGCGGTCGACCGCATCGAGCAGCTCCGCCACGCACACCGAAGGTGGCCGGGGTTCGTTGGAGCGGATGTCGCGACCGACGTAACTGACGTGCAGCGCGTCACGCGCCGACAACAGGGTTTCGAGAAACAAGAGACGGTCGTCCTGACGCCGGCTGCGGTCGCCGGGACGGGGATGGGCACGAACGAGGTCGAACGACGCCACCCGGTCATTGCGGGGAAAGGCGTCATCGTTCATCCCCAGCAGGGCGACAACGCGAAACGGAATGCTGCGCATGGGCAGGAGGTTGCAGCAGACGATGCCCGGGCCAAGGTAGGGCGTAGCCAGGATGGTGGGATCGAGGCGATCTTCGATCATCGCTCGGGCCGTCGGGAGGTCAATGGACCGAGTGACACCGGCGGCGGCCGCATCACCGGACCATTGGCGCACCAGATCCCGGAGGGCGCGGACCTCCGCTGTTTCGTCCATCGCCGGCGCTACAAAACACTCGATGGCGTCGAGCAGCCGACGAGCCCATTCGCCCGCCGGCAGGGGCCCCGCGAGTTCCCGTCGCACCTTCCAGGCTGCCTCATAGACATCCCAGAGGGTAGCCAACAGGCCAGCCTCCCCGGCTTCCGTAGGCAGCATGCCCGCTGCGAGTTCCAAGGGAGGCAGGTGGACTGCCGCCCCGATCGCAAGACGTTCCAACCCCCACCGCCAGGTGAAGGGCACGGCTGAGGTTCCGTCGCCGCCATCGCCACGTCGGATGCCCGTGCGATCGAGCCAGGACCGGATGATTTCAAGGTCGGCCTCCGCGAGGCCAAAGCGACGACGAACCGGCGGAAGGCTTAGCAGTTCGAACAACTCCGAGGCGGAAAATGGCCCGTCCGGCAGCCGCAGGAGACGGCGGACGGCATCGACTACGTGGCCCCTGCGCAGGGGGCTGCGGTCGGCTATGGTGAACAGGAGACGGGGAGGCTCGGCGCCGAACACGGTCTCGATGTGAGGCGCGTAGGGCTCGATGTCCGGCGCCATCACTACGATGTCCCTCGGCACCAGACCGGGCAGGCGCTGAAGAAAATCCAGGAGATGATCCTTCAGCACCTCGACCTCGCGACGGGGGGAATGGCAGACATGAATGCGGAGCGAGCAATCCTCGCCCGGCAGGGGCACGGAAGCCTGCCCCTCAGGGGGTTCGGCCCGGTACTCCACGATGTTGCGTTGCAAGACACCCAGCGCCCCCGAAGCAGAGGCCTCCGCATTGGACCAACGTTCGATGGGTTGCCAGCCGGCATATTCGTACAGCTCGGCCAGATGGTGACGGGCTGATGAACCGTTGAGCGCCAGCAGCATGGGCGCGTCGTCCGTGTGCAGCGCGTCGGGCGGCAGTCCGAGCTCGGCCTCACGTGCTTGGATGAGCAAACGCCGGCGCGGCGTCGACGCCTCGAACCACATCTCGCGGCACGGGTTTAACGCAAAGACGGTCACGGCGGTGTGCCGCGCCAGCGCGCGAAACACCTCGCGGTGTAGGGGGGGAAGCGTGGAGAGGCCGAAAAGCCGTACCTGCGCGGGCAGTGAAACGGCGGGGGCGGACGACTCCAATTGCCGAATGGCCATCACGAGAAGCTCCGCAGGGTGCCGACCTGAAAGTCGGTGAGCAAGGTGACGCCACAAGCGCGCCTGCCAGCGTTCCTCCGCGTCCGGGGGGTCGGCCTGTGAAGTTCTCCATCGCGCAACGAGGTCGGGGCGGTGGACGGCGTATTCGTCGAAACGTTCGGCCAGAATGCGCGCCAGACCGCGCCGGCTCAGTTGGGAGGCATTGTTCGAGAGAAGGGGTGTCGGAAGGGCATCGAGGATGTCCATCAGCGCCCATTCCACGACGCCCGTGCTCCAGACCATCTCTTCCTTACCCGACGGAAGGAGGGCCGCGGTGATATCCCGCAGGAAGGTTACGGGAAAAGGAAAAGAGATGGAGGCGCAGATGCCGAATTTTTCGCTTAGCCGGAACGACAGCCAGCGCTCCATCCCTTGATTAGGCACGACGACGATCTGATCTTCAAAAGGGTTACTCGACCACGTTGAGGCCAGGTGATCGGCCAAGGCCTCCGCAAGAGCTTCCAAACGGTCGCTGACGATGAGATTGAACATTTCAAGTGGATTTTGAACGAGTATACTCCCCCTTTCCTCGTTCCCCCAACTTGATCGGGGACAGGCAAGCGCGCGAAGTGTGGATTCCATTACCCATAATTAGGTTGCGCTATCCCGCTTTCGTGCCTGTCCC
>CAKZPT010000109.1 GCA_937139365.1 uncultured bacterium | reverse complement strand
GAACGCCGGAGAGTCAGCTCGGCGTGGATCCGACAACAGGTGGGATTTGGTGGCATTGCGCTATCGTTCGAATGCGCGCGGACGGCTACCTGGAAGTCGGCAGGCAACTGGGCCGCGCGTTGGCCCGCTATCTAAACTCCCAGCCCTGAACCGTCCAGCCGCGAGCAGGCCTCGAAGCCCTTCTGGCATTCGAAAAGAACCTCAAACGGGGACAGGCACTTTTTCGAACATTGTAATACATTGGCCATGAACACAATTAGTTGAACTTCAAGGGGACAGGCATGGTTGCCGGCAGCGTCCACTCCCGTTCCTCCACGGGGTAAACGAGAGTAGGTACGCGGAGATGAGCAGGCGGATTAAAGCCGCGGCGCAGATCTCCGCGGCGGCGGCGGGCGGCGCGAATGCCCGACGGCACACCCCACATCCCCCGATGACCCGAAGACGCCGTGAAGGACAACCGGCCCTCGATGTTGGGCCTCGAGGAAGCCCTGACGGCGCCCGAAGCCGGGGCGTCCAGTTCTTATGGAAGGCGGTTTGCGAACTCTTTTCCGCGCCGTCTCACACTCGCATCCCGCGGCCCTGTACGGCAAATACCGGCGTCAACAGGACGAATCGCCAAGCGTCGCACGAATCCTTCCGCGCAGCCCTTTTCGCGACGGCCATCTCCACACGGCGGCACCGGCCTTCAGATCCGCGCGGTCCGGTCCGACCACAAGGTCCACCTGTCGATCCGGCCGGCGCGCCAGGAGAATCGCCGCCAGACACAGCGCCTTTTCGAACCCGTCGCCGCGCCGGTAGTTCCACACCTCGTCCGGCTGGGCGCACCGTGTGCCGTCGTAAATGGATTCGTCCGGCCATCCCATCAATCGCTGCGCCGCCTCCTCCTCGGAGAGGTCCCTGGCGCCGGCGACGCACACCGGGCTGCGTTCGACCGCAGCCTTGACGAAGGGGGTCCAATCCACCGCGGCCAAATCCCGATAGGCATGGAAGGCCAGGTCCACCGTCGGTATCCGGCCGCGCTCCGTAGCCAGGCACCGTAAGATGTCGTCGCGAGACATGCCGGGGTGGAGCCTCACCGCCGGTCCGCCCACCCATTCCTTCGGCCCGCCGGAGCGGTCGGGCAGCCGCGGCTCCAGGCGCGCGAAGGCGATCAGGTCCTCGATCGCCTGCCTTGCTTGAAACCTCCGGCAACCGATCCGACCCAGCAGCCCCGCCACGCCGGCGGCGTCCCCCGGGTCGACGGCGGTGTCCTGGAAGAGCGGCCCGAGGTCGTCCAGCAACACACGGTCCTCGAGCGGGGAGGGGCAGAACTCGTCCTCGTCGATCTCGGCCAGCAGTTTCTCGCGCGTCGCGTCGCTGACGCGGTAGGGGCTGTTGTGCTCGTAGTGGTAGACGGTCTCGGCGGGGATGTAGAGCGTCCGCCCGTGCCGCGCGTGCCGCAGCTGGAAACACGCCTGCCGGTCGCGCGCCTCTCGGAGAAAGTTGAGGAGGATCTCCATCGTGATCGGCGTGTGAAGAAACCGGCGCAGCGCCGCTTCGAACCGCCGGTACTGCACGGGATCCATCGTGGCCTCCCTGTACACGCAATGCACCCAACCGGTGGCGTGCGCGACCATCGTCACTTGCTCGTGTCGGAGGGCGCGCTGAGCCTTCCGGGTCAGCTCGGTGCCGTTGAACCACATCGCGCGGGTGACCAGCCGCCGGTTGTTGGTGAGCAGTCCGTCGCCGACGAGCACGAAGTTTTGCGAGTGCAGCGGCGTGCCCATCACGAAAATGTCCTCGAGCGGAACGCCGCACACAATGAACAGGGCCGCCGCGTAGAGGGTCGACAGCGACACGCACTCCCCCGCCCCGCGCGAATAGCCCGGCTTGTGGCGGAAGGCGTCCATGGCCTCGACGGTCTCGGTCTTCCAGTAGGGGATGACCTCCCGGCCGTACTTGTCGAGCCCGAAGTGGCGCCGGATGTCCATGTCGAAGTAGTAGCGGTCGCCCTCGTAGCCGAACAGGGCGTTGCTACGGGCGATGGTCGCCTCGTCCATATATCGCCGGAACCGGGCCAGTTCCCGCTGCTGGGTCGTCAAACCCCACGTATCGAGGTCCAGATTGAACTCGTAATGGTCCATGATGAACTGCCGCAGCCGGAGGATCCGGCGGTAGGGCGACAGTCGTTTGACCTTGTCGAACCACGGCTCCTCGCGCCACGCCCAGATCTTTGGCGACATCAAGTTCGCGAGGACCAGCGCGTAGAGGAGATCGGGGAACACGAACAGCTCCATGTCGGAGAGCGTGCAGGCCGACGAGTATTTCTCGAGCTCATCGGGCGGCACCCGCGGCGGGGTCGGCGTCAGCTCGACGGAGCACTCCAGCATCGGAGCCAGTATAGGCCGCGCACGGCGGGACGCGAGCGCCGCCTTTACAGCCGCCGGCAAATGCGGTTTGCTATCGGATTGCGATATCCCACCGGAGCGGCGAACGGCATGGACGACCCGACTTCCAACGCACCGCGGGACGACCAGTTGTTAGACCTGAATTTCGTACCCGCCTGGGCCCGGCAGCCGCCGAAGGACCGTCCCTGGCGCGACGAGCGGGAGGAGGACGAGCCGAAAGACGCTCGGCCGGCCGCCGGCGCCCCCCGGGGTCGCGCGGAGGAGGGGGAGACGTACGGGCGACGTCCCCCGCAGCGGCTGCGCCACGATCGGCATCCTCGGCCGACCAGGCCGCCCGAGCCGCTGCGCATTCCCCACTCCGGCACCCGTTGCCCTCTCCGCGAACGCGCCGCGGCGCCATCGGAGCGGATCGAGCTCGACATCGCCTTTCTTCCGGAGCGCCGTAGTCTGGGCGCCGTCGTCCATCGCATCAAGGCCACCCACCGGGCGTATCCTCTGCTCCAGTTGGCCGAGTTGTTCCTCAGCAAACCCGACTTTCATCTGGTCCGGATCGAGGTGGTCGAACCGCCGCCCGGCGGCGAAGGGGCGCCACGACCGCCGCTGCTCCACTCCTGCACGGTCTGTGGCGCGCTCCATGTGCAGCCGGACGCCGCGCTACGGCACGTAGTGGAGCGGCACATCGACGAGTTCTTCGAGGCCCGCGAGGCGGGCGAGGAGCCGCCCTCCGGCGCCTTTGCCTGCGTCGCGCAGTGTCCCCGCACCGGCCGGCTGATCGGGCCGCCGAACCATCATTCGTTCGAGGAGGCGCTGGCCCAGGCGCACGCAGAGGCGGAACCGGACACGCCGTTGGCCGACTACCGCGCACGGCTGGTCACGTCGCGCGATCCGGCGCTGATCGATCAGTGGCGGCAGGCCTATGCACATCGAAAGGTATACCTTCGCCGCGACCGTCCGGGGGACGGTCCCCTTGGCTGGACGCGGATGCGACAAGCTTTGGAGTCGGAACTCGCCACCTCTCGAATCTCCGCCACGCGCCGCGCGATGCTCGACGCCGCCGCCTTGCGAAACGTGGACGATCCGTTCCTCCGGGCGCGGCTGCGGGAGGCGTGGAGCCGGGAGCAAAAGTTCCCGCTGACGATGATGAACGCCCTACGGCCGGCGCTGCGGCACATGGGGCTGCATTTCTTCAAGCCGGACGCCCATCAGACCTTCGTCACCGTCGTCGCCCCTTCGCCCATCGCGCCGGACCGCGCCGTTCCGGCCATTCGCGACGCGCTTCACTTCCTCGAATCGCATCCAGGGGCCGGAATGGACGCCCTATTGGCGGGCGTCTTGGGGCCGCGCATCAACGACGAGGCGGCGCGGGCGGAGGTGTCGGGTCATTTGCGGTGGCTCGTCGAAAAGGGCCACGTGATAGAGTTCTTCGACGGATCTCTGGCGGTTCCGCGGCCGCGCGCCGAGGTGTCCATCGCCGACCGCGGTCGGCCGCGGGGAAGTGTGGAGCGCCCGCCCCGGGGGAGCGGACGCAATCCCAGGGAGTCCCCGCCGGTATGAAGACGCCGCCAGCCGGCCGGCGGGAGTAGGCGGACACGGCTCCCGGCCCCGCATGACTCCCACCCCGCCAGATATTCCCGCCCCCCAGCCGTCGGAACCCGCGGACGCGGATCTGGTCGCCCGTGCGCGGCAGGGCGACACCGACGCGTTCGGCGTCCTGGTGCGCCGCTATTTCGATCGGGTCTTCGGCCTGGTGGTCAACATGCTCGGCCGGCGCGAGGACGCGGAGGACGTCGCGCAGACCGTATTCATCCGCGCGTACCGCGCCCTGAACCGCTTCCGTGGGGATGCCACGTTTTCGACCTGGCTCTATCGCATCGCCGTCAACACCGCCTCCAGCGCCCTCGCCCGCCGCCGGCTGGCACCTGATGGCCGGCGACCCGAGCGTGCTGCCGGCGATCCAGGAGGTGGTGGACGAGGGGGCGTTCCGAGCGTGTTGCGGCACACGCGCTCAGC
>CAKZPT010000108.1 GCA_937139365.1 uncultured bacterium | reverse complement strand
AGTGGTTGCCCAAGATGCACCAGCCGGCGACCTCAATGTTGAAGAGCCTCAAAACCTTGATGCGCAGGAAGGCGGCGCGTTCGGGGTCGCGGAAGGGTCGGTCGGTGGGGAGGCCGAGGGCGTGGTTGAAGACATGGTGCCAGGTGGCCTCGCCGTCCGGCTTGATGCGCGGCGTTCTCATGGCTCGCCGCCTCCCGGAGCCGACGCCCCATGCGCCGGCCCCACACCGCCCAGAAGGCGCGAACCGCGAGTTTTTCCGCACAGCGGCGAAAAAACCTTAAGTCAAACACTACAAAGCCTCGGGATGAGGCGCCAAGGATCAATCGCAAACGACCCCCTGATTTCTTGCGAAGGTCCGCCCTGTATGGAATGGTGATTCCGTGAAGGATTCCCACCAGGAAATGTGTATTTCATGCCGTGCCGATGCACCGCCAGCCTCACAAGAGGAGATCGAGCGATTTCTGAAATCGTATCCGGGATGGGAAATCGCCGTGAACGATGGAATCCCTCAACTCTGCAAGGTATTCCGATTCCCGGACTTTGCCGCAGCGCTCGCCTTCACGGACAAGGTCGGCGAACTGGCTGAACGGGCGGGCCACCATCCGGCCATCCTAACCGAATGGGGGCGAGTGACGGTTCGTTGGTGGACTCACAAGATCCGGAATATCCACCACAACGATTTGGTCATGGCCGCCCGGACCGACCGTGCCGCATCGGACGTGTAAAACCGGCCGCGTTTTGCGAACACCAGCCCCGGCCTCCGCGGTGGGGAAGAAGTAAGCGTCAGCCACCGCCCACCGCACGGACCCAGTTCAGGTGTGCAGCATGGGCCCCGGCGAGCGCGCGGATGTGTCCGCGGCGGGCTTGGGCGGCCGCGAGGGCCGCCTCATCCGCTTCGGTGGGTGACGCCACTCCGGCGGCCGCGCGCTTCGCAGCCGTCTCGGCGACGGCCGACAGTTTTCTGGCCCGTCCTTCGGCGGCGGACAGGGCCTCTCGGGCCCAGCGGCGCGCCGACACGGTCGCGGCAATTTCGCGGACAGCCTGCCGGAGCATGGCGCGCACGTCGGCCTCGGCGCGGTCCAGTTCAGCGACGCTCCACTCCCGCGCCGGCGTCAGCGCTGGCGCGATCAGCGGCAGGACGACGCGCGGACCCGTCCATGCCGCCCACTCCGATTCGGTGCCTTCGCTTCGGCCCAACTCACGCGAGACGGCCGCCAGCCATTCAACGGTCGGCAATCGGTTGCGCCGTTCGGCGGTTGCGGTTGCGCGGGCGGCTTCGAGCCGGGCGTGGGCGCGGAGAACGTCCGGACGCCGAAGTGCCCAGGCGGAGTCGTCCCTCGGCTCCTCCGGGAGGGAGAGCGACGCGAGCGTCGTAGGGCTGTTGGATGGGAACACACCCAACAACTCTGCCGCCCGCGCCAGCCATTCCTCGCGTTCGCGTTCCAGGTCGACGCGCTCCTGCGTCATCCGCCGGACCTCCGCCGCCGCCGCGGAGGCCTCGGAGGAGCGCAGCCGTCCGGCGGCGGCCCGGCGGGCCTGGCGATCCGCAATGGCGACGGCCCGCCGCCGCATTTCCTCGACCGCCAGGATCTCGTCGGCCAGTCCGGCCAGGGCAAGGTATGCCGTGGCGATCTCGGTGCCGAGCATCAGCTCGATCGCCGCCCGGTCGGCTTCGGCGGCTTTCTCGGAGGCGCGGGCGTCAGCCACCCGTTCAGCTTGGCGCCGGAAGATGTCCAGCTCCCATGAGAATGATGCGCCCACCTCCCACGGGGCCATCTCCATCGCCCGGAAATCCGACGCCATGGTCCGCTCGCGGCCGACACGCGCGGTACCCATCGCCTCCGCCCGCGGCCGGCGTTGCGAGGCGGCGAGCTCCCGGGCGGCCCTGGCGGCGCGCACGGTGGCCTGCGCGGCATCGAGCGACGGATGGGCCGCCAGCCCCCCGCGAATCCACGACGCGAGCCCAGGATCCTCCCAGGCCGCCCACCAGGGCGATGCGGCGCGTTCGCCGTCCGCGGTCCCCGCCGCCCACCCGCTCCCCAGCCAAAGGAACATCCACGCTCGAACGGCGCGGCTCACGGGTTTCATGGCAGGACGGCAATTGCCCGGGCGTCGAGGATCCATGCTTCGGGTGTGGATTCAGGCGCAACGACGGCACGGACCCGAACGCGGGCCAGTTCGCGCAAACCGCCAATCCCCTTCAGCCCCATGGGGACCACGCGTCCGGCCTCGTCCACGATCCGGAGGACCGCCGTCCCGTTTCGAACGGCATCGGGCGGTTCGCAGCACAGATCCCACGGCGTCGGGCACTTGTCGCCCGGACGTTCGTTGCACGGGGTCAAGGAACCGTCGCCGAGCACGAAGGCGGCCCGACGTTCGAGGAACGGCTCGGGACGGCCCATGATGCGCCCTTCCACGACCACGGTCTGACCGGGACGGGAGGTTCGACGGAGATCAGCGATGGAACCGGCCGGTTGTTCCGGAACACCGGCGGCCAGCACCGCGCGGATGACGGCAGGCGTTTCGATGGCCGTAGGGGAAGAGGATCGGCCGCCGCAACCGACGGCCCAGGCGGCCAGTACTGCGAGAGTCGGCACGACAAACTTCATGCCTCGTGTCTCCTTTCGTTTCAACCGGTCCTCAGCGCCTCCGGGAGCGGCGGCGTCAGGCATCGAACCGCCGGAGGCAGACTGCCGATCAGGCCGAGGGCGGCGCCGGCGATCAGGCCGGCCAAAACGGTGCCCGGTCCCGCGGTCATCGCGAAGACGCCGCCGCCGACCTCGACGGTCAGATGTTCGAACGCGATCACGGCGAACACCGCCGCGAGGATGGTGCCGGCCAACGAGGCCAGCAGCGACTCCTGAACGAACGACACCACAATCGCTGGCGGCGGGAAGCCGAGGGTCTGCAGGGTGCCGACTTCGCGGACGCGACCCGCGAACGCGGCATACAGCGTGTTCAACCCGCCGAAGACTGCGCCGGCGGCGATGAGCAAGGCGGTCAGCCAGATCATGCCGCGGATGGGGGCGTAGAATCGGGCCAACTTCGCGTAGTACACCGGCTCGGGCAGGGCCACCAGCTCGAGGTCGAGGCGTTGATGGGCGAACAGTTCCGCGTCGGCCGGATCGGCGCCGGGCCGCAACCGGAGCACGACACAACTCAGGGTCTCGCGCCGGGCGATCGTGCGCAGGTCGTTCAGGTCGGCCCAGATTTCCGATTCCAGCACCGTTCCCGGCGCGGCGAAACAACCGACGACCCGGAGCGGCACATCGTCCAGGCGGACGACGGCGCCCGGGCGCAGCTCCTCGGGTCGGACGCCGAGGCGCCGCCAGGCGAACCGGCCGACCATGACCTCGCCGGGGCGGGGAAACCGGCCTTCGATCAGCGCGACGTTCGGATACACCAGCAACGCGGCCGGAGTCCCCCCACGCAGGTAGGCGTCGAAGCCGGCGCGCCCTCCGACCTCCAGCGGAGCCATGTAGTGGATTTCGGGCGCGACCGCCTTCAGTCCGCCCACGTCGAGGATGCCCGGGATTCCCGCCTCCGCTATGGCGGCGGCGCGGGGGGAAATCTCGCTGCGCTGCACGCTTTCCTCACTGCCGGCGCCCAGCAGGATGACGTTGTCGGGCCGACCGGTGGCGCGAAGGGTGCGGCGCACTCCGCGGTCGAGCGCGTCGGCGGCCATGACGAGCAGGACGACCAGCGCCGACCCGAGCACGGCCAATGCCAACCGCGCGGGATCGCGGCCGAGGTTGCGGACGGCATAGCGGAACGGCAGCCACATGATCAGGACTTCAGCCCCTCGACGACCGGCCGGTGGGCCGACCGCCATGCGGGCCAGGCGGCGGCCAACAGGCCGAGGGCGGCGGCAACGGCCAGTCCCTGCAGGACTGCCGCCGGGTCGGCCGTCAGCGCCAGCGTCTGACCGTCGTTGCCGAACAGCAGGCGACGCCAGGACAAATAGGCCGCCGCCGTCCCGGCGCCGAACAGGCCGCCGAGCGTGCCGAGCAGGGCGCCCTCGACGGCCACCAGATACCCTAGCGCGCCGGCAGGGTACCCCAGCGTTTCCAATACCGCGTATTCGAGCGTGCGCGCGCGGGTCGAGAGGACGATCGCGTTGGCGACTAGCCCGAACACCGCCGCGGCCGCCGCCAGGCTCAACCAGCCGGCCAGGCCGATCCAGGCCATCAGCTCGCGCGCGGCCTCGGAGAAAAACGCCTTCTCCGGATGGGTTTGGGTGGGCTCTGCCTCGGACCTGAACCGCTCGTCGATCGCCCGGGCCACGGTGTCGAGCAAGGCCGAGTCGGCGACACGCACGTTGAACTGCGTGACCTCCCCGAGCCCGCGCCGGGAGGCCTGCTGCAGGAACGGCAGGTGCACGTAGGCGATCTGGTTGTCCTGGGGGTGCGGCGAGCGGAGGATGCCGGCCACGCGGACGCGCACGCCGGCGGCGTCGAACGCGTCGCCGGCCCGCAGGCGTCGGCGGCCCGCCAGCAATTCGCCCACCAGCGCGCCATCGTCCATGCGCTGCCATGCCTCGATGGAGCCCTCCACGACGGCGATCTCGGGCGCGTAGCGCGTCAGCTGATCCGGCGGCACGCCGCGGAACGTGACGATGTCGAGGCTGGCGCCGCAGTTGTTGACTACGATCTGGACGGGGATCACCTCGCGCACGCCGGGAATCGCGCGAATCTCGTCGAGGTATCGGACGGGCAGCCGGCTGGTCGCGGGGCAGAAACGGTTCTGCCGGTACACGACCAGCGTCGCGTCGTCGGCGGTGCGGCGCGTGGCGCGATCGAGGGCGCGTTGCAGCGACGCGACGACAACGAAGAGGAACAACGCCGCGGCGACCCCCGCCACCGTCAGACCCGAGCGGAGACGGTGGCGGACCAGCTGCCGAAACGCAAGGCCGGCCAGCCGCAGGGGACGGATGAGGGAGATCATGCCGGCGCCTCCAATAGACGGCCCTTGTCGAGGTGAAGTACGCGGTCGGCGACCTCGGCCGCCCGCGGGTCGTGCGTGACCAGGACAATGGTCCGCCCGCGACGCCCCAGGCTGCGGAGCAGGTCGAGGATCGCCGTCGCGGACCGGCGGTCGAGATCGCCGGTCGGCTCGTCGGCCAGCAGCAGCGGCGGGTCGTGCACGATCGCGCGCGCGATGGCGACGCGCTGTTCCTGGCCGCCCGAGAGCTCGCGTGGAAAGTGGCGCATCCGGTCGGACAACCCGACCGCCTCCAGCGCCGCCTCCACCCGCGCGCGCCGTTCCCGGCGGGAGAGGGGGGCAAGCAGCAACGGCAGCTCGACGTTTTCGAAGGCGGTCAGGGACGGGACCAGGTGATAGAGCTGAAAGATGAAGCCGACGTTGCGCGCGCGCCAGGCGGCCAGTCGGTGACGCGACAGCTCGTTCACCGCCACGCCGCCGATCTCGACCCGGCCTGCGGTCGGGCGGTCCACGCCGGCCAGCAGGTGCAGCAGCGTGCTTTTGCCCGAGCCCGACGGGCCCATCAGGGCGAGAAACTCACCCGCCGGCACGTCGAGGTCGAGCTGGTCGATCGGGCGGATGGCTTCCGGCCCGCGACGGTACTCGCGGGTCAGGCCGCGGCATCGAATGAACGAATCGAGGGTCATCGGGGCGTCTCCTCGACGATGCGGACACGGCGGCCGGGTACGAGGCGGTCGCGAGGGCCGGTCACCACCGGTTCGCCCTCGCGCAGGCCCTCCAGTACACGGCGCAGACCGCCGCGGCGTTCCGGACCAAGGCGGACCTCGCGGCGTTCGAGCGTCTGCTCGACCGGATGGAGGACCCATACGACGGCCCGCGCGCCGTCGTCGCCTTCGAGCGCAGCCTCGGGCACCCACAGGGTGAATTCCGGAGGGCGGTCGCCCGCGTCGGCATCCGGCCGGTCCCCGCCCCAAAATTCGGCACGGCAGAGCATCTCCGGCCGGAGGCGGGGGTCGGGCGCATCGAGGGCGGCCTTCACCTGAAGGGTGTTGCGCTGGTAGTCGGCCTCCCCGGTGATGCGGGTGACCCTGGCCGTGAAGGCGCGGTCCGGCCAAAGGGCGAGGGTCAGCCGAACCATTTGGCCCGTCGCCACCCGCGACGCCTCGGAGAGCGGCACGTCGATACGGGCCTGCAGGCGGCGCGGGTCGTAAAGCCAGACGACCGTCGCGCTCTCGGTGTCGTCCATCGCCGCCATTCGTTTCATCCCCGGGGCGGCGTATCGCCGCATCACGACGCCGGAGATCGGCGCCCGGATCTCGGTCCGGCTCAACGCCAGCCGCGCCTCCCGAAGCTCCGCCTCCGCGCGCGCGATGATCGCCTCCTGTCGCCGGAGGACGGCGAGGCGTTCGTCGAGGTCCGCCCGCGCTTGCTGCTCGGCGATCCGGGCCATCTCGAGTTCGGCGCGGGCTTCGGCCTCGCTCCGGCGCGCCTCGTTGAGTTCGTCCGCCGACGTGTCGCTCGGATCGAGCGACGCCAGACGACGGACCCGATCGGCCGCCTCGTCGTGACGGGCCCGCGCCGCGGCGACGGCCGGTGCCGCGGCCTGAATTCGGAGTTCGGCGGAGCGGGCCATCGCCGCCTGCGCCTCCAGCTCCGCGCGGGCCTCCGCGAGCACGGCCTCCGCCCGGATCGCGGCCAGACGCGCATTGGTGGACTCCAGCGTCGCGAGCAGGGCGCCCACCTCCACGGTTTCGCCTTCGAGCGCATGCACCGTTTCGATGAAGCCGTCCGTGCGAGCCGGCACGCGGACGGGGTGGGGATCGGGTTCGAGCCAGCCGGTCGCTTGGAACAGCAACCGTGCCTCGGCGCGGGGCTCGCCGTCCGGCCGAGACGCGTGGGCCGTCGGCAACAACAGCACGGGCGCCGCGCGGACCGGCACTGCGGGGAACATCTGCCGGCCGAAGACGAGCACGCCGAGGGCGAGGAAGCCGGTCAGCAGCAGGGTCATGACCAGCGCGCCGTATAGCGAGTGGCGGATTTGTCGATTGGCATCCATGACGATTCACAACCGCGGTCTCGGTGCGGTACGAACGATTCCCGGACGCGACGGAACGGCCGGGCCTACGCGGTCGGGGGAGGGCGGGCTAGATGAGAAACGCGCGGGCGGTCAGATACAGGGGACGGGATGGGGAGGCCGACTCCATGGGGTGGAGGTGGCCCAAACCGTGGGCGCCGCCGGCGCGAGTCAAAAACTCATCGGTTGTTGCAATGGCCGGCAGCGGCTGGGGAGGAAGGAGGCGCGCGACCGCCGGGGCGACGGCCGGCCGGTCGAGCCGGATGCAGCATTCCCCGGACGCGGGGCAGGCTGGGCATTCGTCGGGCGTTTCCGACGAACAGCATCGGCAGACGAGGGCGGTCCGGCCGCCGCAACACGAGGTGTCCTCATCCGCGCAACGGGCGAGGCAGATATGGACGCTCGGCGCCAGCCACATCTGCGCCGCGGCCGCAGCGCAGGCCAGCCACCGCCATCGGCCACAGGCGATGGAAAGCCGATCGCGCATCTGTGATAACGTTGCGCCGGTTGGGCCGATTGTCAAGGGCGCGAGAACGCGGGGCGATGGCGGCCTGGAGGCCGGAAGAGTTTCCAAGGGTTGGAACCCGCCGGCCGCTTGCGTTCCAAGGATTGGAAACCGCGGGGATCAGGCATCGGCCGACGCCCGCTGGGGCAGGGCACCGGCGGCGGCGCGGGCCTTAATCTTCTCGGTCAGGGCGGCGGCGAGCTCGGGATGCTGCCGGATTTCGGCGACGGCCGCCTCGCGGCCCTGGCCAAGCTGCTGGCCCTCGAAGGAGAGCCACGCGCCGCGCTTCTCGATGAGGCCCGCCGCGATGGCCGCGTCCATGACCGAGCCGGCCCACGAGATGCCCTCGTTGTAGAGGATGTCGAACTCGGCCTCGACGAACGGAGGGGCGACCTTGTTTTTGACGACCTTGACCTTCGTCCGGTTGCCGATCGTCGCGCCGGAGGCGTCCTTGATCGCGCCGATACGCCGCACGTCGAGCCGGACGGAGGCGTAGAACTTCAGGGCGCGCCCGCCGGGGGTGGTCTCGGGGTTGCCAAACATCACGCCGACCTTTTCGCGGATCTGGTTGGTGAAGATGCAGCAGGTCTTGGAGCGGTTGATCGCGCCGGTCAGCTTGCGCATCGCCTGGGACATCAACCGCGCCTGGAGGCCGACGAAGCTGTCGCCCATCTGTCCCTCGAGCTCAGCCTTGGGGGCGAGCGCGGCGACGGAGTCCACCACGACGACGTCGAGCGAATTGGTGCGCACCAGGCGGTCCACGATGTTCAAGGCCTCCTCGCCGGAGTCGGGCTGGGAGACGAGCAGGCCGTCGAGGTTCACCCCGATCCGGCGCGCATAGGCCGGGTCGAGGGCGTGTTCGGTGTCGATGAAGGCCGCCAGCCCGCCGGCCTTTTGCGCGTTGGCGATGATGTGGAGCACGAGGGTGGTCTTGCCGGACGATTCCGGCCCGAATACCTCGATGATCCGGCCGCGGGGCACGCCGCCGACGCCGAGGGCGAGGTCCAGCGTGAGGGCGCCGGTGGGGATGCTCGGCACCTGCACCACGGTCTCCTCGTTGCCGAGGCGCATGATGGAGCCCTCGCCGTACTCCTTCTGAATCTGCGCGAGAACGGCGGCCAGCGCGGCGGGGAGGTCCCTGCCCGCCGGCTTCGCGGCGTCGTCTCCGCCGGTCTTGGGAGTCTTCGCCATGGCGGGATCATCCTTTCAGCGCGGCGGAATGGACGACCGAATACACGGGACCGCCGGCCGTCAACACGCTGCGCATCAACTGAAGTTCAGCCACCCGCACTCGGCCCCATGTGGCGTTGTTCGTAGAGGATTGCAGCGCCGAAGTCAACGCGGTCAGCCCCCGCGACGAGCGGACGCGACCGAGCGTGATGTGCACCGCGAAGGGGCGATCCTCGAGGGCAAACCCGGCGGCGCGAAGGCGCGCGGAAAGATCGCCCCACAGGACCTCCAGGTCGCGCGGAGCGGTGACGCCGGCCCAGATCACCCGCGGCCGCTCGGGACGTCCAAACCAGCCGACGCCCTCCAGCTCGATGTCGAACGATGCCCGACCGGCGGCCGCGTCATCGACGGCCCGGATGGCGTTGTCGGCATGCCCGACGGGTGTGTCGCCGAGGAAGGCCAGCGTGAGGTGGAGGTTTTCCGGACGGACCCAGCCGACGTCGGCGCCCAGGCGACGCCAGCGGGACTGAAGGCCGGCCAGGGTATTTCGTGCGGAATCGTCGATCGGGACGGCAACGAAGAGACGCCACACCTCATCCGCCGGCGCGGCGGCCGGATCGGGAAGGGGTCTCATCGATGTCAGGCCGGCGCGGCCGACCGGTCACAGACGGCGGCGCACGCCGGCGCCCAGCGTCGCGCCGCCGAGGTCGTTGGCGATCTCCTCGTACAGCCAGTTCTCATCGCGGGTGAAATCGTACTGGTAGCCCGCGCACGCGAACCATTCCCACCGAACGCCAAGACGTCCGCCGACCTCCACGCGCGCGACGACCAGCGGGCGGCCGTCGAGGCTGACCGTGTCCCGGATCCGTGTCGGCTGCCCGTAGTGGTTGATGTACTCGTACGTCACGGTCACGTCCGAGCCGATCCACGCGTAGCGGACACCGAGTTCGATCCCCCATGGCACACGGCCAGCCGCGGGCGCAGCGGAGCGCCATAGCAAGGAAGCGCCGACGGGCACGACGGACGCGACGCCGTCGAGTTTCGGGTGTAGGACATGGTCATCGGCCACCGTGTAGTCCCCCGCGGAGGCGGCCCATCGCTGGAAACCGACAGCGAGGGAGAAGCCCCATCGCGATGGAAACCACCTTCGCCACTGGGCCTCGGCTCCGACGGCGAATTTCCAGTCGTCTAGGGTCGGCCAATGGCCGCTGACCCAGGCGGCGGCTTCATGGTCCGCGGCCGACGCGGGCGATGTCGGACTGGGAGGTGCGGTTTCGGCCGGCGGGGTGATTTCCGGCTGTTGGGGCGGAGGGGAGAGGACGGGCTGGGGGACGTCTTCCGGAGCGGCCAGGGCCGTGGCGGCCGCCAGCGTCAGGATGACCGGAAGGTGCGTCAGCGATTTCATGGGCGAAAGTTAACATAGGGAGCCCGGGCGGAAAAGCAGCCGGCTATCCCGAAGACCGGCCCCGGAAAGTTGTGCGCCCCGCGGCGCTGGAGTATAATGAGTTTTGGAAGCAGAAGAAGGGACCGGCGTCATGAGAAAGGGCATCGGGCGGATTCTGGGATGGATCGCGGCTATTTTGTGCTCGGCGGGCTGCGTGAGCGAGCCCCTTCCTCCCTTGACGGCGGCTGAAAGCGGCGACAGCGAGCTGGCCGCCGCGGTTCGCGAGCGACTGGCTTCGGACCCCGAGACACGGAAATACGTGGTCGGCGTCAGTGTCTTCCGCGGCAACGTGACGCTCAGCGGCGCGGCACCCCTTGAGATTCGCGCCCGGGCCATTGGGATCGCGCGCAACACCCCCGGGGTTCGGGCGATCGAAGACCGCATGACGGACCGGGCACCGGCGGCCGTGATGCCCCCGACTCGCTGAGATGGCGCCCCCCTCCACATCCGCGGATGGCGGCCACAGCATCTACGAATGCGCGCCGCGGACCGCCGAAGCTCGGCTCCGACGCCTGTCACGGGTGACCCGGCATGAACGGCGATCCGCCGGCCGGCGATGGACCGTCGCGCTGAGCCTGGTCGTCGTGCTCTACGGTCTTGGTGCCACGATCTACGTGATGCACCGCGGGGGCTGGCTGCGCCGCACTCCCTCTTCCCCCGCCCCGGAAGGGCCAGGCGTAGCCGGGGCCGGAGCCGTCCCGGCGCAGGTCCAGTCCGCGCCGTCTGGCCAGTTAGCCATCCTGAGCCTCATCGAACGGCGCCAGCGGCAGGAGAGGCGGGAGCGCGACCTCGTGAACGAAGTGGATCGGCTAGTGGATCAGGCTTTGGTGGACGAGGCGGCGACGCTGCTGGACCGCGAGATGGTGGCCGAGCCGGGCAGCCTGAAGTTGAAGGAACTGCGGGGGCAGCTTCACTTGCTCCGCGGCGAATTTGGCGCGGCCCGCGATCTTTTCCTCGAGGTGCTGGCGGCGAATCCCGACCACGTGGTGGCGCGCGAGGGGCTGGCCGAGGCCCTGCTGGGCGGCGGCGAGCCGGGGGCCGCTTTCGCAGCCGCGCAATGGGCGCTTCAGGCTGATCCGCAGCGGGTGGGCAGCCTGCGCGCAGCCGCGCGCGCCGCGATCGAGGTCGGCCAATACGGCCAGGCGGTGCAGTACCTGCGGCGATGGTTGGAGAGGGTGCGCGGCGCAGTCGAGGCGCGGAACCTACTGGGGTTGGCCTACCTTCGTCGGGGCGAGTACGGCAAGGCTGCGTATCAACTGGGCGAATTGGTCCGAGACGGCTTGGCGACGGAAACGACCTACCTCAACCTGGCGCTGGTGTTCGCGCAGCAGAAACAGAGTTCCGATGTCGTGGACGTACTGGCCGCCGCGGCCCAGCGGCTGTCGCTCCGCCAGATTGCCGCCTGGTTCGAGCGGCCGGACTTTGCGCCGTTGCACGACGACCGCGACGTGACGGCCTTCATGAACCAGTTGTTGACGGCAGGGTCGGTGGCCTCCACGCTGCGGTTGCCGGCGCGGCCGGTGGTCGAAACGCGCGAGGTGCTGGGCATGATGCCGACGCCCGACCTGATGGACTACCGGAAGTTCCGCTAGCCCAACTGAAGGGGCCGCCGCGGCTTAAGATCCCTTTTCCTCCGGCGGCGGGTCGCCCTCCTTGGCGGGCTTGGCCGCCTCGCGTTCGCCCTCCTCGCGCCCTTTCCTGAACTCGCTCAGGCTGCGCCCGAGCGCGCGCGAGATCTCAGGGATCTTCTTGCCGCCGAACAGGAACACGATCAGCACGATGATCAGCAGAATCTGCCACGGGCCGACATTGGTCGGACTGATGAACCCCAGTGCCTGCATACGCGTCTCCTTCCCGTCAGGGCACCGGCCCTAGCCGGTCGCCCGGACGTGGATCGCCGTCCACAATCTCCGCGATCACATGACCGGCTCGCCGGCGGGCCGTGGCCCGAACCCGGGCCGCCGGTCGGCCGTCCCGCCACAACGCCATGACCGCGTCGGGCGTCGGCTCGACCGGGCATTCCAGCACCACCCATCCGCGATCCGGCCGAGCGCGGAGCACCTCCCCGCACGGCCGCCAGGCCGGTTCGGGCTCCGTACGGGCGGCGTCCGGCCGCCGCTGCGAGGCGCACCCGGCCGCCAGCATGGCCAGGCCAGCCAGGCTCCTCAGCGCGCCCCGCCGCGGGATTGGATCCGCTCCGGCAGCGGCGGCCAGCGGCGCAGCGGACATGTTTCGCATCTCGGCTTTGGCCGGCAGCACCGTTTACCGAGCGCCACCAACAAGGCATGATATTCGTTGAACAGGCGGGTGTCACGCGGCAAGCGGCGGGTGAACGCGGCCGCGAGCTCGTCGTACGACTCGTCCCCCCGCGCCCAGCCATGCCGCTGGAGGACGCGCCGGGTGTACGCGTCGACCACGAACACCGGCCGGCCTGCCGCATACAACAGGATGCTGTCGGCGGTTTCCGGTCCGATGCCGTGGGTCGCCAGCAACCGTTCCCGCAGCTGGGCGGTGGACAGCCGGAAGAGGCGGTCGAGCCGGCCGCCGAATTCGCCGGCGAGTAGGCCGGTCAACGAGCGAAGGCGCCGGGCTTTGACCCGGAAATAGCCGGCCGGCCGGATCAGGTCGGCCAGCTTGCGCTCCGGCAGGGCGTGCAGGGCGCGGGGCGTCAGGGCGCGCCGCCGGCGCAGGCGGGCGATCGCGCGCTCGACGTTGATCCATGCGGCGTTCTGAGTCAGGATCGCCCCGACCATCACCTCAAACGGTGTGCGGCCCGGCCACCAGCCCTGCGGCCCGTAAGCACGCCACAGCGCGCGGAAGACCGCCCGGGCGGGAAAGGGCCGGCCGCGCGGTTGACTCTTTCGCGGCTTCCGCATTCCATGCCCCGCGGCGAATCATAGCCTGGCGCGGCGTCGGGCGGGAGCGAAGCATGCGGTTGATCTTCGACGGCGGGGTCGACACGGTCACGGGCTCGTGCTGCCGGATCGAGGCGGCGGGGGCGGCGGTGCTGCGCGACTGCGGCCTGTACCAGGGCCGCCGGCAGGAGTCGGCCGTGCGGAACCGGTCCTTCGCGGTTGACCCGCGTGGGTTGCGGGCGGTGGTGCTATCCCACGCGCATATCGACCATTGCGGCAACCTACCGTCGCTGGCCCGCGGGGGCTATGACGGTCCGATCCATGCGCACCGCGCCACGGCCGACCTCTGCGGCATCATGCTGCGCGACGCGGCCCACATTCAGGAGGCCGACGCCGCCTACCTCAACCAGAAGACCAACCGCCGGGGCCTGCCCCCGGTCGAGCCGCTCTACACGATGGCCGACGCCGAGGCGGCGCTGCGGCTCCTTCGCGGCCACGAGTACGGCCATCCGGTGGAGGCGGCGCCGGGAATCGTTCACACCGGCCTGGACGCCGGCCACATCCTCGGCGCCGAGCTGTCGGTGTTCGATCTAGAGGAGGGCGGCCGCCGCCGCCGCGTCGGCTTTGCGGTGGACCTCGGCCGCCGCGGTCTGCCGCTGCTGCGCGACCCGGAGCCGATGGCGGGGCTGGACCTGCTGGTGATCGAAAGCACCTACGGCGGCCGACGGCACGAGGAAGCGGCCACGGCGCGCGAGCGCCTGGTCGGGATCGTACGCCGAACCCTTGAACGTGGCGGCAAGCTGTTCGTGCCGTCATTCGCGCTCGAACGGACGCAGGAGATCCTCTACCACATCAACGTGGCGGTCGACGAGGGTCGGTTGGCACCGGTCTGCGTCCACGTGGATAGCCCCATGGCCGCCGGCATCACCCAAGTTTTTGAACGGCACCTCGACCTGCTCGACACGGAGAGCCACGACCTTCGCCGCCGGCGGGGGTCGGTCTTCCCACCGTGGGTGCGGTTCGCCGTGACGGTGGAGGACTCCAAGCGGATCACGGCCTCCGGCGCGCCCTGCGTCGTCATCGCCGCGTCCGGCATGTGCGAGCACGGCCGGATCCTGCACCACCTCAAGCACGGGATCGGCGATCCGCGCAACGCGGTGGCGATCGTCGGTTTTCAGGCCGCGCAAACCCTGGGACGGCGGCTCGTCGAGGGGCAGCGGCGGGTGAAGATCTTCGGCGACGAGTTTGCGGTCCGGGCGGAGGTGCACGCGCTCCACGCGTTCAGCGCGCACGCCGACGAGGCGGACTTGGTCGCCTATGTGGCGGCCGCCTCGCCAGCGCGGGTTGCGCTGGTCCACGGCGAGGCCGAAAGCAGAAAGGCCCTCGCGGCGGCGCTCGAGGCCGCCGGGCTCCCGCGGCCGCTGCTGCCCTCGCCGGGGGACGTCGTCGATCTGTAGGGTCAGCGGCCGATGGCGGCGCGTCGGAGCTCGTCGCCCAGCACGCGAAGGCCCCGGGCCACGACGTCGTCGGACTGCGCGAACGTCACGCGCAAGCACTCCCGGGCCTCGGGACGGCTGGCCGCGTTGCCGTGGAAAAACCGGTAGCCGGAGACCACGAGCACGCCGCGCGCCTTCAGCCGTTCGTACAGCTCCCACGAGGGGATCGGCAAGCCGGGGAACCACAGCCAAAGAAAGAACCCGCCGTAGTGCTCGTGCAGACGCCAGTCCATGTCCGGCGGCAGGCTCTCCTCGAGGCATTGCCTCGCCAGCCGGGCCTTCCGCTCGTAGAAAGGCCGGATGACGTCGCGGCAGAGCGCGAAGAGCTCCCCCGAGCGCAGCAGCGGCGTCACCAGCGCGGGCCCGAACCCGCCGCTGGCCAGCGAGGCGACGGCGTTGAATGCCGCCACTTCTGCCGCGATCTCCTCGCGGGCCACGACGAGGCCGCAGCGCAGACCCGGCAGACCGAGCTTCGACAGGCTCAGCGTCAGCACGACGTTTTCGTCCCACCAGGGCCGCGCCTCGCGGAAGACGATGTCCGGAAACGGCGGCCCGTAGGCGCCGTCCACGATCAACGGCGCGCTCCGCTCCGCCGCGAGGGTGGCCAGGCGGCGCAGTTCCCCGTCGTCCACGACGTTGCCGGTGGGGTTCGTCGGCCGCGACAGCAGAACGGCGGCGACGTCGTCGCTCCACGGCAAGGCCTCGCACTCGATGCGGTATCGGAACGAGCGCGGCCCCGTCGGGACGGCATACGGCCGCCCGCAGACGAAGGAGGCGCCCCCCAGGCCGAGGTCGGCGTAGCCGATGTACTCCGGTGCCATGGGCAGCAGGACGCGGCCACTTTGGCCCGCGAAGAGGTGGACCAGGAAGAAGAAGGCGCTCTGGCTGCCCTGCGTCACCGCGATGTTGCGGGCCGTCAGCGGCCAGCCGCACCGCTTGCGGAGCGCGGCGGCCATCAGCTCGCGGAACTCCTCCGGGCCCTGCGGCGGATCGTAGTGGCCCACGGCGCGCTCGAAGCGGTCGCCGTCGCGCAGCAACTCGTCGAGGCAGCGTCGCCAGACGGCCTCCATCGCCGGGATGCGCGAGGGGTTGCCGCCGCCGAGCATGCAGACGTCGTCGCCGCCGCGGGCCAGCGCAGCGCCGAGATCGTTCATCAACTCGACGATCCCGGCGGACAGGCGCGGCGCGCGGCTGGAGGCGGAACGGAGGTGCATCGGCGGATCCGTTTCATCGGTCGCCGGCGGTGCGGCGGGCGGAGGCCTCGCGCAGCAGGCGGGCGGTTTCGAGGTGACCGTTGCGGGCTGCGAATTCCTCGGCGCGGTCCGCATCGGCGTCGCGCAGCTCGGAATTGGCCCCGCGCTCGAGCAGCAGTCGGACGGCCTCCGTCTGCCCCTCCGCCGCCGCGAACATCAGGGCGGTCCAGCGCTCCCCGCCGTCCGCGGCGTCGATGTCCGAACCGGCGTCCAGCAGGATGCGAACGGTGTCCGCATGGGGGCCGGTGGCCGCGTACATCAGGGCGGTGCGGCCGGCGGCGTCCCGTAGGCGCGGGTTGGCGCCGAGGCCGACGAGGCGGCGGCAGAGCGCGGCATGTCCGTTGAAGGCCGCCATCATCAGGAGCGTGCGCCCCTCCGGACCGACGGCGTTTTGACGTCCACCAGCCCCTCGCGGATCGCGCGATCCACCAGTTCCTCGCGACCCTCCATCGCCGCATCCAGCAGTTCCTGGGGGATTGTCTTCAGCGCGCTGCCCGGCGGAAGGGGCGTGCGCTCGGCCCGAGGCGCCGAGGGGGGGTAGATGCCGGCGGCCGAGGCGGCGGATGCGGCCGTCGTTGTCGCCGGCGCGTTGGGCGGGGCGGGGGAGGGAGGTGGCGGATCGCGTCGACCGCAGCCGGCGGCTGCCAGGGCCGCACCCACGATGATGGCAGGAACACGCATTCAAACCTCCGACGGACGGACCGGCGGGGGGTGAACGTAGCCGGTTCCCGCCGGGCGCTCAAGCCGGCGTTTGACAGTGGAGGGATCGTTCGGTTGTGTAGAGCCGCCCTGCGCGCGGCCCGCTCCGCCCGCGCGGGCGGAGAGCGGCGCATGCTCGCGAAGGTTCGATCCGCGGCGGTGGTCGGGGTGGACGCGGTGCCGGTGGAGATCGAGGTCAACGCCGGCGGCGGCGATCCGAAGGCCGTTGTGGTGGGCCTGCCCGACACCGCGGTCAAGGAGAGCATCGACCGTGTCTGGACGGCGATGATCAACTCCGGCTATGCCCCGCCCCGAGGGCGCACGACGGTGAACCTGGCGCCGGCCGACCTGCGGAAGGAGGGGCCGATCTACGACCTGCCCATCGCGTTGGGGGCCCTGCTGGCGTGCGGGGCGATTGTCGAGGGCCGCGCGGGGGTCGCGGCCGTCGGCGAGCTGGCGCTCAGCGGCGAGGTCCGGCGGGTCCGCGGCGTCTTGCCGATCGCCCTTGGCGCGCGTGCGGCCGGCTGGCGGACGTTGCTGGTCCCGCCGGAAAACGCCGAGGAGGCCGCCGTCGTCGAGGGCATCGACGTTTATCCCGTGGACACCCTGCGCGATGCGGCGGAGTTTGTCGCCGGCGCACTCGACATCCCGCCGCTGCGCCTCGACCCCGCCCAGCGGTTTTCCGACGGTTGGCAGATCCCCGAGGACTTCGCCGACGTCCGCGGGCAGGAATTCGCCAAGCGGGCGTTCGAGGTGGCGGTCGCCGGCGGACACAACCTGCTGGCGATCGGGCCGCCGGGCACCGGCAAGACGATGCTCGCCCGCCGCGTGCCCTCGATCCTGCCGCCGATGACCCTGGAGGAGGCGCTGGAAGTCACGAAGATCCACAGCATCGCCGGCACGCTGGCCTCGCACCAGCCGCTGGTGACGCTCCGGCCCTTTCGCGCACCGCACCACACGATCTCCGACGCCGGCTTGCTGGGCGGCGGGACCCATCCGATGCCCGGCGAGGTCAGCCTCGCCCACCACGGCGTGCTGTTCCTCGACGAGCTGCCCGAGTTTCATCGCAACGTGCTCGAGGTCCTGCGCCAGCCGCTCGAGGATGGCTTCGTCACGATCGCCCGCGCCGCCGCCAGCGTGACGTTCCCCTGCCGGGTGATGCTCGTGGCGGCGATGAATCCCTGCCCCTGCGGCTACTACGGCGATCCGCGCCGCGAATGCCGCTGCTCGCCGCTGCAGATCCAGCGCTACCGAAACCGCATTTCCGGTCCACTGCTCGACCGCATCGACCTGCACGTCGAGGTCCCCGCCGTCCGCTACAACGAACTGGCCGGCCTCGAGCGCGGCGAACCCTCCGCGGCCATCCGCGAGCGCGTCGTCGCCGCCCGCCGCCTTCAGCAGGAACGCTTTAGCGATAGCCCCGGCGTCCATTGCAACGCCGCGATGCGCGCCCGGGACGTCCAGCGGTTCGCGCGGCCGGATGCCGATGGCCAGGAGGTGCTGCGCATGGCGGTCTCCGAGCTCCACCTCAGCGCCCGATCTTACGACCGCATCCTGAAGGTGGCGCGGACGATCGCCGACCTCGAGGGCTCGGCCGGCGTCGCGGCGCGGCACGTGTCCGAGGCGATCCAATACCGGTACCTTGACCGGCAGGTGTGGACGTGATGCGGCCCCGTCGGGCGAGCGGTTGCGCGCGGGCAGGGTGGGCCGCAGCCTTGCTGGGCTGGTACGGCCCCGCCGGCGCGGGCGAAACCTACACAACCCTCGCCTCCCTCGCGCCCCGATGGGGCATGGCGGTGGCGGCCGAATCACAGGCGCGAGTCGAGCTGCGCAACCGCTGGACCAGCCTGGTGTTCCTTCCCGAGACCCGCCAGATGCGGCTCAACGGCACGCTGATATGGCTCAACGACACCGTCCGATCCATCGGGGGTCGGTGGGCGATCAACCACGTGGATCGTCTCAAAAACCTGGAGCCCGTCCTCTCCCCCGCCCGCCACTTGGCCGGGCTGTCGGCGTCGGTCGTGCTGCTCGACCCCGGCCATGGCGGCGGGGACCCGGGAGCCATCGGTCGGGAGGGGTTGGTCGAAAAACATCTGACCCTCGATCTGGCCCGCCGCGTGCGGGCCCATCTGGCCAACGCCGGCGTGCGGACGGCGCTGACGCGGGATTCCGACCGGACGTTGGATCTCGAGGCGCGCCCGGCGATGATCCGCCGCGTCGGCGCGCACGCGTTCGTCAGCCTCCACTTCAACTCCGCCTCGTCACCCGCGATGTACGGCGTCGAGACGTTCGCGCTGCCGCCCCGCGGCTATCCGTCCACCGCCGGCGGCGAATCCGCCGCGCGCCGCGCCGAGCGACTGGCCGGCCACCGCTACGACGAGGCCAACACGATGCTCGCCTACCAGATTCAACGATCGCTGCGCCAGTGGCTCGGGGGCGATCACGACCGCGGAGTTCGGCGCGCCCGCTTCGCCGTGCTGCGCGATGCGACCTGTCCGGCGGTGCTCGTCGAGTGCGGCTTCCTCTCCCATGCGCCCACGGCGCGGCGGCTGGCGCTGGCGGAGTACCGCGATGCGCTGGCCCAGCGTATTGCGATGGGCATTCTCGAGTACCTCCGCGCGGTCCGCGCCGCGGGGTCCTCTGCGCGGCAACCGGCGAGCAAACCCTGACCATGGGATGGAAGGCGCGCCGATATAGTTCTTGCCAAGCAACGCTATGGCCAAGACGCTGGGATTCGGATTGTCCTGGAAAGGCGGTCGCGATGAGAGGCCTAGACGGGGTTAGGAAAGCCGGGCCCGATATGCCGGGATATCCTGACCTGGCCCCCTCGGATGAGTTTCCAACCCATCGAACCTCGTGCGCGATGACCACGGTTCAGCCCAGGGGCTTGCACATGGAGTCAGCTTGTGCCACGAACCGTGGGGCGGCAAGCCCGGTGCAACAGTGGCGGCATCGTTGTTGCGGCGCAGAACGTGAAAGGTCAAAGGCGTCTCCCGGCCGCGCATACCATGATCCCGACCGGACAGGCCGAGCCCAAACAAGGGAGATCTTGAGAAATTGCGCTGGGGCTGTTCCCCTTGGCTCGAGCCGGTCGGGGCGCCGGCGGGTTGCCGGCCGGCCAGTCCCGACTAGAACAGAGCATGCATGGTCGCCTCATCATGGCTGCCTGTTATGCGGCCGCCGTCGCGTTCCGAACCCCCTCCGTCGCGGTTGTGAACACAGGCGACCATCCATGCGGGCCGGTGCGGTTCGCCGCCGCCGAGGTCGCCCGCGCCGCTGCCGGCCGCGGCATTTCGCCCGACGTGACCATCGAGATTGTGCCGGGCGGGCCGGAGCAAAGCTACCGGATCGAGCGGCGCGGCCAGGCTTGGCACGTTATCGGCGCCGACGCGGCGGGGGCGATGTATGGCGGCCTCGACATTGCCGAAGCGATCCGGCTTGGTTCGTTCGACGGGTTGAAGCCCGGCGAGCGGCGCCCCTTCATCGCCCGTCGCGGGCTCAAGTTCAACATCCCGCTCGACCTCCGCACGCCGAGCTACTCGGACAACAGCGACGCCGCCCAGGCCAACATCCCGGAGGCGTGGAGCGCGGAGTTCTGGCGCGAGTTCCTCGACGAGATGGCGCGGCACCGGTTCAACGTGCTGACGTTGTGGAATCTCCATCCCTTCCCCAGCATCGTCCGAGTGCCGAAGTTTCCGGATGTCGCGCTGGACGACGTGCTCCGCGGGCGCCGGGAGTTGTTCGGGCCGGATTTCCCGCGCACCGGTGTTGGCATGTTCCGGCCCGAGTTCCTCGACGGCGGCTAGGCGGTCAAACGAATGACCATCGCCGAGAAGATCGCATTCTGGAACGACGCTCTGCACATGGCCCGAGACCGCACGATGGACGTGTACTGGTTCGCCTGGAACGCCTTCGTGCACATCGAGGAGGGGCGGCACGGGATCGCCCGGTCGAGGCCGGACGGCCCCATGCTCCGCCATTTCCGCGCCGGCGCGCGCGAGCTGGTGCGGACATATCCGCTCCTCGCCGGCGTCGGCATCACGGCGGGCGAAAACCATGGAGCGACAGATGGGTTCGCTGAGCCGGGAGAAATCGCTCCGGCAGGCCTACGGCGAGGGCGTCCGCGACGCGCTCCGAGACATGCCGGGCCGGCCGTTCCGGCTGATCCACCGGTTGCACATGTCCAACCTCGAACCGATCGTGCCGCAGAGGAAGGAGTATCCCGGCCCCTTGGCTCACGGTTCGCAACGACGACATATACAGTTTTCGCTGGGGCGACCCGGCGTTCGCGCGCGGTTTCATCACTGCCATGCTAGGGCCGGACAAGGTGGCCGGCTTCTACATGGGCCCGGACGGCTATTGTTGGGGCCGCGAAGCGATGGACCTGGAGCCAGAGACGCCGCGGCAGCTCGTGATGCAGAAACAGTGGTTCAGCTTCATGCTCTGGGGCCGCCTCAGCTACGATCCAACGCTGCCGGATGATCTCTTCGTGCGGACGCTTGCCGTCCGCTTCCCCGAGGTGTCGCCCGAACGGCTGTTGGAAGGCTGGTCCGCCGCCTCACGGGTGATCCCGCCCGTTTCTTCTGGGGCGACATCGACCTGAAGTGGTTTCCGGAGGCGTGTCTGAGCCATCCGCGCTACCGAGGTTGTTACACCGTCCGCCACTTCATGGAGGGCCGAGGCATGCCCGGCGGTGGCGTTCTCACCATTGGCGAATGGCGAGACCGCCAACTGGGAGGGCGTCCGATGGACGGCATCGAGTCGCCGGCGGTGGCGGCCCGCCTCCGCGGACATGCCGAAACGGCGTTGCGCGTCGTTGCCGAGTTGCGGCCCCGGCAGGGCTCAAACAAGGAACTGCGCCTCACTCTTGGCGACCTCGAGGCGATGGCCCGCCTCGGCGCTACGCGGCCAAGATCGACGGGGCGTGCGAGCTGACAATGTTGGATGCCACCGCGGATCCACGGCGGCAAACCGCGGCGGTCCGGCATCTGGAACATGCGCTGCAACACTGGCGCGGCTACGCGGCCGCCTAGGTACGTCAGTACCGCCAGCCCCTGCTCTACAACCGCGTTGGCGTGGTCGACATCCCCGCGCTGGCGACCAACGTCGAGGCCGACATCCGGATCGCCGCCGAATGGAAGCCCCGTGCCCACGGGTCCGCCCACGGCGCGCGACGGTGAGGCGCGGCCCGGGATCTCTGCGGGCGAGCGGACCGAACGCACCGCCGGGCGGCACGCGAGCCCGGCGCCGGCGCATACGGCGTCCGCCTCGGCGGTGAAGCGGGCTCAAAACGACATCGCTTTCCGCTTCGGAGACTGTTGCGAAGGTTCCGGGCTCGTCGGCCGAATCGAGCGGCGGAGAACGGCGATGTCCGGCAGAGGTGCCGGTGCGGGCGTGGCAACAGTCAGGGGGATCGCGCGGATTCACCCGACCGGCGGCGGTGCCTGCGGGCGGGATCGGCGTCGCCACGGGGCCGCCGCGGAGAGCGACTAGACTGGCGCGGCGCATTGCCGCATGGTGAAAGCCATGCGCATCGAGGCGATCGAAGTTGGCGCGTTTCAGGTGAACTGCTACCTCGTCGGGGCCGACGACGCGGCGGAGGCGGTCGTGATCGACCCAGGGTCGGACGGCGATCGCATCGACGGGCGGCTCCGACGCCTCGGACGAAGATTGGCGGCGATCTTTCTGACGCACGGTCATGCGGACCACGTCGGCGCCGCCGCCGAACTGGCCGCACGATACGACGCCCCCGTCCACATCCATCCGGCCGACGCGGCGTGGGCGTTCACGGAGGTCAACCAACTGCCGCCGTGGTATCCTGCGCCCACGGCGCCGCCGTCGCCGCTGCGTCTGTGGGGCGATGACGAACGGCTGCAGGTGGCCGGACTGGAGTGGACCGTGCTGCACACGCCCGGCCATACGCCGGGCGGCGTCTGCCTGTGGGTGCGAGACCACGACACGCTGTTCTCGGGGGACACCCTTTTCCACGCCGGTGTCGGGCGAACCGATCTGCCGGGCGGGGATCCCAACCTGCTCACAAACTCCCTGCGCCGGCTGCTCGAATTGCCCGACCTGACGTCGGTCCGTCCGGGCCACGGCCCCCCGACGACTCTCGCGCGGGAACGGCGGATCAACCCGTTTCTGTGAACGGCGGGTGCCGATCGCGGTTGAGGGCCGCCTGTCTCAACAGGTCCCCCCAAGCCGCGCGGGCGGCGGCCAGGGCGCGGCCGCGATGGGAAATGCGGTTTTTTTCCTCCGGCGATAGCTCGGCATAGGTGCGGGAATACCCGTCGGGGATGAAGATGGGATCGTACCCGAAACCGCACGCGCCCCGCGGCGCATGGCCAATGACGCCGTCGCACCGCCCCTCAACGGTTTGCGGAGGAAACCCGGGGCCGGCGAGCGCCATGACGCAACGGAATCTGGCGCGGCGGTCCGGCCGGTCGCCGAGCTCGGCCAGGAGTTTGGCGTTGTTCGCCGCCGCGTCGCGTTCCGGACCGGCATAGATCGCCGAGATGACGCCCGGGGCGCCGTGGAGGGCGTCCACCTCGACCCCCGAATCGTCCGCCAGCGCCCAGCCCCCCGTGATATCGCGCCAGTAGACGGCCTTCTTGATCGCGTTCGCCTCAAGGGTGTCTCCATCCTCGACGGGCTCGGGGATGTCGGGATAGTCGAGGGCCGATGCCCATTCGAAAGGCAGGGCGGGGTCGTCGAGAATGGCGCGGATTTCAGCGACCTTGTACGGATTGCGGCTGGCGATGAGAATGCGCATGGCGTTTCAGCATGGCCGGCGCGGCACGGTCCGCCAAGCCGCTCCGTAGGTCAGAGTGGCGGTGGGGCGGCGGGCGGCTCTTCGCGCCGCGGGCGGAGCGGGAAACGGTGCATGAGTTCCTGGCCCGCGTAGAGGATCGGTTCGCCCCGGCCGAAACGCCACAGCAGTTCGAGCGTTCGGATCTTCTCCACCGGCCGGACCTCGCGAAACCGTGGCAGCATGAACGCGGCCGCCAGCGCACGCAGGATGGCCGAGGCCACGAAGACGACGGGCAGCGAGGACGTCAGCCGGACGTGCCAGAGGCCCAACTGAAACTCTCCTGGCACCAAGTCCGCCAACGTCGCCCCCAGGAGGTTGGCGCCCGCCAGCGTGAACACCGCGTTGAGGAGGCCGTGGTAGCTCACCACGCGGGCGCGTTTGGGCGGGGTCACCGCGTCGTATATGAAGTTCGTCGTGGCCAGATTGAAGCCCGACCACGTGAATCCCGAGAGGGCTTGAGCGGCCATCAGGCCCCAAAAGTCCGTGATCGAGGCCCAGAGGAGCGGCAGGATGGGGAGGACAAGGCTGGTCGCCTTCACGACGACGCGCGCCCCGTGGCGATCGCAGATGGCGCCCCACCAACGGTAGATGACGAACTGGGCGACAAGAAAGACGATGGTGTTGAGAGTGAATTGCCAGTAGCTCCAGCCCAGGTCGCGCAGCATGTACACGCTGAAAAAGGGCCCCGCGACGTTCACGGCGCCGTTCATCATCGCCACCGCGAGGCTGAAGCGGGCGAAGTTCGACCGGGGCAACCGCCGCAGAAAATCCCAAAACGAAAAATAGGCGTCTGGGTCGCGGCGAAGGGGCGGCTCAATGTGGCGGCTCAGAAGCCACGAGCTAACGGCCCGCGCCAGAGCTGCAATGGTGAACAGGCAGCCGAACCCCACCCATGGGCGGCCGTAGGCACGCCAAAAGGAGGCCAGCGCCGCCGCCGAAAGCATAGCGGCTAGGGTGACGATCGTCAGGACCGAATTGCGGACGGCAAAAAAACGGCCGCGCTGTTCCGGTTGCGTGACGTCGCCCATCCAGCTCGTCCACGCGGGCGACCCGAACGAACCCAGCCACGCCAGCACCGAGCCGAGCAGGAGAGTGGCCCCCACCGCGCGGTCGCGAAACAAGAAGGGCACCCAGAAAAGAAGCTGCCAGACGACGGCCTGCGCGGCAGTGGTGGCCACCAGCAGGGCCTTTCGGCGACCCCACCGCTCGGTCAGCGCCGCCCCGGCCATCTGGGCCACCGCACCGATCACCAGCGGCGCGGTGCCCAGAAAGGCCATCGCGCGGTTGCCGGCGCGAAGAAGGAGCGCGAAAGGGGCGAGGTACGAGTCGCCAAACCCGTACATCACCGACCACGCCGCTCCTTCGAGAATGGACAGGCGGCGGGTGCGCTCCAAAGCTCGCCCGTCGAGCGACGTTCCAAAGCTGGCGGCGGAATCTTTCACTCCAACCGAGGATATCGGACCGTCCACGGAGGGACAATTAGGGCCATCCATGGTCTTTTCAGATGCCGCCACCTGCACGCAATCTTGTCATTTCAGTCAACTTGACAAAGCATCTTGACACCACCTTCGCCGAAACAGGGACAGACATTCCGATCTCATGCCTGTCCCCATTTTTTGCATTGGGCATCAGTGAATTGATGAATTCAACTTCGTGCCTGTCCACAAAGGCGGTGGCGGTGAGGTGGATTGGCAGAAGCGCGCGGCAGAATGGCGTGGATGGGCTTGACGGCACCGGCGGATTCTTCGCCGACCCGCCGGCTGAATGGATCGAAATGACGCCGGGACGGGTGGCGGTGTTCTTCGCGGCGGACGCGCACTCGCCAATGCTGGGAGAGGCCACGATCGGCCGGGTCAAGGCGGTGGCGAAGCGATGGGACCGGCCGCTGCGGCGCGGAATGCGGCCGGCGGATAACGCACGCGCCACAGAAACAACCCCTGTGGCGGCGCCGTGGGAACGCGAGCGGTCCGGATGCTCCCTCGAAGGATCTCGTCGGCCGCCTCAGGGGGAAGTTCGCCGCGGCCCACCCGGAGCAGAAAGCCGGCGAGGCTACGCACCATCCGGTACAGAAAACCGTCGGCCACCGCCACGATGGTCACCTCCGGACCGCGGCGATGGACGTCGAGCCGCGTCAGGTTGCGCACGGTCCCCGAGACCTCCCGGTTCGGATTGGCGGCGAAGGCGGCGAAATCGCGTCGTCCGACCAGACGCCGGGCCGCGGCGGCCATCGCCGCGACGTCGAGCGGCGCATGCTCCCACAACCGGTGACGCCGTAAGCAGGGGTCGGGCACTGGACGGTTGAGGATGAAGTAGCGGTATTCTTTCTCAGTGCAACTGTAGCGGGCATGAAATCCGGGGGACACGAGGCGGACGGAGAGCACGCGGATGTCGTTCGGAAGAAGGGCATTCAGCCCGAGCATCAGGCGGGCCGGGTCGAATCTCACCGACAGGTCGAAGTGAACGGGCTGCTCGCGGGCATGGACTCCGGCGTCGGTCCGCCCGCTCGCATGGGCGCGGGCATGGTGGCCGGTCAACTTCTTCAGTGCCCGCTCGAACTCGCCCTGGATGGAGCGTCCGCGGGGCTGCACCTGCCAGCCGCAAAAATCGGTGCCGTCATAGGCGAGGATGGCGAGATGACGCTGCGGATGGGGCAGCGGCCGGGCGGGCAGGACGAACAGGCGCCCGCCGGTGCGGGGCGCTTGGCCGGTCATGGCGGGGGACCGGACTCCGGCGGAGGGGCGGCGTGGCGGTCGAGATAGCATTGGAGGAGGATCTGCGCGGCGACCTTGTCGATGGCTTCGCGGCGCCGATCGCGCCGCATCCCGCCAGCGATCATCGCGCGCTCGGCCTCGGCAGTGGTCAGGCGTTCGTCCCAGAGCTCGACCGGCCGGCCGGTGACGTCCGCGACCCATCGGGCGAATTCGCGCGCCTGCCGGGCGGCGGACCCCTCGGTGCCGTCGAGGCACACGGGCAAGCCCACGACGATCCGCTCGACCTCGCGTTCCCGGCAAATCCGCTCGAGTTCCCCGCCCAGGCATGTGCGCGGCGCGGCGGGCATCACGGTCAGCGGCGACGCGATCGTGCCGGTCGGATCGGACAACGCCACGCCGATGCGGCGCTCCCCAACGTCAAGCCCGAGCGTGCGACCCATGGCGGGCGCCTCCGGAGGCATGCGCGGCGGACGCCATCGAGCGCACCCACGCCCAGACGGCCTCCCGCTCACGGGGGGAACCCTCCGACCGATGCAGCCGGTCCACCAGCCCGCTGCCGACGACAACGGCATCGGCCAGCCCGGCCGCTGCGCGAACCATCTCGGGGGTCGAGATGCCGAATCCGAGCGCCAAGGGCAGGCGGGTATGGCGACGCATCCGCCGCACCACCTGCGTGGCGTCCGGCGCCAGTTCGTTGCGCACGCCGGTGACGCCAGTCCGGGAAACGCAATAGACAAACCCGTCGGCGCAGGCGGCGATCCGGCGCATGCGTTCGTCCGTGCTGGTGGGCGTCACGAGGAAGATCGGCGCGATCGCGTGGCTCCGCAGTGCCGGCAGGAACTCGCCGGCCTCCTCGACGGGCAGGTCGAGGACGAGTAGCCCGTCGACGCCGGCCGAGGCCAGACGCCCGACCGAGCGCTCGAATCCGGGGGCCAGCAGAGGATTAAGATAGCTGTAGATGACCAGTGGCGCATCGCTGAACCGCCGGATGGCGCGCACGCCCTCGACGACGTCGTCGAGACGCACGCCGGCCGCCAGGGCTCGGGCCGCGGACTCGGCGTTGACCCTGCCATCGGCCAGCGGATCGGAAAACGGCAGCCCCAGTTCGACGAGGTCGGCTCCGGCGTCGAACAGCTGCGCAACACGCTCGACGGTGGCCTGCATCGTCGGGTCGCCGGCGGTAAGGTAGGCGATGAACCCGCGGCGCCGGTCGGCGGCAAGCCGATCGAACGTGGCGGCGATGCGCGCGCTCATGAAACCCAGTATGGCGACGCGGCGCCCGGCGGGCAAATGGGCATTCCCGCCGTCGCCGGGGCTCGCACCGCCGCTGCGGCTGGGCTAGGGTGGGGACATATGAAATCGCGGACCCGCGTTGCGGCGATCGTCGGCCTCGTGGTGGCGGGAGCGATCGTGCTTGGCGCCGCCGCTCACCGGCCCCTCCTGAGGGTGGTGCTCGCGCGCGCGCTTAAGGCCGAGACGGGGCTCGATTGCTCGGTGGCAGGCGTGGAGACGTCATGGTTCCCCCCGGGTCTAAAGATCGCAGATCTCGTCGTTTCCAACCCGCCGGGCTTCGGACCGCAGGAGGCGGTGCGCTTCAACCGCATCGTGGCGGTTGTGGAGCCCCTGTCGTTGTTTGGCGGCCGTCCGAGGCTGCGGCGTCTGGAGGTCGCGGTCTCGAACGTGGTGGTGGCGAGGGACAGGGCGGGGCGGGTCAACTGGGAGGCGATCGCCCGCCGGCCGGAACCGACGGAGGGCGGCCGCCCGGAGGGGCGAGCCGTCGAGCCGTCGGTAACGCCGCCACCGGCGGAACCTTTGCCGGCGCCCACCGTTCCCCGCGGCAGCGCTCAGGACGAATCCCTCCCTCGGCGGCCGGTGGTGGACGTGCTGGTGGTTCGGATCGGCGCCATCGAGGTCCGCGACCCTGATCGCGATGGGCGGCCGTCGTCACCGCGCCGGCTGGACCTCGGCGTCGAACACACCCTGACGAACGTCACGGACCTGTCGGAGGCGGGCATGGAGATCGCAGGGGTCGTGGCGTTGCGCGCCGCGCCGATCCTCGTGGGGCAGGCCTTGCGCGAGGCGGTCGTCGAGGAAGGCGGTTCGCTGTTGGAGCGTCTAGGCGAGGAGGCGGGCCGGCTGTTGAAGAGCGCCGATCCGGCAGTGACCAACCTCCTCCAGAAGGGCGTCGGGGAACTGCAGAAGATCCTTCCCGGTCTCTTTTGAGCGGCGCGACATCGCCGCGTGCGGGACCGCTACGGCGGTCGAAGGCGGGTTCCCCCTCGCTCAGCGGGCCCAGATCAGGCTGATCGACGGTACGTACGTGATCAGGCCGAGCACCACCAGCAGCACTACGATGAACGGCAACGAGGCCCGGACCAGCTCGACGAGGGGACGACGGAATCGGATCGCGGCGATGAACAGGTTCATGCCGACCGGCGGGGTGCTGTATCCGATGGCCAGGTTGGCCAGCACGATCATCCCCAGGTGGAGCGGGTCCACTCCGTACGCCCGGCCGAGCGGCAACAGGAGGGGAACGATCACGACGATCGCCGTGTAGATGTCCATCGCGCAGCCGACGGCAAGCAGGAACACGTTCAGCGTCAGGAGAAAGGCCAGCGGGCTGGCGATGCGGCTCTGCACCGCGCGCAGCAGGCGCTGGGGAATCTCCTGGTCCACCATCCAGTTGGTGATGGCCATGCCCATTCCGAGAATCACGAGCACGCCGCCGACGAGGATCATCGCGTCGCGGGCGATGCGGCCGACGTCCGTCCACTTCACCTCGCGCAGGATGAGGGTCTCGACCACCAGGGCATAGGCGGCGGTGATGACGGCGGCGTCGCTGAGGACCAGCCGGCCGCTGTAGATGCCGAGGAGGATCAGCACGGGCAGGGGAGCTTCCCACCGGGCGGCCCACAGCGCCGCGCCGAGTTCGCGTGCGGAAAAACGGGTGCGGGGGACCGACTGCTGCCGGGCGCTCCAGGCCCCGTGCGCTCCGAGCGCAGCGATGCCGAGGGCGGCCGGCAGCAGACCGGCGGCGACCAGACGCTCCATCGTCACCTCCGGCGCGATCGGGCTGGCGATGATGCCGTAGAGGATCAGGGGCAGGCTGGGGACTAGCAGGACGCCGAAATTGCCGCCGCTGGTGACCAGACCTAGCGCGTATCGGTCGCGGTACCCGTCGGCCTTCAACGCCGGCAGGAGGAGGCCGCCGAGGGCGACTAGCGTGACGCCCGACGCGCCGGTGAAGGCGGTGAACAGCGTGCAGGCGAGGATCGTCACGGCCGGCAGGCCGCCGGGGAGCCAGCCGAAGGCGGCCCGGGACAGGCGCAACAGGCGTTCGGGGGCGCGGCTTTCGGCCAGGAGGTAGCCGCCCAGCGCGAACAACGGCATTGCGCGCAGGAGGGGCATCGCCGCCAGCCGGTTGAGTTCGTTAAGGATCAGCGCGGGGGCGATGCCGTCGCGGGCGTAGGCGGTCCACGCCAGCGCGGCGAAGACGGCAAACATCGGCGCCCCGAGAAGGGCCAGCACCGCGATGGCGCCGACGATCATCGAGGAGGCGTCCCACCGCGGCGAGCCCGCCTCGCGGAGTCGACGGCGTGCAGCGCGAATCGGAGGGCCATTAGTCCGAAGGCCACGGGGATGGCCACGGAGTAGGCCCACGTCGGCAGGCCGAGAAGACGAGAGGTCTCGGTGGCGCGCTGAAGGGCGACGAATTTTCCCCCGGCGTGCGCGAGGCCGGCGCAGACGAGGGCGGCGAAGAGGTCGAGCGGCACGCGGAGGACTTCGCGGGCGCGAGGGGGCAGTAGATGCGAAAGCAGGTCCACCGAAATATGGCGCACCTGTCCGGTGGCGGCCAGGGCCCCGGCCAAGGTGGTCCAGAGCAACAGCACACCCAGCAGCGGCTCGATCCATGCCAGGCCGGTGTGGAACAGGGAGCGAAAGACGATCTGCACCATCCCGAGCGCGACCATCGCCGCGGCGAGCAGACCGAGCAGGCCCCGCTCGATCGCGTCCCATGCGCGGACGGTGGGCGGTCGCTGCATGGGGTCAGGGCGATCCGGCGCGGTGGCGCTTTAGAAATTCGAGGACCTTGTCGTCGGCCTCGGGCGGGACCACGCGGCCCCGAAGGGCGCGGCGGGTCCGGCCGCTGATCTCTTCGAACGCGGCCAGGTCGGCCGGGCCGGACTCGACCCGGATCATGCCGTTCCGGGCCATGACGTCCAGGGCCTCCTCGTTGCCGCGGCGCACCTCGGCGGTCAGGTCGGCGACCCGGGTGCGGGCGATTTCGCGGAGCCGGTCGCGGTGGGCGGTCGGGAGGCGCTCCCACGAGGACCGGGCGATGAACAGGCCGCCGAAACTGTAGGCCAGGCGAAGGGCGTTGAGGTATTTGACCCGTCCGGCCCACTGCATGGCGAGGGCGGCCAGGGGCGGCGAGTACACCGTGTCGAGCAGGCCGGTCTGCAGGGCGGTGAGGACATCGGCGACTGGGACGGGGATGGCGCTGATGCCGGCCTGCTGGAACAGCTCGGCAAGCATGGGGTCGTTGGGCAGGGACCAGAGCTTCGCTCGGCGGAGGTCCTCGACGCTGCGCACCTCCCGGTTGCCGAACAGGTGGGTGAAGCCGACCTCGGTCCAACCGAGGGCCTCGTACCCGTTGGCGCGGCTGCGCTCCTCGAGGTAGGGGGTTAGCTCCTTCAAGGCCGCGTCCACCTCCGCGTAATCGCGGAAGGTCATCGGCAGCATCAACGCGTTGGCCTCGGGGCAGATGCGGGCGATGCCGTTGCCGAGGAACCCGGCGCCGTCGAGCTGGCCCGCCTTAATTTTCACCAGCACATCGCGCTCCTCGCCCATCACGCCGGCCGGGTAGAGGCGCAGCCGGACCTCGCCGGCGGTGGCGGCGGCGATCTCCGCCTTGATCCCCTCCAGCGCGCGCATCCACGCGCTGCCCTCGGGGGCAAGTGTGGCGATCTTCAGCGTAACCGGCCCGGCGACGGCGGCGGACGACCAAGCCAGCGCGGCCACCGCGGCGGCCAGGGAAGGGCGGAAGTGGCGGGACATGTCGGCTTCCTTTCGCTCAGAACCATTCCTCGGCCATCGGCAACAGGGCGTGAGCTCGGCGTCGCGCGACGGCGTTCATCAGCTCCAGCCCCGGCGGATCGTCGGACGACTCGATCACCGTCCGAAGGGTCCGTTCGAACGCCGAGCGATCCAGGGAGTAGCGCGCGTGAAATTCCGCGTAGGCGACCCGCGGAAGGAGGGCGTCGGGGCCGGCCAGCTCGAACGCGCGCTCGAAGTGACGGCGGGAGGCCTCAAGGTCGCGGCCGGCACCGGCGGGCTGCACGGCGTGGTAGATGGCAAAGAACAGATGGGGCCCGCCGCCGTCGTGGCCGGGATCCAGCTCGAGCACACGGCGCATCATCGCGAGCGGCCGGTCGAGCTGGGCGAGGGCGTCGGGCCGTCCGCCGCTGTTTAAGATCCAGCCCATCCACGCCATGGCGGCGGTGTAGAGCGCAGGCACGTCGCGGCGGCCCAGCCGGCTCACCGTGGCCTCGAATTCGGCGATCGGCCCCTCAAGGCTCGCTGCCACGCCCGGACGCCGTCGAAGGACGGCCAAGGCCTGGTCGCGGGCGACCGCGTACATCTCGCGGGCGCGCTTTGCCTCCTCGCGGCCGAAAAAGGCGGCGGCGTATCCGATCCGGGCGCGGGCGGCCGAGAGGAGGAGGTCGGGACGATCCGAACCCGCGGCGAGTCCGTCGAGAAGAAGGATCAGGGAGGGCGCCCCTTCCCGGACCAGGTCCGGGTCGCGCTGGCGTTGCAGCGAGCCGGCCATTCCAGCCGCCATCGGGGCCAGCGCCGACGTGGCCGCCGACCGGACCATCGCACAACCGCTAGAGATCGAGGCGACGGCGATCAGCAAGAGTCCGTACCACGCGGAACGGTTCATGGCCGGCCAGTGTACCGGTCACCCCGCGCCGCAGCAACGCAGGATCCGTGGGAAAGGCTGCGGTTTGATGGCAACCATGGTACTTGGGGAAGGGACGGGCCGAACGGCGGGTCGTGGTGGACGGAAAACCACAGGACGAATCGTGGAGCGGAAACGAGCGTGCAGCCAGGGCGTGGGACGAAGCCAGCCCCGGTTGGCGGGGCTGCGCACAGGCAGCAACAGCGCCTTGCAGGGAGGGTGCCCAGGCGTAAGATGCCCAGTGGAGACAGGGCAGGGTGGCGCGCAAATTCTTCTGGTGTGCGGTGATCGCCGCCTCGGTGGCGGGGGCGGGGGTGTCCATCGCGCTGTTGGCCTCGCGGGGCGGCCGTCTGCGCGCGCGACATCCGGCGGAGGACGCGGCGCTGCGGCTGGGGCCCGAAGTACAGCAGGTGCGCACGATCGGAGCCGCGACCTACCTGACGGACACGGGCGAGCGAATCGTGGCCCGGTATTTTGCCCTCGGGGACGACAGCCTCGAGTTCGTCCGGCTGGCGATGCCCGATGGCGAGGTCTATACCCTGCCGCGGGTGGTGTCCGCCTCCGGCGTCCGGTATTCCGACGACGCCCGCCTGAGCTGGTGGACCAAGGGCGATGAGGTGCTCGTGGAGCGCCGCGATGCGGCCGGCCGCTGGCAGCGGATGTACCGGCGATGCCGCGAGGAGCCGGGCGGTGCGGCGGCTTGGACTCGACAACCCCGTCCGGCGCGGCGATAGTTGCGGCCGCTGTCCGGCGGCAGGGGCCGCGGATTCTAGATTGGAGATCGACCCATGAGAACGACAGGCGTGGCAATTGCGGCGGCGTTGGCGGTCGGCGTCGTGAGGGCGCCGGCGCAAACCTCGACGGGCGGGATGATGCACATCCTGGATCAGACCATCGCGGCCGAGCTGCTGCGGGGCGCCGTGGCGAACCAGTCCGTCAACGTGCTTGCCCAGAGCCCCGACCTGCAGCGCAACTACGTGGTCGGCGTGATCGAGCAGGAGCTGGTGCAGGAGGCGGCGCGTCGGGGCCTCCCGGAACGGCTCGACGTCCAGCGGGCGTTGATGCAGAGCCGCCACCAGATCCTGCTGCAGGCGCTTCAGCAGGACGTGATCCGAAAGGTTCCGCCGCCGACGGACGCGGAGATCCAGGCGGCGTTCAAAAAGGACAAGGATCGCTGGGTGCTGCCCGACGCCTTCCGTCTGGAAGTGTATGCGGCTGAGGAGACCAACACGAACGCGGTGGCGGCGCTGCGGGCCGCGGCCGGGGTCCTCCCCCTTAACGCCGAGACGCTCATGGCCGCGGGCGCCCGCCAGTTGGTGGGCGCCCAGCAGGAACTTTGGGTCACCGAGCGCGACATCTTGCCCGAGGTGTGGAAGGTCCTGCCCGCGTTGAGAGACGGCGAGAGCCGGATTTTTATGGTCCAGGACAGCGTGTGGCTGGTGCGGCGCCTGACCCACCGCAGAAGCGGCCCGATGACCTTCGAGCAGGCGCGGGAGCCGATCCGGGCCGAACTGCTCCAGGCGAAGCAACGGCAGGAATGGGAGAGGTTCGTCGAGGCCCGCCGGAAGGTCCTGGGCCTGTGACCGGCCGGCTCGGCCGCCAGTTGCACCCGTGACGTCCGCGACCGCCTCTCCTGACGACGCCGGAGGAGTGCCCGATCCCCGGGCTGCCCTCGAATCGGCACTGCGCGAAATCGCCGAAACGGCCGATCCGGCGGCGCTCGAGGCCGTCCGGCTACGGCACCTTGGCCGCAAGGGCACGCTGGCGCGCCTCACCGCTCGGTTGCGCGAACTTCCGCCGGAACGGCGGCCCGAGTACGGGCGGGCCGTCAACGAATTCAAGGAACGGGTCGCGGCCGCGGCGGACGAGCGGATGCGGGCGCTGAGGCCGGCGCGTCCCGCGGCAGGGCACGGATTCGATTGGACCTTGCCCGGGAACTGGCGCGGACTCGGGCGACGGCATCCGATCAGCCGAATCGTCGCCCGCACGGTGGAGATCTTCCGCACGCTCGGATTCACGGTGGCGGAGGGGCCGGACATCGAGACGGTCCGAAACAACTTCGATGCGCTGAACACTCCGCCCGACCACCCTTCGCGCGATCCGCAGGACACCTTCTACTTGGAGGACGGCCGGCTGCTAAGGTGCCACACCTCGCCCGTCCAGGTCCGCTACATGGAGTCCCACCGCCCGCCGGTCCGGATCGTCGCGCCCGGCCGATGCTACCGGCGCGACACGCCCGACGCGACGCACAGCGCCAATTTCCATCAGGTCGAAGGGCTGTACGTGGACCGGAACGTGTCGCTGGCCGACCTGAAGGGCGACCTGTCGTACTTCGCCGCGCAATTGATGGGGCCCGACGTCCGCGTTCGATTCCGTCCTCATTTCTTTCCGTTCACCGAGCCTAGCGTGGAAGTGGATTTCACCTGCCACGTCTGCCGCGGGCGGGGCTGCCGCGTCTGCAAGCAGAGCGGGTGGATCGAGATCGCGGGCGCGGGCCTGGTTCACCCCAACGTCTTCCGGGCCGTCGGCTACGACCCTGCGGAGGTCACCGGCTACGCGTTCGGGATGGGCATCGAGCGCATCGCGATGATCCTGCATGGAGTTCCGGACATCCGGATGCTCTACGAAAATGACGTCCGCTACCTGGCGGAGTTTTGAGCGATTCTCCGCCGCCCGCTGCGTTCCCCTGCTGGTCCTCGTCGCCGTGAGGGCCGCCGCCGACTGGCCGAAGTTCCGCAGCTCCACCCGCGACGGTCATGGCGGTCCGAACGCGGCCATTCCGACGCGATGGAGCGAAACCAACGGGATAGTGTGGAAGACCGAGATTCTCCACCGCGGGTGGTCGACGCCGGTGGTGGCGGGCGGCCGGGTGCGGGTGACGACCGCGACCGCGGACGGTCGCAAATTCTTCGCCCTGTGCCTCAATTCATCGTCCGGCCGGATCGTATGGCAGCGGCGGGTCTTCACATGCGACGCCCCCGAACCGCTGGGCAACGCGATGAACAGCTACGCGTCCTCGTCGCCCGTCGTCGCCTCCAACCGGCTGTACGTCCACTTCGGAAGCTACGGCACGGCGTGTCTCGATGCCCGCGACGGCAGCGTGATCTGGAGCCGCGACGACCTGCCCTGGAGGCACTATCGCGGCCCCGGCTCGTCGCCCGTTTTGATCGGGGGCCTCTGATCCTTTCGATGGAAGGCGTCGATGTGCATATCTGGCGGCGCTCTACGCGGCGACGGGACGGACGCGCTGGAGGGCCGACCGGACGGCGGAGTGGAACGATCTGGGGCCGGACGGGCGGCCGGTTCACGAGGGCGACTTGCGGAAGGCCTATTCGACGCCGATCGTGGCCGCCGCAGACGGGCGGGCGGTGTTGATCAGCGTGGGGGCGAAGGCCGCGTACGGCCACGACCCGTCGACAGGGATGGAACTCTGGCGCTGGCCGCATCCGGCGTATTCGGCTGCGGCCCGGCCGGTGGTGGCCGACGGAGTGGTGGTGATCTGCCCCGGCCCGGGCCGACCGGCGGCATGGGGGCTATCATGGCCGCCGCCTCCCGGCCGCCCGCCGGCGGTGGGATGGATGCTGGAACGCGATGCGCCTCACATCCCCTCCCCGATTGTGGTCGGCGGACGGTTGTACATGATTTCGGACGGGGGGCACCTGGGTTGCTTCGATCCGCAAACGGGCAGGCTCCTATGGGGTCGCCGGCTCGGCGGCAACTTCGCGGCCTCGCCGGTGACCGCGGGTGGACGGATCCTATTCTGTTCGATGCAGGGGGCCTCGTACGTGATCGAGGATGCCGATCACTACCGACCGGTCTCCACCAACCGGCTCGGCGATGGGTGTCTGGCGTCTCCGGGCCCTTGCCGAAGGGTCGTTGTTTCTCCGTGCTCGAACCCACCTTTACCGGATCGGTTCGACTGCGGGACCCGGGCGGTAGGTCCTCCAGGTTGGTGGGGTCATGGGGTGCCGAGGTCACCGGGAGCTCGTTGCCTGCATCTTCCAATCATTGGAACTTCGGCCCGCCCGCGCTTCCAAGGATTGGACGAACTTTGTCGGCGTTGGGATGCAACACGGCTGCTCGCCGCACTCGGACCCGTCACACAGTCAAGTCGACAACACTCCTGCATGCTCCATTGACACAAACCGAAGAAATTGGGGACAGGCACAAGCAAAGTTATCAAAACGCGTAAAAGTGCCTGGCACTTTGTGGGCCCGGTTTGTCAAGAGGGGACATGTGTCATGCGAAGCAGCAACGTCGGCATATGGGGCAGTGGGTATGGTTGACTGATTTCGACGGTCTTTGGGAGACTCGGGGGCCCATGAATCGAATGCGGTCCTCTTCGGCCGCTCGGCCCGGCTGGGACGAGTATTTCGTGGACATCGCCCACGTCGTGGCGCGCCGCAGCAACTGTCGGCGACGCAAGGTGGCGGCGTTGATTGTCTGCGACCGCCGGATCGTATCCACTGGTTACAACGGGACCCCGCGCGGGATTCGCAATTGCCTCGACGGAGGCTGTCCACGCTGCGCGTCGGACGCGCCGTCGGGGGAGCGGCTTGGCGATTGCATTTGCGCGCATGCGGAGGAAAACGCGATCGTCCAGGCGGCCTATCACGGCATTTCCGTGCGTGGCGGCACGCTGTACTGCACCACCTGTCCATGCCTCATGTGCTGTAAAATGATCATCAACGCGGGCATCCGGGAAGTCGTGTACGAGGACGAGTACCATTTCAGCGCCGCCGCGCGCCGGCTGCTGAAAGAGGCGGGCGTGCGAGTCCGTCGATTCCGCCGCCGCGTGCCGCGTCGGTGAGGCGCCGCGGCTCAGCCGCGCAGGGGGGCGTTGTCGATGAGGCGGGTCGTTCCCAGCCAGAGGGCGATCGCCGCGAGCGCCGGACGCTCGATGTGCTCGACCGGCTCGAGGCTTTCGTCGTCCACGATCTCCAAGTAGTCAATCCGCGCGGAGGGCGCGACGGTCTCGATCACCTCGGCCATCGCGCCCTTGAGAACGGCGGCGTCGCGTTCGCCGGCCGCGAACCTGCGCTCGGCCTCGTCGAGGGCGCGGCGCAGGCCGACGGCCTGGCGACGCTCCTCCGAGGATAGGTATCGGTTACGGGAACTCATCGCGAGGCCGTCCGGCTCGCGGACGATCGGCGCGGCGGCGATCTCGACGGGAAAATTGAGGTCGCGGACCATCCGGCGGACGATGCGCAACTGCTGGGCGTCCTTTTCCCCGAATACCGCGACGTGCGGCTGGACGAGGTTGAACAGCTTGGCCACAACGGTGCAGACCCCGCGGAAATGGCCGGGGCGCGAAGCGCCGCACAGGTGGCGCGACAGGCGCATCTCCTCTACCCATGCGCTGTGGTCAAGCGCGTACATCTGCGTGGCGTCGGGCGCGAAGAGGAAGTCCGCCCCCGCCTCCTCGCAGCTGCGCCGGTCGCCCTCGAAATCCCGCGGATACCGTTGGTAGTCCTCGTTGGGGCCGAACTGGGTGGGGTTGACGAAGAGGGTGACGACCACGATGTCCGCCCGTGCACGGGCGAGGCGGACGAGGGACAGGTGACCCTCGTGGAGTGCGCCCATCGTCGGCACCACGCCAATCCGGCGGCCGGCGGCCCGCAGCGCGAGGGCGGCCGTTTGCATTTCGGCGATGGAACGGATCACGCGCATGGCCAAGCGGCCGAGCTCAGTACCAGTGTTCCGGCCCAGGGAACCGGCCGGCCTCCACATCGCGCCGGAACGAGCGCAGGGCGTCTACGGCGTGACCGCGCAAATCCACGTACCGGCGCGCGAACCTCGGCGGCGGTTCGGCCGCCATGCCGAGCAAGTCGTGCAGCACCAGCACCTGGCCGTCGCAATGCGGGCCGGCGCCGATGCCGATGGTGGGAACGCCCACCGCCGCGGTCAAGCGACGGGCGACGGCCGGCGGCACCCCCTCGATTACGATGGAGAAGACGCCGGCGGCCTCCAACGCCCGGGCGTCGGCCAGCAACGCGGCGGATTCCGCGGACGTGCGGCCACGCACGCGGTACCCGCCGGCCGTCTTCACGCTCTGCGGCAGCAGCCCGATGTGTCCCATCACCGGGATGCCGGCCTCGACGAGGGCGCGCGCCGTCGGGGCCCGCTCGCGCCCGCCCTCGATTTTGACGGCGTCCGCGCCGGCCTCCTGGAGAAACCGACCCGCGTTCCGAACCGCCTCGGCCGGCGAGGCCTGGTAGGTCAGGAAGGGCATGTCCGCCACCACCAGCGCCGCCCGGCGACCCCGCACCACGGCCGCCGTGTGGTGAAGCATCTGCTCGAGCGTGACCGGCAGCGTGGTCTCGTAGCCGAGGATCGTCATCCCAAGCGAATCGCCGACCAGCAGCAGCGGCAGCCCCGCCTCCTCCGCCCACCGGGCCGTTGCGGCATCGGTCACAGTCACACAGGGCAACCGCCCGCGCCCTTTCATCTGGCGGATGCGAACCACCGTCCAACGCTCGGGTTGAGCGTTCATAGGCCCCAGTCTACCACGCCGCCGCCGCCGGACGAACCCGGTGGCCTGGCGACACCTGGAAGGGCAACAAGGCGTCTCATGGCGCCCGCCGGCGGCCGGCCGGCTTCGTTGGCCCCCTACAGTTGCCGCCGCGCAGGGTAGAGAGGTAGGCGGCGAGACGGAAGTAGACGGCCGCGCGGGGCTTGGCCGCCATGACGTCGCCGCGTACACTGCAATTCGGCGCCGAAACGTTGTCAGCGCGGACGAAAGGAGTCGGCGGTGAACTGGAGCTTGTACGCCTTGTTGAGCCTGATGATGGGCCTTCAGTACGCGGTATGGGGCGCTTGGTCGCCGGTGCTGGCGGCGCGGCTGCTGGGCCCGTTGAAGTTCAACGGCAAACAGACCGGTTGGATCTACGGCACGCTTCCGCTGGCCTGCATCTTCGCGCCGCTGATCTCGGGCCAGATCGCCGACAAGTACCTCAACACTGAGCACATCCTGGCCGCCTGCCATGTTGCGGGGGCGGTGTTGATGTTCGTCGCGGCGCGGCAGGAGGCGTTCCCCGGCCTGCTGGCGGTGATGCTCGGCTACGCGGTTTTCTACGCCGCGACGCTGCCGCTGGTGAACTCGCTGATGTTCGCCCACGTCACCCCGGAATCCGGCATCAACGTTGGCCACGTCTTCATGTGGGCCCCGATCGCGTGGGCGCTGGCCGGCTACGCGCTGACCGCCTGGCGCTGGAAGTTCAAGACCGGCGACCGCGGCGTGGACTGCATGTATTTCTCAGCGATCCTTTCCGTGGCCATGGCCGCCGTCTGCCTGGCCCTGCCCGCCACGCCGCCGGCCAACCAGGGCGCCGCGCCGATCCTGGACGCGATGGCGATGCTCAAGGAGGGGCGGTTCCTGGTCTTCGTGATCGTTTCGATGGCCGTCGCGGGCATGATGCAGTTCTACTTCCTCGGCACCGCACCCTACCTCCAGAGGATCGGCGTAGCCAGTCGCAGCATCCCCGCCATCATGGCGTTCGCCCAGGCCGTGCAGGCGGCGGCCACGTTCGTCGCCCTCGGCCCCGCCGTGGAGAAACTGGGGTACAAATGGACGCTCGTGCTCGGCGCGGCATGCTGGGCGGCCCTCTATGGGCTGTACGTGGCCACGTCCAGCCGCGCCATCCTCGTGCCCGCCCAGGCGCTCCACGGCCTCGCGTACGTGTTCTTCATCATCGCCGGCCAAATGCTGGCCAACACGATGGCCAGCGACGCGATCCGCAGCTCGATGCAATCCTTGATCTTTGCCGCGACGACCGGCGTAGGACTGTTTCTGGGCACGCAACTGGCCGGGGCGGTGATGGACCGGTTCAAGACCACCGACGGTTTCGACTGGCGCCGCGTGTTCGCAGTGCCATTCGCCGTGTGCGCCGCGGCCATCCTGATCTTCGTCGTCACCTTCCGGGCCTAGGCCGCACAACCGGGCCGTTGCGGACGGCGCCGGCTCCGTCCCGCCATTGACCCGATCGGGCGGTTGACGCCCCCGTGCGCTGCCGCTAGCGTGCGCCTCGATGGCGGTCGAGATGTCCAGCGATCCGGGAATACCCTCGACGAGCCCCGCCGCGCGTCCGCTCCGCGTTCCTCCCGGCGCGTGGGCGCTGGTCACCGCCGTGGCGACGGGGATCGCCGGCTGGTTCGCGCTGCGCGGGTGGATGGGTGCCGGCCCGTCCCGGGCACTCGACCTGCGGTTGCCGGAACCCGATCCCGGCGCCGATTCCCCCGCCGCACCGGGCGTTGACCTGAAGGTTTTTTTCAATCCTTCGGCGGTGCGCCGTCCGCCATCACCTCCGTCTGGCCGCGGTTCCGCGGGGCGGAATTCGACAATGTTTCAAAGGAGTCCATCCGTCTAGCCGACCGCTGGCCGGAAGGAGGGCCGCCCATCCTGTGGTCGGTCAAACTCGGCGATGGCCATGCGGGGCCGGCCGTCCGCCACGGCCGCGTCTATGTGCTCGACTACGACGAGACGAAGCGGGCCGACGCCCTTCGCTGCTTCTCGCTCGACACCGGCACGGAGCTCTGGCGGCGGGGTTACTTGGTGGAGATCAAGCGGAATCACGGCATCTCGCGCACCGTGCCGGCGGTGGGGGAACGGCATGTGGTGACGATCGGCCCCCGGTGCCACGTGCTGTGCGCCGACGCCATCACCGGGGAGTTCCGATGGGGCACGGACCTTGTCCGGGACCATGGCGCAAAGGAGCCGTTGTGGTATACGGCGCAATGCCCGCTGCTGGACGGATCCGCCGTCGTTCTGGCGCCGGCCGGCCAGGCGCTGATGCTCGGCGTCGACGTCGACACCGGGCGGATCCTGTGGGAGACGCCGAACCCGGACGGTTGGGCGATGTCGCATTCGTCCGTCGTCCCGATGGAGTTCGAGGGACGCCGAATGTACGTCTATGTAGCGCTCGGGGGCCTTGTCGGCGTTGCCGCCGACGGAGCCGATGCGGGCCGCATCCTGTGGAGGACGGCGAATTGGAAGGTGTCCGTGCAGGCGCCTTCGCCGCTGCCGCTGCCGGGCGGCCGGCTGTTGATCGCCGCCGGCTACGGCGCCGGCAGCGCCCTGTTCCAGCTTCGGGCCGAGGGCGGCCACCTTCGCGCGGAGCTGGTCTGGCGGGCGGACAAGACGGTGTTCGGTTCGGAACAGCAGACACCGATCCATTACCCGACCCACCTGTTCGCGGTGATGCCGAACGATGCCGGCGCGCTGCGGCGCCGCCTGGTGTGCCATCATCCCGACGGCCGGGCCGTGTGGGCCAGTCCGCCAGAGCGACGGTTCGGCCTGGGTCCCCTGATCGTCGGCGACGACAAACTGTTCGTGCTGGACGACGAGGGCACGTTGACGATGGTCCGCGCCACGGCCCGCAGCTACGAGGAGCTGGGCCGCGCCACCGTTTTGCCCAATGCGCGGGATTCATGGGGTCCGATGGCGCTGGTGGCCGGCCGCCTGCTGGTGCGCGAATCCGAGCGGATGGTATGTTTGGACCTGCGCGACCAGAGATGAACCGCCTCACCTTCATAATGCGGGCGTGCGCCGTTGCCATGATGGCGGCGCTGGGCAGCTCGGCGGCCCGCGAGGATCCCGGCGCCGCGTTCACCCTTGATCTGACCCCTATCGTGAGGTGCCCCCGACCCTGCTCCGATGGCGCGAACTGCCGCCGTTGCGGACCGGCCTGACCGGTTTGGCCGCAGTCGCCATGTCCGCCGACGGCCGGTTCGCGATCGTCGCCGGTCGCCGCGTGCTCGTCGGCCAACTGAACGCGCCGTCATCGTCGGACCGACGATTGGATCTTCCCGCGGCGGGGCGCTGCGCGGCGTTCGCGCCAGACGGCGCGCTGCTGGTCGGCCTGGAGCGATCCTACCTCGTGTATCCGCCGGCGGGCGGCGACGTGGAGGAGGGGCCCACGCTGGGCGAGAGCTCGCTGATCACATCGCTGTCCGCCGGCTCCAACCTCGTGGCGGTGGCTGACGCGGGCCTGCGCATCATTTGGCTCTTCGACCGCTCGAGCGCGCTGAAGGCGCACGTTCAGGCGCCCGACGGCGGCGGGTTCGTCGTGCCCAGCCCGCATTTCGACGTGGCGGTGGCGGCGGATGGGACGCTGTGGGTCGCCCACCCGGGGGAACTTCGCCTTGAGCAACGGGACGCCGGCGGCCGGCTGCTTCGGAGCTGGGGCCGGCCGGGCTCGCGGATCGAGTCGTTCTGCGGCTGCTGCAATCCGACGGACTTCGCGCTGTTGCCCGGCGGCGGATTCGTGACGGCGGAAAAGGGGCTGCCGCGCGTCAAGGTATATCGCGACGACGGATCGCTCGAGAGCGTCGTGGCCGCGCCCAGGGAGTTCGCGGAGGACGTCGTCGGGCTGGACGTGGCGGCGGACGCCGCCGGCCGCGTGTACGCGGCCGACCCGGCCCGCGGCGCCGTACGGGTGTTCGAGCGCCGCACCGCGGCAGGGGAGGAACGGCGATGACGCGCCCGGCGATCCGCCGCTGGACACGCCGTCAATGGATGGCATGGCTTGGGCGTCCGGCCGCGATGTGCGGGCTGGGCGCGCTCGCCCTGCGCGTGGGCGGTGGTCCGCCGGCCGAAGGGCTGTGCGCGCACTGCCGTCGCGCGGCAGCGTGCCCATGGCCGCGCAGGATGGCCGAGGCGTCGGAACCCGCCGCGGACGTTCCATTATGCCGGTTTGGGTCGGCGGTGCAGCCGCCGAGGGAGGAGTCGGCATGAGTTTCCCTCCCTCTTCCTCCGCACGGCATCGCCGGGAGTTTCTGCGACGGGGTCTGGCCGCCGCAGCCGGCGTGGCCGGCGGCGCCGTCGCGGCCGTTGCGGCGTCCGGCGCCGCGTCGCGGTCGCGCATGGTCTGGCAGATCGATCCCCACCGCTGCGTCCAGTGCGGCCGCTGCATGACCAACTGCGTGCTGACGCCCTCGGCGGTCAAGTGCGTTCACACCTTCGCGATGTGCGGTTATTGCCGTCTCTGTTTCGGCTATTTCGACCCCGGCGCGACGGCGCTGAACACCGCCGCCGAGAACCAGATGTGCCCGACGGGGGCGATTCGTCGCACATTCATCGAGGCGCCATATTACGAGTACACGATCGATGAGGACCTGTGCACCGGCTGCGGAAAATGCGTGAAGGGTTGCACCACGTTCGGCAACGGATCGTTGCATCTGCAGATCCTCCGGCACCTGTGTGTCCAATGCAACGAGTGCGGGATCGCCCGCCGCTGTCCCTCCCGGGCCATTCAGCGCGTGCCCGTCGAGCGGGCCTACCGAATGAAGACCTCCTTCGGGGCGTCGTCGGCGTGGATCCGCCGGGAAGGTGGTGCGGATGCGTGACGGGAGGCGCCCGCTGCTGGCCCTGGGGTTGGTTGCGCTGTTGGCGAGCGCACCAGCCGCACCGGCGGTGCAGCGGTTTCCGCAGCCGGACTTCAAGTCGGGATATCGGATGCCGGTGTACACGCCGCCGGTCCCGGACCGGCCGGCGTGGCGGGAGTGGGCGAACGCGGCCGCGCTGAGCGGGGCGCTGGGCGCGGCGGCGTGGCTGGCGCTGCGCCGGCGGTCGCGGCGCGGCGTGTGGATGCTGACCGTGCTCTGCCTCGTGTGGTTCGGTTTAGTTCGCAAAGGGTGCGTGTGCCCCGTCGGCTCGATCCAGAACATTGCCGTGGCCCTGGCCGACCCCTACCAACGGGTGCCTTGGACGGTGGCGTCGATCTTCCTGATGCCGCTGGCGGCGGCCCTGCTGTGGGGCCGTGTGTTCTGTGCGGGCGTCTGCCCGCTGGGGGCGATCCAAGACCTTGTGGTGATCCGGCCCGTCCGGCTGCCGCGCTGGTTGTCCCGCCCGCTCGCCCTGCTGGCGCCCACGTACCTTGGCCGGAGCCGCGGCGCTGGCCGTCGTGGGGGCGGGTTACTGGATCTGTCGCTACGATCCGTTCGTCGGCCTCTTCCGCCGACACGGCCCCGCCGGCATGATCGCGACCGGCCTGGTCATGCTGGGGATCGGCGCGTTTGTGGCGCGGCCCTACTGCCGGTTCCTTTGTCCCTATGGCGTCCTGTTGTCGTGGTGTTCGCGCCTTTCGTGGCGGCACCTGACGATCACGCCGGACGAGTGCGTTCACTGCCGGCTTTGCGAGACGGCCTGCCCCTTCGATGCGATACGCGAGCCGATGCCGCCGCCGGCCGACCGCCACCGCGCGCGTCGCGCCCTAGCCTGGGCGTTGATCACCGTGCCCGTCTGGATCGCCGTCGCTGCGATGTCCGGCCGATGGCTCGGCATGGCCCTCGCGCCCCGGCTCCATCCCGACGTCGCGTTGGTGGCTGAACTGCGCGCGGAGGAGGCTGTCGGGCGCGCGGACCTGACGTGGGAGGCCCGGGTGTTCCGGGCCTCGGGCCAGTCACGAGAGCGCGCCGATGAGGCGGCCGTGGTTGCTGCCCGCCGGCTGGCGACGTCGTGGGCGTGGGCAGGAGGGATGGTCGGCCTGGTCGCGGCCGTTCGCATCGTCGCGGCCGCGCGCCGGCCGGCCGAAAGAGACCACGTCGCTGACCGCGGCGACTGCCTCAGTTGCGGTCGGTGCTTCGCGCACTGCCCGCGGGAGTATGTCCGGCTGGGCCGGCTCGCCGGTCCGATGGGGAATCCCTGGCCGTGCCTGCGGCGTGCAGTTCCGTGTCCACCGCTGTCGCCTCCGCACTCCACGGGCTGGCGATTGGTGCGGGTTTTGTCTGTGCGGTCGCCGGCGGCGTGCTGGCGCTGAACGCGCGACAGCTCCGGCACGCCGATTCGCTGAACTCGCCCGCGCGGCTCGAGCTGATCCGCGCGGCGCAGGGGCGGCCGGCGGACACCCACCTCGCCGCCCAGGCCCGCGAGATGGACCTGCTGGCCCGCCGTGCGTTTTTCGCATCGCAAGACCTGGTGCGCCGGGGCGGATGGCTGATGTGGATCGGCGGGGCGCTGGTGTTGGCGGCGTGGAGCGGCGTCCGGTGGTTGATCCCTAAGGCTGTCCCGCCGTTCAGGTCGCCGGCCTCCCCCGCTGATCGCGACCGCGAACAGCGCGCCATTCGCCGGGCGACGGCACTCTACATCGGCCTGCTGGCGGCGGCGGCCGGGTCAGTGGCGCTCGTGCTGCGGCCGGCGACCCGCGCGGCGTCGGGCCAGGCCGTTCCGGAACCGCCGGAGCCGGCCGCCGGCGATCCGTTGTCCGAGTGGTGGCCGGCGTTCCGGGGGACTGGGGGACGCGGTTGGAGCGCCGAACCGGCGCCGGTGCGATGGGACATCCCCGGAGGATCCGGCGTGGCGTGGTCCGCCGAGGTGCCGCGGCCGGGATTCAGCTCGCCGGTCGTCTGGAGCAACCGTCTGTTCGTCACTGGCGCGGACGGGCGGCACGGCGAGCTGTACGCATACGACGCCGACACCGGCGCGTTGCTCTGGCGGCACGAGGCGGTCGGCATACCCGGCTCGCCTGAACAGCCTCCCAAAACGGCTGAGGACACGGGGCTGGCCGCACCCACGCCGGCGACGGACGGACAGCGGGTGTTCGCGATCTTCGCGACCGGCGATCTGCTGGCGTGTGACTTTGGAGGCCGGAGGCTGTGGGCGCGCAACCTCGGTGTGCCGAAAAATCCTTATGGCCATTCGTCGTCGCTGCTGGCGGAAGGCGGGTTGTTGATCGTGCAGTACGACCAGGAGGAGGGCGGCCGGCTGCTGGCCTTTCGCGCCGCCGACGGAGAGCCGGCGTGGTCCACGCCGAGAGCGGTTGAGGCGGGGTGGTCCTCGCCGGTGGCCGCGAGCACGGCGGGGCCCTCCGTCTGGCCATCCTGGCCAACCCAATGCTGGCGGTGTACGAACTGGCCAACGGCCGCGAGGTGTGGACGATGGGCGGCATTGAGGCCGAGATCGGCACGTCGCCCGCCTGGGGCGAGGGCCGGCTGTTCGCGGGCAACGAATACACGCGACTTGTGGCCGTGGACGCCGCCGATGGCCGCCTCTTGTGGGAGACCGACGAGGATCTGCCAGACGTTGCCTCACCGCTCGCCTACCGGGGACGGCTCCATCTGGCCGCGAGCTCGGGCATCGTCACCTGCCGCGATGCCGCCACGGGCCGAACGCTCTGGACCCAAGAGTGGGACGAGGGGTTCTACAGCTCTCCCGTCGCCGCCGGGGATCACGTGTACCTGGCGGATCGGAAGGGGCGGACCCGCGTGATCCGTGCCTCGACTACCTTCGAGCCGGTCGCCGAAAATCCGACCGGGGAGGACTGCGGCGCCACGCCGGCCTTCGCCGGTGGCCGGCTCTACCTGCGCGGGCTCCGCCGCCTCTACGCCATCGGCCCCTCTCCATAAACCGCGCGTGACCCGCCCTGACGTCATGACCGACCGACAAAGCGAGCCGGACCTGGCTGCGGTGGAGGACATCGTCGCCGAGGTCGGCCGATCCCCCGCCGCTGCGCTGCCGCCGCTGCAGGCGATCCAGGACCGTTTCGGCTGGCTGCCGCCCGCCACGCTGCGCCGGATCTGCGAGGTGACCGACATCCAGCCGGCGGACCTCTGGAGCGTCGCGACCTTCTACCCGCAGCTCCGTCATCGTCCCGCGGGCCGCCACTCCGTCTGCGTCTGCGTCGGCACCGCCTGTCACGTGAAGTGCGCCGAGCGGGTGCACGAGGCTGTGGGCCGCGTGCTGGGGCTGGCGGAGGGCGAGGACACGGACGCGAACCTGGAGTTCACGGTGCGGAAGGTCGCCTGCCTTGGCTGCTGCACCCTGGCGCCGGTGGCGATGATCGACCGGGTGACCTACGGCCATCGTTCGCCGGAGAACGTCGGCGAGATGCTGGACGATTTCCGGGGTCGGCCAATGGAAGCAAAGGTGGATCCGCTTTCCCCCCGGGCGGACACGGCCGGAACGGACGACGCCGGCGAGGTACGGATCGGCCTGGGCTCCTGCTGCATCGCCGGCGGCAGCGCCAAGGTGAACGAGGCGCTGAGGCGCGCGGTGCAGCGGCGTCGGCGTCCGATCCGCGTGCGGCACGTCGGGTGCGTCGGCATGTGCCACCAGACCCCGCTGCTGGAGATCGTACGGCCGGGCCGAAAGCTGGTGCGATACGCGCGCGTGCGAGCGGAAGACGTCGAGCCGATTTTGGCGATGCATTTCAGCGACCGGCTCTTCGAGCGGTGGTGGTCGGCCACGGCGGCCCGTCTCGATTCATTGCTGGGCCCCGGCGCCGGCCCGCCGCCGCCGGTGCGCCAGCTCGACCCCCGCGAGCGGCCCGTCAGGTCGTTTCTCGGCCGCCAGCTCCACATCGCAACGGAATCCTGCGGCGATATCCATCCGCTGGACCTCGACGAGTACCGCCGCCGCGGCGGGTTCGTGGCGCTGGAACGATGGCTCGGCGTACGGCCACCGGAGGAGTCCATCGCGGAGATCAAGGCGTCCAGTCTGCGCGGCCGCGGCGGGGCGGGGTTCCCCACCGGCCGGAAGTGGCGCGCGGTCCGCGACGGGCCGGGCGTCGAAAAGTACGTCGTTTGCAACGGCGACGAGGGCGACCCTGGCGCGTTCATGGACCGGATGCTGATGGAGTCCTACCCCTACCGGATCCTCGAGGGCATGATCCTGGCCGCGTGGGCCGTCGGCGCGAGGGAGGGGGTTCTGTATATCCGGCATGAATATCCGCTGGCCGTCCGGCGGATCGGCACGGCGATGGACCGCTTGCGGGCGGCGGGACTGCTCGGACCGGACATCCTGGGACGTGGGGTCACGCTGGACCTGCGGGTCGTTCAGGGCGGTGGCGCGTTCGTCTGTGGGGAGGAGACCGCGCTGATCGAATCGGTCGAGGGCCGTCGTGGCTCGCCGCGCCTCCGGCCGCCGTTCCCCGCCGAACGGGGTCTGCGGGGCCAGCCGACGCTGGTGAACAACTGCGAGACGCTGGCGCTGGTGCCGTGGATTCTGCGCCGCGGCGCGGCCGCATTCGCGGCGATCGGCACGGAGCGGAGCAAGGGGACCAAGGTCTTCGCGCTGGCCGGCAAGATCGCCCGCGGCGGCCTGATCGAAGTGCCGATGGACATGACCTTGCGCGAGATCGTCGAGGAGATCGGCGGCGGGGCGGCCAACGGCCGCCCGTGGAAGGCCGTCCAGGTCGGCGGCCCCTCTGGCGGCTGCATCCCCGAACGGCTTGGCGATACACCGGTGGACTACGAGGCCCTCCTCCGCGTCGGCGCGATGATGGGGTCCGGTGGCCTCGTCGTGCTCGACGACAGGGATTGCATGGTCGACGTGGCGCGCTATTTCCTCTCGTTCACGTGCCGCGAGTCCTGCGGCAAATGTACGCCATGCCGCATCGGCACGCGCCGGATGCTCGACATCCTCGACCGCCTCTGCGAGGGGACGGCGCGCCCCGACGACCTCGACCGGCTCGAGCGCCTGGCCGACATCACCCGGCGCCAGAGCCTTTGCGGACTCGGGCGGACCGCGCCGAACCCCGTCCTCACCACGTTGCGGTATTTCCGCGACGAGTACGAGGAACATCTCAAAGGCCGCTGTCCGGCCGGCCGCTGCGTGCGGTTGATCCGCTACGAGGTGGGCGACGAGTGCATCGGCTGCACGCGCTGCGCGCAGGTGTGCCCGGTCGGTGCGATCGCCGCCGATCCGTTCCGCCGGCACCGGATCGACGACGTGATGTGCGTTCGCTGCGACATGTGCCGCTCCGGCTGTCCGACCGGCGCCCTCCGGGTGGTGCCAACGCACCGGGCGAACCCGGCCTGAGGCCGCGCGCACCGTGGCGGCACCGGTGCGGCCGCGATCTCCCGGCGATTGGGAAACGCCGGGGTCTTCAATCGCCGAAGATGGTCAGCACGACGATGCGCTGGTGCGGCCGGACATCGCATTCGACGAGCACGACCTGTTGCCACCGCCCCAGCACGGGCTCGCCTTCGCGGATCGGCAGGGTCAGGTCCGGCCGCAACAGGCTGGCCTGCAGGTGCGAGTGGCCGTTGCCGTCGTGCCAGGCCTCCTGGTGCCCGTAGGCTTCCGACGGCGGCACGAGGCGATCCAGCAGCAGGCGAAGATCGCCGACCAGGCCCGGTTCGAACTCCATGGTCGTCAGCGCGCCGGTGCTGCCGATCACGAAAAGGTGCAGAATGCCGGCGCGGATGCCGGAGCATTTCACCACGGCAGTCACGTCGGCGGTGAGGTCGTGGAGGTCGCCGTGCCCTTTGGTCTCGCGATGGATCTCGCCGGTCCAGAGCTTCATGGTCGAGTCTCTCCGCAATGGCGGTTGCGTGGAGGCCGCCACCAGTTCCCGGACGGCCGCCTCCAGGCTGAATGTACAGGTTCAGGTTCCGGTCGGGCGAGCCGGTCCGGAGCGCCGTCCGCATCGCCGGCAGCGCGGGCCGCGCCAGCAAACCCAGGAGTGGCAGGGTGCGGGCGGCGGCGAGAACCTCGAGGGAATCGGGGGACGCGAGCGACGCGATCAGGGCGTTGAGCGCGTCGGGGTCGTTCCAGCCCGCGAGCGGCGCGCCAGCTGCCTCGATGCGCACCGGCGGCACCGCGTCGCGCAACGTGTGCGTCAGCGCTCGACGGACCGGCGCCGAGCCGTCGCCGGAGACCCGCACACCGATCGCCCCCCACCAGCGAACGGCCGGATCCACGTCCTTCAACCACTCGATCCTCGCGTCCTCCGCGACAGGCCGTCCGACCGCCTCGGCGGTTTCGAGGATGCGGCCCAACGGGTACATGATTTCGTCGGCCGCCTCAACCGTCGGCGTTCCCCGACCCGACAGGTGCGCCGCGCGCCATTCCGGCATGAAGCCGAGGTCGCGTATGGAAAGGAGGTGCGCCCGCAACGCCTCGCGCATTCGCGTCAGGACCGGGCGATGGTCGGGGTCTTCGGCCAGGTTGCGCACCTGCCACGGATCGGCCTAGCAGTCGAAGAGCTCCTCCACGGGTTTGCGCGGGGCCGCGTAGGCCGCCGCCCCGCCCAGAAATTCCCGCCGACGCCACTTTCGTTCCTCGCCGGGACTCCTCACGGCGGCCAGTATGCCATGCGGCGTGCCGGAATACATCTTACGGGACGGTTGGCGGACGGGACGACCTAGCAGGGAACGGCCGCCGGACGGCGCACGGGGATGGGCGGACCCGGCCGCGTCAGCCGGTGCGGACCTCCGGGAAATCGGCGGCAAACGCCTTGACGACCTCGCGGAACGGCGTGAACCGGCGGAAGCCGAGGGCCTCGATCCGGGTGGTGTCGAGTTGTGAATCGCGCGGCCGCGCGGCGCGCCGGGGCACTACGTCCTCCGACGGCCGCACATGGTCCGCCGGGTGGCCGAGCACCTCGGCGGCGATCCGGATCATCTCGTGGCGCGTCAGCCCCTCGCGGCCGCTATAGTGCAAGACGCCCGTCTGATCGCGCTCGATCAGAAACGCGACGGCCTCGGCGACGTCCCGAATCCAGGTCGGAAACCGCCGCAGCACCGCGTCGGCCGCCACGGGCCGGTTCTGCCGCAGCGTGTCCACAATCTGGGTGAGAAATCCCGATCGGTCGGCGGACGGACCCGAGCCGACGAGGAGCGGGATGCGGAGGATCAGCGAGCCGGGCCGCGCGAGGACGGCGTCCTCCGCCTCGGCCTTGCTTAGCCCGTACACGTTGATCGGCCGGCGCTCGCTATCCTCGCGGTAGGGCGGGTGCAGGCCGTCGAAGACATAGTCGGTGCTGATGAAGAGCAGGCGGTCGTCGGGCGGCAGCTCACGAACTAGCTCCGCCACCGGCCGGGTGTTGAGCGCCCGTGTTTCCTCGGGGTGGTCCTCGCAAAAATCCGGCTCCCGATAGGCGGCCAGATGGACGACCCAGTCCGGCCGCACCTCCGCCAGCAGCGGCCCCCAGATGCCTGGGCGGCGCAAGTCCGCGGCCAGCCCGCCGGGTAGCGCCGTGCGGCCGCCGACGGGCACCACGTCGTGCTCGCGGGCCAGCCGAGCCACGACCTCGCGGCCGAGAAACCCCGTCGCGCCGGTCACCAGCATTCTCATGCGCGGCAAAGTATGCTGCCGGCCGCGGCCGTGCAAGGACGGCCCAGGCCCCGTTCTCTTGGCCGCATCGGCGCGTCCAGCCCGCCCGGCATCTCCGCGGCACCCGTTCCTTGAAAACCTCCGCCGATGAGGTAGGTTGCGGTGGGCGACCGGTGTTTTTCCCATGGGTTCCCCACCCAGACCTCCTTGACACCGGTCGCTTTTTTCGTGACCGTGGTGGGCGCATGCAGCGCGCCGGGTCGCCAGGGAGAGCCGCGTGCCAGGTCACGGAGTTTGCGCGGCGCGTCTACGACGCCCTTCGAACCGTTCGCCGGGGCCGCGTGACGACCTACGCGCGGCTGGCGAAGGCCGTAGGCGTGGCCTCGCCCCGTGCGGTGGGGCGGGCCCTGCGCGATAATCCGTGGGCGCCCTGGGTGCCCTGTCACCGGGTGATCGCCTCGGACTTACGACCGGGAGGCTATCGCGGCCAGGTCCGCGGCCGGGCGGCCGCCGAGAAGCTGGCGCGGCTGGCGGCGGAGGGCGTGAGGTTCGCCGGCGGGCGGCTCGCCGAGCCATGGCGGGTGGTGGATCCGCATCCGTGGGCATCGAGCCGGCGATGCACGATGTCACGAGGGCGCATGAGGACGATCCGGATGCTGGCGGCGGCCGTCGCGCTGGCCGCCTCGGCGGGCGAGGTGACGTTCGAACGCGAGGCGGAAGTCGTGCGCATCCGCGTCGGCGGGCGGCCGCTGGCGGACTACCGGTTCCGCCATGAACGATTTCCGTGTTTCCATCCGGTGCTTGCCCCCCATGGAGCGGCACTGACGAGGGCCTTCCCCTCTGGCGAAATCGCGGGGGAATCGAGAGACCACCCCCACCACTGCGGGCTCTGGTCCACGCACGGCGACCTGAACGGCCACGATTTCTGGAGCTCGCGGAACGGCGAGCGCATCGTGCACGTGGCGTTTCTCGAGCTCGACGAGGGTGGTGGCCGGATGGTCGTCAGCAACGAGTGGGTCGCCGGCGGCGCCGTGGTCGCGACGGATCGGCGGGTCTGGCGGTTCCGGCCCACCCGCGACGGTGGCAGCGAGATCGAGCTCGAGGCGTTCGTCCATGCCTCCCGCGGGGCGCTGCGCTTCGGCGACACGAAGGAGGGATCGTTAGCGTTGGGGCTCGGCGCGGCCCTGCAGCCCGACCCACCGGGTCGCGGGCGCATCCTCAATTCCGAGGGACACGCCGATCGCGCGGCCTGGAGTCGGCCGGCGCGGTGGTGCGACTACAGCGGTCCGCTGGGTGGCGAAATGGTGGGTGTGGCGATCTTCGATCACCCGTTCAATCCACGCCACCCGACCGGATGGCATGTGCGCACCTACGGCCTATTCTCCGCCAACCCGTTTGCCCGGAAAAGCTTCGGCCTTTTGCAGGAACCCGAGACGTTCGAGGTGCCCGCCGGAGGTGTCGTGACCTTCCGATGGCGGGTCTGGATCCACCGGGGCGAACCGTCCGCCGCCGAGCTCGACCGTCGGTTCGCGGAATGGGCGGCCCGCTCGGCGGGTGATCGGCCGTGATGCCAGGAGGTTTGAATCCGATGAGGCCCGTTCGATGCGCATGCGGCGCGTTGGCGACGTGGACATTCACCTGCGTCGGCGCGCCGGCGGAGCGGTTTCCGTTCGTTCTGCCCGGCAACGATATCGAGGCCAACGCCGTCGATTTCTCGCGCCTACATCCCCGGCCGGCCGGCGCCGACGGTTTCGTCAAGATCCGCGACGGCCGTTTCTTCGTCGGCGATCGCCGCCTGCGGATCTGGGGGGTGAATGTCTGTTTCGGGGCCAACGCTCCCCGCAAGGAGGACGCGCCGGTCGTCGCCGCAAGGCTGTCCAAGCTCGGTCTCAATGGCGTGCGGTTCCATCACCACGACACCCAACCGCCGCCGCGCGGCGTGTTGCGCCCGCCGGCCGCCGGCCGCCGCGAACTGGATCCCGAAATGATGGACCGGCAGGACATTTTCATCGCGGAGCTGATCCGGCACGGCCTGTACGTGAACCTGAACCTGCACGTCGGGCGGACGTTCGGGGAGGGCGAGGGCTTCGAAAACGTCCGCGACCTGCCCTACGAGTGCCGCTACAGCAAATACGTACTCTACTTCGAGCCACGGATGCGGCGGCTGTTGAAGGAGTTCATCCGCGAGTATCTCGGCCGATTCAACCCCCACCGGGGCCTGCGGCGCGCCGAGGATCCGGGCATCGCGATGATCGAGATCACCAACGAGAACGACTTCAGCCGGCGGGGCCCGGACCTCGCCGCGACGCTGCCCGAACCCTACCGGGGCGAGTTCCGCCGCCAGTTCAACGAGTGGCTGGCCCGCCGGTACGGCTCCACCGAGGCCCTGAAGGCCGCATGGCTGGCCGACGCGGTGCCACCCGGTCCCGAGCTGGCGCGGCTGGCGGGAAATGCGGTGGCGCTCGACGAATGGCGCCTCAACACCCAACGCGCGCAGCCGGCGGTCGTCGAGTTCGGCGCTCCCGGGCCGGACGGCCATCGCCGTTCGCTGCGCATTCGAGTGCCCGCCGCCGGCGCGACCCACGAGCTGATGAGGGCCGGCCTGACCGTCCTCGAGGGCCGCGTCTACTCCCTCGAGTTCGACGCGCGCGCCGACGCGAAGCGCCGCCTCTACGTCGACGTCTCGCGGCAGGGCCCGGGCAACTGGGGCCCCGTTGGCCTCGCCGAGCGATTGGAGATCGGCCCGCAGTGGCGCCGGGTACGGCGCCAGTTCCGCGCAACCGCCTCGCTGACCAACGCGGCCCGTGTCTGCTTCAAGTTCGGCGACTCGGATGTGCCGTTCCAACTCGCCGACGTCGTCGTCCGCGAGGGCGGCCTACCCGCTCCGCTGCCTCCGGGCGGCTCGGTCGAACGCCGTTCGGTGGACATCCCCGACGCCGGCTGGCCCGAGGCGGCGGTGGCCGACGCGCGACGGTTCATGGAGGAGGTGGAATCCGAGTTCATTCGCGACCTCGTCCGGTTCATCAAGACCGACGTCGGGGCGAGGATGCCCGTCACCGCCTCGCAGATCACCTACCACGGCGCGCGGATCGTCGCGGACACCTGCGACTTCGCCGACATCCACGCCTACTGGCAGCACCCGCGCTTTCCAGGGCGCCCGTGGGATCCGAGAAACTGGCGGATCGAGAACACGCCGATGGAGGAGGCGGCGGGCCGCGACGTGCTCTTCGAACGCGCCTCGTGGCGCCTGCTGGACCGGCCGTTCACGATCTCCGAGTGGAATATCCCCGCGCCGCATGACTACGCCGCCTCCGTCGTGCCCTTCGCCGCCCTCGTCGGGGCATTGCAGGACTGGGACGGCGTCTTCTTTTTCCAGTACGCTAGCGAGGCCGACCGCTGGGACCGCGATTCACTCGGGGGGTATTTCTCGTTCAACGGCCATCCGGCCAAGCTCGCGCTGCTGGGCGCCTTCGCGAACCTCTACGTCCGCGGCGACCTCGAGCCGCTGCGGGAGACGGCCGCCGGCACCTGCGAACAGCGCGTGCCGCCTGCGCTGGGATTTCGCAGGAGAATCGGCATCGATCCGAAGGCCGACCGGCCAACGGAGGTCGCCGCGCCGACGGAGCCCTTCCTGGCGACACCCGACGGGCGCGCCGTCTGGGACGCGCGGGATCCGCGCCGGGCCCACGTCGTTGTGAACACGCCGGCCACGCGGGCGGTCTGGGGCAGGGTCGCCGGTCGCGCGTTCGATCTGGGCGGCCTGCGCATCGAGGTCGGAGAGGTCGAACGCGACTACGCCGTCGTCGTCGTAACCAGCCTGGACGGAGCGCCGCTCGAAACCTCGTCGCGCATGTTGCTGGTCGCGGTCGGCTCGGCCGAGAACCTAGGCATGGAATGGAACGCCGACCGCACCAGCGTGGGCCACCGTTGGGGCCAGGGACCCACCGTCGTCAACGGAATCCCGTTTCGCCTGCGCCTGAACGCGCCGGTCCGCGCAGTGCACGCCCTCGACGGGCGCGGCCGTCGCGCCACCGGCGTCGCCGTCACGGACGACACCGAAGGCCGATCGTGGTCCGTGGGGCCAACGCTGCGGACGCTGTGGTACGAAATCGAATCCGGCCGGTAAGACGGCTGGGCGCTCAGCTCTTTTTCGAGGTTTGAACGTTGATGCTGGAGAACACGCGCGCCACCGCGGTGCTGTCGCACTTCGGACACTTGACCTTCTTCCGGTCGTACTCCGACATGGCCATGGTGACCGTGAACCCCTTGCCGCACTTTCCGCACTTGTAGTCGTACTGCGCCATCGTCGTTCACCTCCGCACAAGGTGCTGTTGGGACGGCGACGCCTGGGCCGGCGATGGGGAAGGCCGCCTTCGGCCCGGCCGACGCCCCGATCTACATATTTTTTTAGTCGGTCCAGGGCGATGTTCAAGTCCTCCGGGTCCGCTCCTCTGCCGGCGGCCGGTCAAGGAAAATGGGGGGCGACGGCCGCATCCTGCGGCGGCGAGATGGCCGTCGGGGTGGGCGGGCGGACGACCCATCGAACGTTGGCGCGGATGGCGAAGAAACGGACGGGGACGACGCGGTTCCGCGTTCGCTCGGGGCGGAAGTGAAAAACGACCTGGTCGGGGCGAGATTCGGCCACGGCGAACTCGAGGCGGTCCGCGTCAGAGCCGCTCCATCGAACCATTAGGAGGCGTTCGCGTCCCCACTCCAGTCGTCCATCCAGCGCGGCGGCGGCCTCCGGGCCGAGCCCGCGGGCGGCCTTGTCGCGGGATTTGATCAGGACGGGGTGCCGCCAACCGTCCCCGGGGGCGTCGGATGGCGGGAGCGGGACCACCGCGATCTCACGGCACGGCACCCCCGTTGCGCGACCGGCCTCATCGTCGCCGGGGAAAGGGGCCGTCCCACCGCGAATCATCTGCGACCACGCCACTCCAGCGGGCGCGGATGGGCAGGGGCCGTCCCTCGCTGCCGAGGGTCTGAACGGCGAGGGCGGCGCCGAACAGGAGGAGGATCCCGTTCATGCCGACGCGCTGCGGCGCCAACGTACTCCCTCGCCGGCGGCGGCGCCATCCCGGCCCGCCGCGGGGTACGACGGCGCGCCTCCTGTGCGCGGGCTCAGGCCTCGAGGGTTTCGAGCCGGGCGTTAAGGACGAGGTCGCGGTTCATCGCCACCCGCGGACCGAGACGTCGGATAAACCGCGCGGCGACGGCGCGCTTGTGATCCCAGAGCTCCGCGTGCCGCAGCAGTAGAAAGGCCGCGTAGATTTCGACGAAGATGTCGATCACTTGTGGACCGGTCATCTCGCGGAAGGAGTTGTCCTTTTCGCGGAGCCACGCGATGACGGACTTGTAGACCTCGTAGGACCTCAACACCTCCTGGTGGAGCCGGGCGAGGTCGGCGTCGGCGTATTCGCGGGCCGCGAGCGCGCCCATCAGGTCGTCAAGGTCGCCGCGCACTAGCCGGGGAATGGCCCAGTTGATCTGGATCTGCGAAGTGCCTTCGTAGATGTTCGTGATCCGGACGTCGCGGTAAAGGCGTTCGATCGGATATTCCTGCATGAAGCCGTTGCCGCCGTGCACCTGGAGGGAGTCGTAGCAGATGCGGTTGGCGGCCTCGGTGGTGTAGTACTTCGCGATCGGGGTCAGGGCCTCGGCGAGCCGCCCGTAGCGGCGGGTCTCCTCTTTCAGGCCGCGCACTTCGGCGCCCTGGTGGAGGTCGACGATCTCGCTGGTGGCGTACAGCACCGCGCGGGCGGCTTCGGCGAGCATCCGCATGTCCGCCAGCATCGCGGCGACCTGCGGCATCTCGCGGATCGGCCGGCCGAACTGTTCCCGCTGCCGGGCGTAGGCCTCGGCCTCGGCCAGCGCCGCCTGGGCGATGCCCAGCGCCTGCGCTCCGATCGCCAACCGGGCGGCCAGCATCAGCCAGGCGGTGTAGCGCGCCAACCCCATGCCGCGCGCGCCGATAAGCCACGCCGGACACTCGTCGAAATACAACTCGCACGTCGGCGAGCCGTGGATGCCCAGCTTGTGCTCGATGCGCCGGACCCGCACGCGCGGGTTCTTCTCGACGAGAAAGAAGCTCAGGCCTCTCCCGCCGCCCTTTTTCTCCGGGTCCTCGCTGCGCGCCAGCACCAGGATCACGTCGCCGCAGCCGTTCGTGATGAAGCGTTTCGTTCCGGAGATCGTCCACTGCCCCGTCGTCGGGTCCTGGCGCGCGGCGATGCCCTCGCCGCCGCTGGCGTCCTTGGCCCGCGTCTGCACCGCCGCCAGGTCGCTGCCGGCGTCCGGCTCGGTCAGCGCCATCGCGCCGGTGAACTCGCCGGTGCTCATCCGCGGCAGGTAGCGTTCCTTCAGCTCCTCCGAGGCGAACTGGGCGATCGTCTCGGCGATCCCGCCCTGCAGCCCGAAGAAGTTCATCAGCGAGGCGTCGGCCTGGGAAATGATCTCAATCGCCGCGGTGTACACCGTCTCGGGGAACTGGAGCCCGCCGTACCGGCGGGGAATGGTCATGCCCATCAGTTGCGCGTCGCGGAGGTCCTTCAGGTTCCGCTCCAGCGCATCGGGGAAGATCACACGGCCGGCGTCGAACCGGCAGCCGATGTCGTCCACCTCCTCGGCGCGCGGCGCGATCCGGTTGGCCGCGATCTCGCCGACCGGGTCCCGTAGCATTTCAACGAACGTCGCCTTCGCTTCGTCCGGCCCGCTCCACGGGCAGTCGGGTGAGCCAAAGTCCTCCTTCAGCGCCAGGATCGCGGGCCAGTCCACGACCCGCTCCACGATGAACGCCAGGTCCTTGTTGTCCGTGTAGTAGTTCGCCATGTCCCGTTCCCTCAGGCGCCCAGCAGTTTCAGCAGTTTTGGAATCACCACTTTGAGGTCGCCGACGATGCGGTAGTGGGCCGACCGGAAGATCGGCGCGTTGGGGTCCGTGTTGATCGCGATGACCGTCCGGGAATCCAACATCCCGACGCGGTGCTGGATCGCGCCGCTGATGCCGCAGGCGATGTAGAGGTCGGGCCGGACCGTCGCCCCGGTCTGCCCGATCTGGCGGTCGGCGGACATCCAGCCGGCATCCACCACCGCGCGCGTGCCGCCGAGTTCGGCGCCGAGCGCCGTCGCCAGCCGCCGGATCAGCTCCAGGCCCTCCGGGCCGCCCACGCCGGCGCCGGCGGCGACGATGACCTTGGCGTCGCGCAGGTTGACCGTCTTTTTGGCTACGTCGCGGCGGACGACGCGGCAGGGGGTCTGCGACACTGCCCCGTCCAGCGACAGCGCCTCTACGGCGGCCGTGCCCGAGCCGGCCGGCGCCTCGGCCGCGCCGTCGCGAAGCGTCGCGACCAGTGGCCGCCCCTCGGCGGCGACCCAGACGGTGCGCACCTTCCGGTCGAAGCCGACCCGCCACGCGGCGGGCCGTCCCTCCTCGGCTCCGACGCCGTCGGCGTCCGTCACGCACGCCGCGCCGAGGGCCGCGGCGAGGGCGGCGCCGAGGTCGTTGCCGATGGTCGTCGCCGGCAGCAGGATGGCCTCGGCTGGCCGGCCGGCGAGCGCGGCCTTCACCACGGCGAGGTACGGCTCGGTCGTGTAGGCCGCCAGCCGGTCGTCGTCGGCGACCAGGACCTCGGCAACGCCGGGGGCGTTCAGCGGGGCGGCCGCGGCGGCGGCGCCGGTGCCGGGCAGAAGCACCACCACCGTACCGTCCGCCCCGGCCATCGCGCGCGCCGCGCCGATGCACTGCAGCGAAAGGTCGTTGAGCACTCCGTCGTTCAGTTCGGCCACCACGAACACGCGGGGCATGGCTCAGGCTCCCTTCAGCGCCGCGTCGAGCATCGCGCGCAACGCGGCCTCGTTTTCGGGGTCTACGGTTGCCGTCTCGATCGCGCGGGGCGGCACGGCCTCGCGGCGGACCCGGAGGGTCAGCGGGGCCGGCTCGTCGGTCGCCGGGACGGTCGGGATCTCGGCCTTTTTCATCTTCAGCTTGAGCATCGCCTTGGCGGGCCGGGGCGCCCGGGGGTCGTCCTCAAGCAGCGCCACGCCGACGGCCAGCACGGCGGGCAGCGGGGTCTCGACGTATTCGTAGCCCATTTCCACGGCGCGTCGGGCGACGACACGGTCGACGGCCAACTCCTCGATGGCGTCGACCCAGCTCACCGCCGGCCAGCCGAGTTCGGCGGCCAAGTGGCGGGCGAGCAGGGAATTGTCGTCGTCCGGCACGGCGGTGCCGACCAGCAGCAGGTCCACGCGGCCCAGCGAGCGGACCGCCCCTGCCAGCCGGCGCGCGTGGGCGGCCGTGTCGGCCGCCGCAAGATCGCCCGTGGCCGTGACCGCCGCGTCGGCGCCGCGGTACAGGCATTCCCGCAGCACCTCGACCTGCCGCGGCGCGCCGAGGCCGACGGCGACCACGCGAGCGCCGTGGGCATCCTTGATCCGCAACGCAAGTTCGAGGGCATTGAGGTCCTCCGGGTCGAACCGCGTCTGCAGCGCGCCGGGGCGGAGGCCGCCGGCCTCGTCGAGGATCTGGCCCGTCAGATCGCGCGTGTCCCAGACCTCGCGCGCGATGACCGCGATCGTGTGTGGCATGGCCGTTGTGCTCCTTGGGGTCTCATTGGCGGGCCGACCGGCTCAGCCGAACCGGTACTTGACGCCCTTTCCGCCGTCCGGGTGCTTCCACTCGACGCCCTCGTCGCTGGCGGCCTGCCGGCAGGTGCCGCACTCGAGGCAGTTCTCGTGCGAGGCCTGGACGTTTTGAGGGTCGTTGGGGTCCTTCGTGTACACCTCGGCCGGGCAGATCTTCAGCAGTTTGCGCGTGCGGGCCGAGCGGAGTTTCGCGGAGTCCACGCGCACGTGCGGGTGGGCGGGATCCGGCTCGTACCGCGTCCGGTAGAGCTTGTCGGGAAGCGAGAGGTCGTCGTTGGGTGTTATCGTCATGGCTCCGCTGCGGTCGGCTCAGAACAGGCGCCGGGCCCGGAACAGGTCGCGCGCTGCCCGCAGTTTCGGGAGGCCGCGCCAAAACGCCCGCCAGGCGTCGCGCTGCGTCTGCGCCTTGCTGCGAGAGCTTACCGTGAAAAGGTCCGCGAGCAAACGCGCCACCTTGCGGGGATAGAGGGCGAGCAAGTCGGGTGCCGCCTGGAGGACCTCCGGGACATGCCGATACTTCCGGAGGTCCGCCATGACGAAGCCCTCCTCGAGGCGGCGGCGGTAGGCCGCCAGCCGCTCCGCCGAGGCATCCCCCGCCGCCAGCGCCTCCAGCGCCGTCTCCGCCGCGAGCGCGCCCGATTCCATCGCGAGGTTCGTCCCTTCCTTGTACAGCGACATGTTGACCAGCCCGGCCGCGTCGCCGGCGATCATCATGCCGGGCCCGTGGAGGTCGCCGATCGCGTCGTAGCCCCCCTCGGGGATCATGTGCGCCGAATACTCGAGCAGCTCCGCCCCCTGGATCAGGCGGCGGACGACCGGGTGCGACCGGAACGCCGTCATCACTTCGTGCGGCGACAACCCCGCGGTCGTCAGCGACTCGATGCGCGCGGCAAACCCGAGGTGGAGGGACTCCTTCGCCGTGTAGAGGAAACCGCCGCCGATCAGGCCACGGAAGGGCGAGCCGAAGAAATCGACGGCCATCCCCTCGCCGGGCTCGAGATTGAAGCGATCCTCGATCGTCGCGCGCGGCAGACCGAGAATCTCTTTCACGCCGACCGCATATTCCTGGCGGACCCGCCCCGGTCGGAGGCCGAGCGCCAGGCGGGCGGCCTCGCTGACGAGGCAGTTGGCGCCGTCGGCGAGGATGACGACCGGCGCCCGAAACTCCTCGCCTCCCCGCAGGCGCACCCCCGCCGCGCGCCGGCGGCCGCCGTCCGGCTCGTAGATCAGATCCTCCGCGACCATCCCCTCCAGTAGGTTGGCGCCGGCGGCCTCGACCTGCCGCGAATACCACCGGTCGAACTGCGAGCGGTGAACCACATGGGTGTGGTTGAACGGGGGCCCCGACCACTCGACGGCGCCAAATTCCAGCGCGATGTGCTCCGTCTCGGCCAGAAACACCAGCCGGCGTTTCGACACCGGCCGTTCGATCGGCGCGTCGGCCGGAAACTCCGGCATCACACGGCGCAGAACGGTGCTGTAGAGCAGTCCGCCGACGTTTTTCGAGCCGCAGTACTCGCCGCGCTCGACGACGAGGGTCTGACGCCCCGACCGGGCGGCGACGAGGGCGGCGGTCAGGCCCGCCGGCCCGCCGCCAACCACGACCACATCCATCTGAACCGCATCGTCCATGGGATCGAGCCGGGTCGCTTCCCGACCTTCGGAGATCTCGGAAGTCGCCGGGAAATATCCATGATCTTCGCCGAATCCCTCGAATGTCAAGCCGGGAAGTAACCGCGCCGGCGGCCGTTTGATCACCGGATCTTTGGGTCCGGCAACTCACGGCGGACACCGGCGTCGAGGGGCATGCGATCCGCTTCCGGCGTCAGGCCGACGTCGGACATGGCGCGCAACAGCTCGTGACGCATGCGTTCCAGGGTGCCGGCGTGGGCGGCGTCTCGGGCCAGGTTGCGTCGTTCGTCCGGGTCGGCCCGCAGGTCGTAGAGCTCGTCCGGGTGGCGGTCGGGGCCGCCATCGCCGTGCGGGTAGCGGATGTATTTCCAGCGGTCGGTCCGGACCGCCCGGACGTTGGGGGTGTAGGGGAATTGGCGCTCGTAGTTGTAGGTGTAGAACCACGAGCGCCGCCAGGCGGGGTCCCCCTCGCGGACCAGGCGTACCCACGAGAGGCCGTGGACGTTGGTCAGCGGAAGCGCACCACACAGCTCGACCAGGCTGGGCGCGACATCCACGGTGCGTACCTGTTCCTCCACCACGCGGGGGCGGTCCGGCGGCGTCAGGCCGGGATAGCGAACGAGCTGGACGATCCGGATGCTGGGCCCGTGGGCGGTGCGTTTGTCCACCATGCCGTGTTCACCGTCGAGCAGACCGTTGTCACTCATGAACACGACGATCGTACGGTCTAGCTCGCCGCACCGCTCGAGGTACGCCAACAGGCGGCCGACGCTTTCGTCCACCGACAGCAACGTCGCCCAGTAGGCGCGGGTCATCGCCTCGAAGGCACGCACGCCTTCGGGAGACGGGTCAAAAGATGTTCCCGAAAACCGAACAGCGGACCGTAGATGCCGTGCCAAGTAGGCATCCGCGCGCGGATCCAATCGGGCTTGCCGGTGAGGTCGAAGGCGCTGTCGGGGTAGGGGACGGCGACGTGGTCGAAAGCGCGCGCATGTTTCGGCTCCGGGACGTAAAAGCTGTGCGGGGCCTTGTGGCGGATCATCAGTAGCCGTGGCTGGCTGCCCTTCCGGCCGCGTTCCAGCCACTCCAGGGCCAGGTCGGTGACGACGGTGTGTAGTAGCCGGTGACGACGCGGCGTTCTCGGCCGTGAAAGTTGAACTCGGTGTCGTGGTATTTGCCCTGCCCCTTGAGGGTGACGAACCAGTCGAAACCCGGCCTCGGCTCGTCGTTATCCTCCCCCATGTGCCACTTGCCGATGTAGGCGGTTTCGTATCCGACCTCGTGTAGGACCAAGGGAAGGCTCCGGAGTTGCGGCGGGTATTCGGTGAAATTGTCCGCCACGCCATGGGCGTGTGGATACAGCCCGCTGAGGATGCTGGCGCGGCTCGGGGAGCACAGCGAGGTCACGCAGAAGGCATTCCTGAACCACACCCCCTCCCGGCCGATCCAGTCCATGTTCGGCGTGCGTAGATGAGGATGTCCGGCCAGGCCGAGGGCATCCCACCGTTGGTCGTCGGTGAGGATGAACAGGACATTCGGACGCGGGCCCGCCGTGGCAGCTAGGACGGTCGCGGCGTAGAAAGCGAGGCTGGTCCAATGGGGACGTTTCATCCGTGTTCTCCCGGGGATGACGGCGTTCTCCGGTCCGGTGCCATACTATCCGTATCTTCCCCGTATCGCGAGCCCTCGCCGGGTGGTCGGTATCAAGACCAGATCGACATCAACCTTAAGGACAAAAAAGGGACAGCCACTTCTTCGAACGCTCAATTCATTGATCAGGAATATAATAAATGTGCCTGTCCCCATAGCGACCCTGATTTCATTGTTTTATCCATCCCGCGTGCGAGCGGCCTGTCAAGACTTGACATGTGCTGGCATTGGTGAATGGGATGGAGAGCGAACGTCAGGCGAACGGCTTGCCTGGCCCGCAGGTTTGCCGGATGCTGACGCGGCGGGCATGGGATCGGAAAAGGATTGCGGCGATGGAAACCCTCTGGGCACCCTGGCGAATGGAATACATCAGCGCCTCCAAGGAGGACGGCGGCTGCTTTCTGTGCCGCGCCGCAGCGGAAGGCGCCGACGAGCAGACCTCGCTTGTGGTGCATAAGAGCCGGACCTGCATGGTCGTCCTGAACCGTTACCCCTACAACAATGGCCATCTCCTGCTTGCGCCCCGGCGCCACATCGCCGAACCGGCTGACCTCAGCGACGACGAGAGTCGGGAATTGATGGCCCTATTGTCCCGTTCCATCGCCGTGTTGCGGGCCGAAATGCGGCCGGACGGATTTAACGCGGGTCTCAACCTCGGCCGTGTCGCGGGCGCCGGGCTGGACACCCACCTGCACTGGCATGTCGTCCCACGCTGGAGCGGCGATTCGAACTTCATGCCGGTCATCGCCAGCACCAAGGTCATCCCCGAGGCCCTCGAGGACCAGCGGCGGCGGCTGGCCTCGGCCTTTGCCGCGGCCCGTTGACAGGGGGGGGGGGCTCCGGCAAGCTGCCGCCATGAAGGTTCTGGTCACCGGCGCGGCGGGCTTCATCGGCTTCCATGTCGCGCACGCGCTCCTCCGCGCCGGCCACGAGGTCGTCGGGGCGGACAACTTCAACGACTACTACACCGTTCGCCTGAAACGGGCCCGGCACCAGCAGCTGGAGGCGAACCCGCGGTACGTGGGCGTGGAGGTGGACTTGGCGGAGGCCGAGCCGGTGGAGCGGCTGTTCCGCTCCCGCCGCTTCGACGTCGTCTGCCATCTGGCCGCCCAGGCGGGGGTGCGCTATTCACTGACCAATCCCCGCGCGTACGAGCGGTCCAACCTCGCGGCGTTCGTGAACGTGCTCGAGGGCTGCCGTCACGCGGTCGTGCCGCGCTTGGTGTACGCCTCCAGTTCGAGCGTCTATGGGGGAAACACCAAGTTGCCGTTTTCCGAAGACGATCCGGTGGACCGGCCGGTCAGCCTCTACGCGGCGACGAAAAAGGCCAACGAGCTGATGGCCCACACCTACGCGCATCTGTATGGCCTGCAGACCGTCGGATTGAGGTTCTTCACCGTTTACGGGCCGTGGGGCCGCCCCGACATGGCGATCTGGATCTTCACGGAGCGGCTGTTGCGGGGCGAACCGATCCCGGTCTTCAACCACGGTCGGATGAAGCGCGACTTCACCTACATCGACGAGATCGTGGATGGCGTGCTGGCCGCCCTGTTCCGGCCCGGGCTGGATCTGTGCGAGGTCATCAACCTCGGGCACAACCATCCCGAGGACCTGCTGCACATGATCCGGCTGTTGGCGGACTGCCTCGGCGCCGAGCCGCGGCTGGAGATGCTGCCGATGCAGCCGGGCGATGTGCCGGCGACCTACGCCGACATCAGCCGGGCCCGCGCGCGGCTCGGCTTTGAGCCACGGACGCCGCTGGCGGAGGGGCTGCCACGTTTCGTTGCGTGGTATCGCGAGTACCACCGGACGTGAGCCGGCCCGGACGCGCCCGGCCCATCAGGGGAAAAAGTGGCCATGGACTTTCGAGAGCTTGCGACACGGCGAGTCAGCGTGCGCGGCTACCGGCCCGATCCGGTGCCCGACGAGCTGCTGGAGGAAATTCTCGACATTGCCCGGATGGCCCCTTCGGCCGCGAACCGGCAGCCGTGGGGGATCGTCGTCGTCCGCGACGAAGCCCGGCGCCGCGCGCTCCTCGAGGCCTACGCGCGGGAATGGATGGTCTCGGCGCCGGTGGTGCTGGTGGTCTGCGTCGAACCCGCCGCGGCCTGGGTCCGGCTGGAGGACGGCTGGAACGCCGCCGAGACGGACGCCGCCATCCTGACCACCCACCTCCTTTTGGCCGCCGCCGAGCGCGGGCTCGGCACGTGTTGGATCGCGGCCTTTTCGCCCTCCCGCCTCAAAGAGGTCCTTGGGCTTCCAGGGCACGTCGTCCCGGTGGCCATGACGCCGCTCGGGTGGCCGGCCGATGCGGGCCGTCCGAAGCAGCGCAAGGCGCTGGCCGGCATCCTCCACCGGGAACGGTGGTGAGGTCCGTCGCCCCTCGGGAAACGTCCGGCCCACTGAGGCCCTGCCCTCCCTGCCCGCCGCCTTGGGCAGCGCTTGAGTTGGCTGGCGCCGCGGCCTCTCTGGCGAGTAGCCCAGCCCTTCGCCGATAGGTGGCCGTCACGGTCCACGCACGATGCCAAGGCTCGACCGCGCACGCCGCCGGCGGCCCCGCCACCGCACGAACCCTCACCACCCTTCGACGGATGGCCCCGACCAGCTGCCAACCGTCGGCTCGTCGTCGTGATCGCGTCGCCGTCGGATGGGAAGGGACGCGGCCCGCCCCGCGTCGCGGCGCGCGGGGGCTTCCGGGTCGACGGCGGCTGGACCCTGCCACCGCCCGTCGTGGGCCGCACGAAGCCCGGCGGCGATCCAGCGGTCGTTCGGCCGGCATGCCGGACGGCACCGGACGTGGATCGTGGCGGGGACTTGCAACTATACCGTCCGGACGGTATAGTTCCGCCGCTGGGTCAACCCTTCGGAGGCGCGACGATGAAGGACGGCGCGGACACCGTCGACCGGATCTTGGACGCGGGCGAGTGGATCGTCGTGCGCGAGGGCGCTGCGAGGCTGACGCTCGACGCGGTTGCCGCTCGGGCGGGCGTGAGCAAGGGGGGGCTTCTCTACCATTTTCCGAGTCGGCGCGACCTGCTGCGCGCGCTGCTGCACCGTTTTGTGGACCGCGCGGAGCAACGGGTGGATCGGGAGCGGCCCGCGTGGTTTGGGCGCAGGGGCGCGGAGCTGCAGGCGACGATGCGAGGCTGGCTGAATCAGTCGCCGTTGGAACGGCGAAGCGCGCACGCGCTGCTGGCGGCCGTGCTGCACGAGCCGGGCCTGCTGTCGTCTGTGCGTCCGCGCATCGTCCAGGCCACGCGCCGGCTGCTGGCGGAGGCGCGCCGGCAGGGCGTGGCGCCCGCGCGCGCGGCCATTTTGATGCTGGCGATCCGGGGCTTGTGGATGTCCGAGATCCTGCGCGTCGGTATCGGGGGCGTCGGCGGGAGGGCGGGAATTCTTAAGGAGTTGCTGGCGGTCGCGGAGGAATGGTACGGCGCGTCGGCGGGAGGGGCCCGGCGATGAGCGGCATCCGCAGGATGCGGGGGGTGGCCCCTGCGGTCCTTCTGTCGTTCGCGGCCGGATGCCACAGCCCGGACCCGTCGCTAGCGCGCCGCGCGCAGGCGGACGGGCACCGGCAGGTTCTCATCGACGCGACGGCGGAGATCGCGCGGCGGCATCCAGGGGGACTGACGCTGGAGGATGCCATCCGGATCGCGCGGCAACGGAACCCGGGGTTGCTGGCGCGTCGGCTGGCCGCGGCCGTGGCGAGGGCGGACCGCACCGCGGCGTTCGGCGCGTTCCTGCCCCAGATTCAGGTGGAGTGGACGCTCCGCGCGATGGGCGAGGAACCGCTGCGGAGGATGGGCGCCTCCGAGGTGGCGGTCCAGGATCGCGAAGTCCGGGACGCGTCGCTGCAGATCGTGCAGCCGCTGGTCGCGCCGAACGCCTGGCTGCTGTACCGGACGGCGTCCCGCGGCGCGCGAATGGCCGAACTGGCGGAGGAGCGCGCGGCGCAGATGTTGGACCTGGCGGTCGCGGCAGCCTACGGTCAATGCGCCGCGGCCGCAGCCGACGTGCGGTTGCGCGAACGCGAGCTGGCCGCCGTGGAGCGGCGCTGCCGCGAGGCCGCTGCGATGGCGGCGGAGGGCTACCTCGGGCCGGCCGACCTGGCCGCGCTCGAGGCCCGCCAGGCGGCCGCGCGCTTTTCGCTGGATTCGGCCCGCCGGGCCGAGCGCGCCGCCAGGGCCCGGTGGTTGGGCCTGCTGAATCTCTGGCCGATGGCCGACCTTCGTCCGCGCCCCGGCTGCCTCGAGGCGGAGAGCGCCGCCGTCCTGCGCGCTGCGGCGCCCGGCGCCGGCATCGTGGAGCTCCCCGCCCTTGCGCTGACCCGCCGTCCCATCGAGGAATGGCTCTGGCATGCCCTCGTCCGAAGGCTGGAACTGGTGGCGGCGGACGTGTCGGTGGAGCTGCGCCGGAACGAAACCCTGCGCGCCCTCGCCGCCTTCGTGCCGAGCCTGTTGGGGTTCGCCACGTTGTACACGACGTCGGACTCCTACGTGGTGCATCCCGAGTACTGGACGACGGGGCTGCGCGCGGCGCTCGCCTCGCTGGTCGGGCTGCGCGAAGTCGCGGGCGTCGCCCGGGCGCGCCGCGAGGCGGAGCGGGCCGCCATCGAGCGCGACGACGTCGCGATGACCGTGCTGTTGCAGACGGTCGAAGCGCTGCGCCTCCTCGACGAGACGGCCGGCGCGCTGGCCGCCGCCCGGCCCGCGCTGGAGGCCGCGGAGGCGGCCCTGCGGGAGGCCGAGGCGCGCCGCGCTCGCGACTTGGTCCCCCTTTCTGAAGTGCTGGAGCGCGAGGCCGAGGCCGCCGCGGCCCGGCTGCGGCTGGAGGCGGCGCAGCGCAACCACGGACTTGCCGTGCATCTTTTTCGGACGGCGCTGGGCGGCGGGCTGGAGCACGCCCCGCAGGTGGCGGAGGTGAAGCCATGAAGATCGGCCGACTGTTCATGTGCCTGTTGGCGGGCGGAGTGGCGACGGCCGTGTCGTCCTGCCGTCCGGCCCGCCGGTCGGCGCCATCCGGGGCGTCTCCCGCCGCGGTCAAGGTGCGGGTCGCGCCGCCCGTGGAGCGGGAATTCCGCGAGGTGGCGCGGCTTCATGGGGTGCTGCGCGCCGCGCGCGAGGCGCGCTTGGCGGCACGCGTCGCCGGTCCGCTGGAGCAAGTCATGGTCGACGTCGGCGACACCGTGACCAACGGCCAGCCGTTGTTCGTGGTGGACCGCGTGGCGCTGGGTCACCAGCTCGAGATGGCGCGCCAGGATCTGCGCGTGACGGAGGCGGGCGTGGAAGAGGCCCGCGCGGCGGTCCGCCGGGCCGAGGCCGCCGCCGAAAAGGCCTCGGTCGATCACGAGCGTCTCGATCGGCTGTACCGGCAGGATGGCGTGGTTGCCCGCGATCTCTGGGAAAAGGCCGCGTTGGCGCATCGCGAGGCCGCCGCCGCGCTGGACCATGCGGTGGCGGCCCTGGCGCTGGCGGAGGCGCGGCGGGAACAGGCGGCCGCCGCGCTCGGCATCGCGGGACGGCGTTGGGACGACTCGACCGGGGTCGCGCCGTTTGATGCCGTCGTCGCCGCGCGGCTGGCCGAACCCGGTGAGTACGTCGGGCCGGGAACGTCGGTGGTGGTGCTCAAAGGCCTCGATGGCGTCGAAGCGCGGGTCCATGTGCCCGCCGCATGGTACGAGCTCGTCCGGCCGGGTCGCACCACGGCGGAGGTCTCTGCCGGAGGACGCCGGCTTGGAGAGTTTCCCGTCTCCCAGCGTGCCGGGGCGGTCCATCCGACCACCCGCACGTTCGAGGTGCGCCTCGCGCTGCCGGGCGTGACCGACCTGGCGGACGGCCTGGCCTGCGAGGTGGCACTGATCCTCAACCGCCGGCGCGCCGCCGGCGTGCCGGTGTCCGCGGTGGGGTTGCGGGGCGGCGGGATGGTCGTGTTCACGGTTGAAGACGGCCGGGCCCGCCCCCGGGCGGTGCGCGCCGGCATTCGCGACCAGGGTCACGTGGAGTTGCTGGACGCGGCCGGTCTGGCCGGCGCGCAGATCGTCGTGGAAGGGCAGACGTTCCTCGAGGACGGCACGCCGGTCGAGGTTGTGCCGTAACGGGAGAGGGCCATGTTTCTTTCCTCCTTCTCCATCCGGCGGCCCGTCGCCATGACCGCGCTGCTGGCGGTCTTTCTGTTGTTCGGTGCGCTGGCCTATCGCCGGCTCGGCCTCGACCTGATTCCGACGGTGGACGTACCCTACGTCACCGTCGTGACGGCCTACCCCGGCGCGTCGCCTCGCGAGATCGAGTCCGAGGTGGCCCGCCGCATCGAGGACGCCGTCAGCCTGATCGAGGGCGTAAAACGCCTGGACTCGATCTGCATGGAAGGCGTCTGCCAGACGGTCATCGAGTTCCATCTGGGCCGCGACGTGGACCTGGCGGCCATGGACGTGCGCGAAAAGGTGGACGCGATCCGGGCCCAGTTGCCGGACGGGGCCGAGGCGCCGGCGATCCTGAAGTTCGACATCAATGCCATCCCGGTCGTCACGCTGGCGCTGGCCGGTGACCGGCCGCTCGACGAGCTCTACGAGCTCGCCGACACGCAGGTCAAGGACGCGTTCTCCGCCATCCCAGGCGTGGCCAACGTGGAGTTGAGCGGAGGCGCGACCCGGGAGCTCGACATCGAGCTCGATCCCGATCGCCTGGCCGCCGCCGGCTTGACCGCGCCGCAGGTGCTGGCGCGCCTGGCGGAGGGCAACCTGAAGATCCCCGCCGGTCACCTGTCCGAGGCGGACCGGGAATGGGCGGTGACGATGGACGCCGAGGCCCGGACGGTCGAGGAGGTCGAGGCGTTCGAGCTCATCGCCCGGGACGGACGTCGCGTACGGCTGGGCGACGTGGCGCTGGTGCGGCTGGCCTCTCGCGAGGCGCGCACGGTGACCTTCCACGACGGCCAGCCGTGCGTCACGCTCCAGATCATCAAGCGGAGCGACGCCAACGCCGTTCAGGTGATCCGGCGTGCCCGACGCGTCTATGAGGAGTTGCGCGCCGCACTGCCCGGCGGCGCGGACCTCCGCTGGGTGCGCGACGACGGGCGGTTCATCGAAGCCTCCGTCGCAGACGCCTGGGGTAGCATCGGGCTGGGGCTGACGCTAACGGGGTTGCTGTTGCTGCTGTTTCTGGCCGACTGGCGGCTGGCGGCGATCTCGTTTCTGAGCCTTCCGGCCTCGATCGTGATCACGTTCGCGGCGATGCGGTGGATGGGCGACACGCTGAACAGCGTGACGCTGCTGGCGCTGGGGGTGTCGGTCGGGACGCTGGTGACCAACTCCATCGTCGTGCTGGAGAGCATCGAGGCGCGGCGCGCAAAGGGCGGTGGACTGCGCGAGGCGGTCGAGGGCGGCGCGGCCGACGTCGCCATCCCAGTGGCCGCCAGCGCTGGGACCAACGTGATCGTCTTCGTTCCGATCGCGATGATGGCCTCGATCGTCGGACGGATCTTCGCGCCGTTCGCGATGACGATCGCCGCCGCGACACTGGTTTCGTTGTGGGTCAGCTTCACGATGACGCCGATCCTCGCCGCCGCTTGGTTGGGGAGGTTCGAGCGGATCACGGCGGCGCTGGCCGCAGGGCTGGCGCCCTTCGAGCGCGGCGTCGCGCGGCTGGGCCGGGCGTACGCCGGCTCCCTCCGCCGACTGGCGCGATGGCGCGGCGCGGTCATCGCGGCGACCGCTGCGGCGTTGGTCCTCGTGAGTGGCATCGTCGCCCCGCGGCTCGGGATGGACTTCATGCCCGAAATGGACCGCGGCGAGTTTTCGGTGCGGCTCGAGTTCCCAACGGACCGCAACCTGGACGACACCGCGCGGCGGGCGCATGAGCTGGCCGGGCGAATCCGTCGGTTTCCGTGGGTGCGGACCGTCCTGGTTCGCGTCGGCAAGGTCCAGGGCGTACTCGGCCGCGCGTCGGAGGGGCCATATTTGGCCGAAATCGTCGTCCAGGCGCTTCCCAAGACCGAACGCCAGGAATCGTTGGAGGACCTGCGGCAGGCGTTGCGCGACGTCGCCGCCGCCGAGCCGGCCTGTGAAACGTCCGTGTTGGTGGTCTCGCCCGTCGGCGGCGCGACGAAGCCCTTCGAGGTCAACCTATGGGGCCCAGACCGGGCGGCGTTGGACGAGCTGGCCCGGCGGGCCGCGGCACGGTTGGCGGCCACGGGTCTGGCGCGGGACATCGAACACACCGTCCGCGTCGGGAAGCCGGAGCTTCAGGTGCGGCCTGACCGCGCCGCGTTCAACGACATGGACCTGACGGAACGGACGGCGGGTTTCCTGCTGCGCACGCAGCTGGAGGGGACGACGATCTCCACGTTCAAGGCCGGCGATCGCGCCTACGATATCCGCGTCCGGATGCGACGCCGGACGGGGGTTGAGCAGGTCGCGGAGACGGCGTTGCCGACGCCCGACGGGGCGGCGGTGCCGCTGGGGGCGGTGGCGCGGGTGGAGCCGTCGGTCACGCCGATTCAGTTGACGCGATCCGGCAAGCGGCCGGTGGCGAAGGTGTTCGCCAACCTGGCGCCGGGCGTTTCGCTCGAGGAGGCCCGGGCGGCGTTCGACCGCGAGGTCCGCCCAATGCTGCCGGCCGGTTTCGGGATCGAGTACACGGGCATGGTCGAGATGATGCAGGAGGCCGGCGCGGACTTCGCCGAGGCGTTGCTGGTGGCGGTGGCGCTTCTGTACCTGTTGCTGGCGGCGATGCTCGAATCCTGGACGCAGCCGCTTCTAGTCCTGACGACGCTCCCGCTGGGGTTCATGGGGCTGGTGTTGGCATACGCGGCGGCGGGAATGTCCCTGTCGGTGTTCGGCATGCTGGCGGGCGTGATGCTCGTCGGAATCGTCGTGAACAACGCGATCCTGGTGGTGGACGCGGCCAACGTGCTGATCCGGCGCGACGGCGTGCCGCGGTTCGAGGCGATCCTGAGGGCGGCGGCGGAGGAGTTCCGGCCGATTGCGATGATCTCGCTGGCCAGCGTGCTCGGCATGGTGCCGATGGCATTCGGGCGCGGACTGGGCAGCGAGGTGCGGGCGGCCTGCGGCATCGGCGTGTTCGGCGGACTGATCTTCGCCAGCCTCATCTCCTTGTATCTGGTGCCGCTGATCTACCTTGCCGTCACGCGCCGCCGGCCCTCCGCCTCGTGACCGGCCCGAACCCGGCACGTGTCCAACCCTTGGAACGCCTCCCCGCGGCGCGTTCCAATCCTTGGAAGACGCGCGGAAGGGGCACGGCGTTTGACGTCGGATGCGGCGCGTTTTCTCGCGGCCGTCCCAGGGCATCGGCCATGACACCGGGCCGACGGACTGTGACAAGGAAGACACCATGCGTTGCACCGCCGTGCCGATTCTCCTGCTGGCGGTCTTCGGCAGCGAGGCCGCCCCGGCCGCCCCCCCTGGCCGTTGATCGGCCAGGTGGGGCCGCGGACCTCCACCGAGAACACGGACTCGCCATGGTCCGTCGGCTGCGAGACGCTCGACCAGGACTACGCCGTCTATCGCAATGACCGCGACTGGCTCGGCCGCTTCGGCGCCAAACACGTCCGTCTTCAGGCCGGCTGGGCCAAGTGCGAGCAAGTCCCCGGCCGGTACGACTTCGCCTGGCTCGACGAGATCGTCAATGACGCTCTGGCGCAGGGCGTCCGGCCGTGGCTGGAGCTCTGAGCTATGGGAACACCAATTACCCCGGCGGCGGCACCGGCCTCGGCGGCGGCATCCCCGTCTCCCCCGAGGCCCTCGCCGCGTGGGACCGCTGGGTGCGCGCCACCGTCCGCCACTTCCGTGACCGCGTGCACGACTGGGAGATCTGGAACGAACCGGACATCGGCCGCCGACCTGCGCCCGAGGTCTTCGCGGACTTCCACATCCGGACAGCATCCATTGTCCGCGAGGAACAGACGAACGCGTTCATCCGCGCACTGGCGCTGGCCCACGACGCGAAGTTCGCCGAGTCGTTCCTCGCCCGCCTGCGCGACCTGGGCGCGACCCATCTTCTGGACGCCGTGACGTTTCACGGCTACCCGGCCAACCCCGACGACCTCTCGTTGGCCGACCGCGTCGCCGGACTGTTGCGTCGCTATGCCCCGCACGACCCGCGCCATCCAAGGCGAGACCGGGGCGCCGTCCACCTCGGACACCTTCGGCGCGCTCCGACACCGCCCGTGGAGCGAGGTCACCCAAGCCAAGTGGAACCTGCGCCGGATGCTCGCCCACTACGCGCGCGACATCCCGTTCAACCTCTTTACGCTGATGGAGCTGCGTTACCCCACCGGTTGGAACACGAAGGGCTTGTTGCGGTCGGACGACGAAGGGCGCGTCGTTCGTCCCAAGCCCGCGTATTTCGCCGCGCAACGGGTGGTGACCCTCTTCGACGGCTCGGTGGACCGCCTCGCGGATTGTCCAGTCCGGATCGAAGGGGCAGCCCGGCCGCGCGTGGTCGCTGCGCGCCACCGAACCGCCGGCCGCGACCTTGTCGCCCTGTGGCTGGGCGACGCGCCGCCGGGCGAAGTCGACCGCCCCCGTCCGGTGGGCCTGACGTTGCCCGCCGCGGAGTTCGACGAGCCGGTCTGGGTGGATCTGCGCACCGGCGATGTGAGGTCTATCCCCTCCGACTGCGCCGAGCGCCTCGAGCGCGGCTGGCGCTTCCGCGACCTGCCGGTCGGCGACTCGCCCGTGCTGATCGCCGATTGCGCGGTCGTGCCCATCGACCCGACGGTTCGTCCCGGCGCCGCCGCGATGGACGCGCACCGTGCCCGCTGGAACAACCCGGAGGTGCGCCGCCGCATCGAGGAGGGCATCCGCCGCCACCGCCAGCGGACGATAACCCTGCGTGCGCTGGGCCCCGACGGCCGGCCGCTGGCGGGCGCGACCGTCGAGGTTCGCCAGACGTCGCACGAATTTCTCTTCGGGTGCAACGCGTTCGTCCTCGGCCAACTCCCGACGCCGGAACTCAGCCGCCGGTACGAGAGCGCTTTCCTGCGACTGTTCAACTTCGCCACCGTCCCGTTCTACTGGAAGGGCACCGAGCCTGAGCGCGGTCGCACTCGCTACGAGGATCCCGCGCCCGACATTTGGCGGCGGCCTCCGCCAGGCCGCTTCTTGCCCTGGGCGGCGACCAACGGCCTGACCCTCAAGGGGCACCCGTTGCTCTGGCATGCGTACAATCCCCCCTGGCTACCCGCCGACGCCGCGGAGCTGCGCGCGTTGTTCCTGCGACGATTCGACGAGATTTCGGAGCGGTTGGCCTCCCGCATTCCGATCTGGGACGTCGTCAACGAGTCGTTAATCTGCCCGACCAACTGGCCCCTGTACACCGCCGATCTTGAGTATGTGGCCTGGGCATTCGGCGAGGTCGGCCGGCGCTGGCCACCCGACGCCCTGTTGATGATCAACGAGGTCACCGAGCTGAATTTCGAGCCCGCTGATCGCAACCGCTACCTGGCCCAGGTGCGCTGCCTACGGAAGCGCGGCCTGCCGGTCCGCGGCGTCGGCCTGCAGTTCCACTTTTTCCGGCGGAAGGCGCTCGACGCCCACCTCGTCGGGCCCCACAACGATCCAGCCGCCCTGCTCGACCTGTACGAGGCCTTCGGCCGTCAGCGGCTTCCTCTGTTCATCACCGAGATCACGTTTCCTTCCGCCGGCGACGACGGTGACTCCGTGCAGGCGGAGGTGGTCGAGGACCACTACCGGCTCTGGTTTTCCAGCCCCGCGATGCGCGGGATCACCTGGTGGAACCTCGGCGACGGCACCGCCGTGCCGCGGGAGAACGAGGCCCTCGGCGGGCTTGTGGACGACCGCTTCCACCCGAAGGCCGCCTACCGCGTGTTGGAACGGCTGATCCGCGACGAGTGGACGACCGTCGCAACATTGACGACGGACACCGACGGGCGCGCGCCGCTGTACGATTTCCACGGCCGCTACCGCGCCCGCGCCTCCGTCGGCGGCGTCCGCCTCGACGCTGAATTCGACCTGCGCGGCCCACCGGCCAGCGAGGACTTGATCGGACTGCGTTTCTCGCCGCTGCCGGCGGGCGGCCAAGGCGGGGGCGAACGCGAGCCGTCGCCATGACCACCTGCCGCGCCGCCGGGTTCGTTCTCGCGCTCGCCGCCGTCGCCGCGCCCGGGTTCGAGCACTTTGTCCGCCGCGAAGCCGGCCGCCTGAGGGACGGCGACCGGGAATTCCGTTTCATCGGCGCCAACATGTCGGGGCTAATGTTGCCGTACGACTTCACGCTGCGCCTGCCGGAGCGAATGCGCCTGCCCTCGGCTTGGGAACAGGAGGACGCTTTCAAGACGCTCGACCAGATGAACCTGCGCGTCGTGCGGCCCAGGAATCTGCCGATGCGCGGGCCCGAGGAGCCCACGCAGTCGTGGCACTACGTGCTCGGGCCGGGCGTGTTTCAGGAGTCGGCGTTCGTCACGCTGGACCGCCTTCTGGCGCTGGCCAACCGGTACCGCGTCCGCGTGATCATCTGCCTGACGGCCGAGGCGGGCGACTTCCTCGGCGGCATCGGCACCTACGCCGCGCACCGCGGCCGCCGGCGCGCCGAGTTTTACACCGATCCGCAGCTTGCGGACGACTACCGGGCAACCCTGCGCTTCGTCATCGGCCGCACGAACACGCTCACCGGCGTGCCGTACCGAGAGGACAAGGCGATTCTCGCCTGGCAATTCGGAAACGAGATGTACTTCGCGCCGCCGGCGTGGCTTTCCGGGATGGCGGCGTACATCAAGGAGCTGGACCCGAACCACCTGGTCGCCGAGACGCGGCACCTGCCCGGTCCGGAGCCGCTCATCGATCGGAACATCGACCTGCTCACGCGCCACTACTACACCACCTACGGCGGCCTCGGCGGTGACTGGACCGAAGCGGTCCGTCGGGAGCTGGCGGCGATCGCCGGCCGGCGGCCGTTCTTCGTGGGCGAATTCGGCCCCTACGTGGACGGCCGCAATTTCACCCCCAAAAACGCCCCGGCCCGACTGCGGGAGATCCTCGACGCGTGGATGGCCGATGGCGTCGCGGGCGCGCTGCTGTGGAGCATGTACTCCCACCGCGAGGAAGGCGGCTTTTACTGGCATCACATCTTCGCCTTCCCGGCTGTCTGGGCATATCACTGGCCGGGTTTTCCCAGCGCCGATACGCAGGCGTAGATCGGCATCCTGCGCTAGCAACGCGAGGCGGCCTTTCGGATCGAGGGCCGCGCCGTTCCGCCGCTGCCGGTCCCCGATCCGCCGGAGCTGCTGCCGTTCGACGGCGTGCCGATGTTTTCCTGGCGCGGTTCGGCGGGCGCGTCGGGCTACGATGTCGAGCGCGCCCCGGCGCCGGACGGCCCCTGGGCCTGCGTCGCCGCCGATGTCTCCGATGCCGATGCGGCTTATCGCCCTCTCTTCAGCGACACCGAGGTACGGCCAAGAGAGCGCTGGTTCTACCGGGTTCGCGCCCGCAACCGCGGCGGCGTGTCGGCGCCCTCCAACGTCGTCGGCCCCGTCGAGATCACCGGTCGCTGCTGGGTGGAGGAGTGCCGCGACGTTTCCGGTCTCGCGGAACGATCCGCAGGCTTGCGTGTGGTCAACGAGTACAACGGCCGATATGCCGAGTATCTCTTCCGTCTGGCCGGCACGACGAACGATTTCGTCGTCCTCCATGTCCCGGGCCGGGTCGGGCGTGTGCGCATGACCGCCTTTTCCGATCCGACGGGGCCGGCCGGGGACCTCCGGCTGCTCGCGGCTCCTGCCGGAGTGCCATGGAACGAAGCAGAGCTGAAACGGAACGACCGGCCGCTGCCGCCGACGCCCGGGGGCGCCGCCGGCCAGCGTCGTCGAGTTTGGCACGAATACGCGGCAGACCTTCCCTTCGAAGCTTCGCGGGTCCGCATCGAGTGGACCGGCCCGATGGAACTCGACCGAATCGAGCTGCGCGGGCGCTAAAACGAACTCCGTCCGCCCTCTCACTCCTGTCGCAGTGCGTCCAGCAGCGGTCCACGGAGGATCGAGCGGGCGGACAGGTTGACCCCAAGCCAGCCGCCCAGCAGGAGACCGAGGGCGGCCACGCCTGCTGGGCCGGGCCGAAGCGATGCGGCCGCGCCCGGAAACGCGATGGCCGCCGCAAGCGCCCCCGTCAGCAGGCCCACCAGCGCCAGCCCCGCGTGTTCCGCCGCGAGCCCGAACCACAGCCGGCGGCGATCCCATCCCAGCACCCGCAGCATCGCCAGTTCTGGACGCCGTTCGATCAGGTTGCGCCGCGCGATCACGCCGAACCCCGCCGCCCCCAGCGTGAGGCCCAGGGCTCCGAACCATAGGAAAATGTCCAGATACGTCCGTTGGACTTCGAGAAAACGATCGAGCCGCTCCACGGTCGTCTCCAGCTCCAGCCCGGTGTCGGACAGTACCCGCTCCAGTCGTTCGCGCACCGCGACCACCTGCTCCGGCGACGCCTCCACAAGCAGCACCCGCCGGCCCGCCGACGGAAACCACCGCAACAAGGCGGCCTCGTCGAGAAGCACATGCCCCTGAAAGATCGAGTCTGCCAGCAGGCCGACGACCTCGAGTTCGAGCGGCCGGCCGTCCTCGGCGATCATCGGGACCCGATCGCCAACCTTCCATCGTAGCCCCCATGTTGCCACCGAGGCGTCGAGGACCGCAGGCACGACGTCCGGCGCCGGCGCGCAACGGAGGGCGCTCCACGGTCTGCCGTGCCCCACAGGCCGACGGGCCCAGGCGAAGGCGTCCGTCTCCTCGAACAGCCGGCTGGGCACCCCCAACAGAGGCGGGCGCTGAACGCGGTTGAGGTTGAGGCAACTGGCGTCCGCGCCTTCGTGCCGCCGCAGGGCGAGGAGCCGTGCGTCAAGGCCGTCGAGCCCCAACCGCTCTCGGCCGGCCGGATCGGCCGGGTCGTGGGCCAACGGAACGGCGGACTCTCCGAACAGCGCAAATCCGTCGGCCGGGCCGTCCCGGCGGACGACATCGGGGATCCGAGGACGATGGGCATCCACGGCAAAGACGACGAACCAGCCGAAGGCGGGCATCAGGATCGCTGCCAACGTCTGCCGCGCGTTGCGACCCCAGTTTTGCACGCCGAACGGTGCGGGATGCGGAGCGCGAACCGTCCGCCGCTCGATCTGGGCAAGGGCCGCGGCCCATCCGAGACCGCCGGCGAGCAATGCGACGCCGCCGGCTGCCAGACCGAGCCCGGCAGGGCTTCCCGCAGAACGGGATGCGGCCGCCATCAAGAGGGCGGCCACGCATCCGGCGGCGGCGCCGATCGGCGCGGCGAGGCCCGACGGCCCCGCCGCTCGGCGCGGTTGTCGGACGGCCTCTCCCAGTCGGCGTCGTAACACTCCCCAAATCGTGCCGGCAGCCAACAGAAATCCAGCGATCGCGCCGATCAGAAGCGGCGCCGCGCCCACGGTGACGTCCAGCGGGACACCGCCGACCGCGCCCCGCCAAACCGTCCGCAGCGCCACCACCAGCGCGACGGCGCCTGCGCATCCTAGTGCTGTACCGGGCGCCGCTGCGGTGGCCGCGACGGCGGCCTCCTCGGTCAGCAGCAGCCGCCGCACGCGGGCCCGCGTAAATCCCAGCGCCGTCTGGAGCGCCAGCTCGCCCGCTCGTGCCTGCAGGCCGAGCCCGAACACCAGAATCGTCAGCAGCGCCGCCGAGGCGAGGACGAACATCCCCAGCCCCAGAAACAGGGCCCCCAGATCCGTCCCCTCCCCGGCCGCCTTCAGTCCCTCCTGCCGCACCGCGGCCACGCGCCATGGCGGCGGACAACGCGACAGGGCCACCCGAAGTTCGCGCCGCAACGCCTCCGCGTCCGTCCTTGCGGGCCAGCGCACGGCCGTAGCCGTGCCGAAACGGTTGCTCCACAACGCCTGCGCCAGCGCCAGCGGCACGAACGCCTTCGGCGCGCCGCGCCAGCGGTTCCAGTAGTCCTCGTCCTCGGGACGAATCCTTGAGAAGTCGAGCGGAAGGCTCGCCTCCCATTCGCTGCACGAGGCCGCCTCGGCGATGCCGGGGATCGCCGGCATCAGGGTCGCATCCCTCGCCGATCCGTCGAACGGCACCACGGCACGCAGCCGAACCACCGCCGACGTCTCGATCAACCGGCCGGTCGCGTCGAGTGCGGAGTAAGTCAGCCGGACGGCATCGCCCGCAGCGCCGCCCAGATGTTTGGCGGTCCACTCATGCACCACAAGGCCGTCCGGATCGCCGGCTCCGGGCGCCGGCGGTTCCTCGAGGCCCGCGACAAAGCTGTACGGAACATCGCGGTTGCCGATCGCGATCGAGTTGACCAGGTAGGTCAGTGTCACCAAGGCGTTCGGGGCGGCGGCGCGGGCGGCCTCGACGGCTGCAGGATCGAGAAATACTCGAGGGGTCCAGAGCTCGAGCCGGCCGTCGGGAAGGGTCCGGATCTCCAATTCGTGGTCGGCCAAAACCGCCTCCTCTGCGATCGCTCGACGGACGCGGCCGGCATCCGGCACACCGTCGAGCGCGGTGGCGATGAGAAGGGTGTTGGCGGCACCGGGGCGGCCGGCGAGTGCCGCGAGCGCGTCCCGCGACAGAAACACGTTGTACGGGACGATGGTCCCAAGCCGTAGATCGAACCGGCCGAAGGCGCCGTCCGACACGATCGCGGCGACGCGCAGCCGCCGGGAGACGAAGGCGGTGGAATCCGCCGCCAGGGGCACATCCGGCGGTAGCGCGGAGGCGCGGGGAACCCGCAGCACGATCTCCACGCCGGGTTGCAATTCGAGCCGACGCGCCAGCGCGTCGTTCACCCATACGTCGTCGTCGGCCGGCGGCTCCGGCAAGGGGTTGGGCGGAGCGGGGCCATCGCAAAAAAACGGCGGTCCACGCCGAGGGCCTGAACGCGGCCAGTGCGACGGCCGATCTCGGGGACCGACACCGCGGCCAGTTCCATCCAGATGGCGGCCGTCGGACGCCCCAACGCGGCCTGTACGCGGTCGGCCAGGTCGGCCCGGAATCGCCGAGCGCCCGCCTCCACCGCCCATTCGACGCGGCCCAGCCTCCGGTCCACGGTCCGCGTCAGGCTCCGCCGGACGGATCCGCCGACGAGCAGCGAGGCCGTGATGACGGCCGTCGCCAACACGGCGCCGACCGCCGCGGCCGAGTGACGGCGCGCGTGGTGGCGCAGGTTCCGCACAATCAGGCGCGCCGTGTTCATTCGCGCTCGACAGGGACCTCGACAAGGCACCCGTTCTCGATCCGCCATCGGCGCCGCATCCGAGCGGCCAACGCGGTGGAATGCGTGGCCACGACGAGCGCCATGCCGAATTCGCGGTTCAGACCGACGAGCAGGTCGGCGAGCGAGGCGGCCGAGGCGGCGTCGAGCGATCCGGTCAGTTCGTCGGCCAGCAGAAGTTTCGGTCGTCGCAGCAACGCGCGCGCGACGGCGACTCGCTGACGCTCGCCTCCGGAGAGCTCGGCCGGCCGATGGTGCAGGTGGTCGCCGAGCCCCACGCGCTTGAGCAGGGCGCAGGCCTCGTCGACCGGGGCGCGGCCGCTGGGCTCGGCCAGCGCGGCCAACAGCACGTTTTCCAGCGTGGTGAGCTGGGGCAGAAGAAGGTGCTGTTGAAACACGAAGCCGACGTGGTCGCAACGCAGCCGGGCGAGGTCGTCGTCCGAGAGGCGGGCCGCGCTACGCTCGGCGATGACCACCTCGCCGGCGGACGGGCGGTCAAGGGCGCCGGCGAGGTTGAGCAGCGTGCTTTTGCCGCAGCCGGAGGGCCCTAGGATGGCCGACCGCTCGCCCGGCTCGACGACCCAGTCGACGCTGCGCAATACCTCGACCGGCGAGCCGCCGACGGGACCGGGATAGGTCTTCCAGACCTGGCGCATTTCCAGTACTCGATTCACGCGCGGTCGCTTCTCCGGGTAGAAATCGCAGCTTCGAATTCCGCAAGCCACGAGGCGGACACGACGTTCGGGTCGCACATTCCCGCCACGGCGGCGCGGCCGATGCGTCCCAGTTCGCGCAGGCGTTCGGGTTCCCACAGCAGCGGCGCGAGGGCGGCGGCCAAGGCCTCGGGCGTCTGGGGAAAGTAGACGAGGCCGCCGCCGGTCTGCCGCACGATCTCGCCGAAGGCGCCCCGGTCCGGCTGGACGACGGGCACGCCGAGGGCCATGGCCTCCAGCGACTGCAACCCCCCGCCGTCCTCGACGCGGGCCGGGGTCGAGAGGACGCTGATCGCGCGATAAAACTCCCAGCGCCGCGCGTGATCGTGGTCCGTTTCGACGATGGAGCCGGCGCGTTCCGCGGCGGTGAACGAACGGAGGAGGCGGCGCAAGTGCGGCCGGTCATTGGCCGCCGCGCCGCCGCCGAGCCGCAGGCGCAGCGCGGCCAGGCCCGGTTCGTGGCGTAGGAGCCGCCAGGCCGCGTCGTCGAGGCCGCGGTCGGCGATCAGGCGGGCGTAGTAGCCGAGGACTGGCGGCCGGTCGGGCAGGGGGGCGGGCGGGCCCGGAGGGGGCTGGATAACGGGCGGCACCACGGCCACCCGGTTGGCCGGCAGGGCCAGGCGGCGTGAAATCCGATCAGCGTAGGTGCGTGTGATGGCGATCAGCCGATCCGCGTCCGCCGCCCGGCGGGCGAGCTCCGTTTCGGCCTCCGAACGCAGCGTCGGCGGCAGGGCGTCGAGCCAGACGTCCTCGTCTTGCAGCAGGCAGACGACGGCCGCGCCAGCCCGCCGCCGCATCGGTCCGGCGGCGCCCAGGAGCAGGGCGTTCGAGAGGACCGCGATGTCGGGAGGAAATTAGCCCTGCAACCATTCGATAAGGCGATCGAGTTCCGCCGCCTGGCGGCCGTCCTCGCCGCGCAGCATGGAGAGCGTCAGGTCGGCGAGGTTCGCGGCGCTGGCGGTCCCGGCCCGGCGTGCGGCGACGCGCAAGAGCGCCGGCCGATCGAGCATCCGAAGCAGCCACGGGCAGCGGCGGGCGAGGGGGGGGCACCGCTGTTCCAGATAGACGCGCAGCGCGCCGAACTGCAGCGGGGCACAAGTCAGGCCCTCCAGCGATCGGACGTCCAGCGGCAGATAGAGCGGTACGATCGCCACCTGGACTCCCTTCCGACCGAGGGCGCGCGCGAGCGCGAAGTCGCGGTGGCAGTTCTGACAAAAGAAACGGTCGCCCGATCCGGGCGTCAGCCACGCGACCTTCATGAGCGGATCGTAGTCCGCCGGCGGAGGGGCTTCAACGGAGCGTGCGGAGCTGTCCTCGCCGCTGGTTTCCGTCGCGGGATTCGGCCGCCGCTAAGCGCGGCCGCTTTAGGGGATATCGTTGAATTCGATCGGCTGTCCGCGGATGATGTTCAGGGCCACCCGGGCCCGGCTGGCGAGTTCGGGGTAGTCCACGCGGTAGGTTGCGGCGAATTTTTCAAACGCGTCGGCGGCCTCGGCGTTGCGTCCCTGGTGATGCAGCGCCAGGCCGAGATTGTAGAGGGCGTGGAGGGAGCTGACCTCCTCGGCCATCGCGGCGCGGTATTCCGCCTCCGCCTCGCGGTACCGGCCGGCCCGGTAGAACGCATTGCCCAGCAACACGCGGACGGTGCCGCTGGTCGAGCCTGAGAGCGCGAGAAACCGCCGATAAATCCTGATCGCCTCGTCGGGCTGGCCGGCGCGGTGGCGCTGCTGGGCCATGTTGAGCAGCACCTCGCCGGTGGCGCCCGGAAGCGAGGGTCGGCGGACCATGTACCATCCGGTGCCCGCCAGCGCCACCAGGCCGAGGGCGGCGGCGGAGAGGGCCAGCGGGCGGGCCCACGGACGGGAGGAAAAGATGGATGCGCGGCGGATCGGCGGTCGGACCAGAAGCGCGGCCGCCATGGCCTCGGCAGAGGCCATCGGCTGCGCCGGGCCTAGGCCCGCGACTGTTGCCGAACCGGCGCACCGCAGGCCGGCGAGCAGCACGGCTTGGTGCAGGGCCGACGACGGCGGCGGCGCGGGATCGTCCGGCCATGGCTCCCAAAGGGGAAGGCCGCCGTCTTCGGGGGCCGGCCAGACCTCCAGCTCGCGCTCGATGCGCCGTCGGCGGGCTTCGGAGAGGCCACGCGTCCACAGCGGGGTGAACACGGACACCGTTCGCCGGCTGGCCGGCCGGCCGCCGGCATCGCGGTCGAGATAGAGTCCGGTCGCGGGGTCGAAGTGGAACTGTTCGAGCGTCCGCCGGAGCGCAGCAAGGGCGGCGCCGAAACGGGCGGCGAACACGCCGCCGGCGTGACAGCGTTCGGCCAGCGCCGCGCCGGCCTCGAGCTCAGCCGTCAGCATCGCCGTCAGATCCACCGGCCTCAGATCGGCGGACCACACCTCCGGCAACCACGCCTCGTCGGGCCTGGGCCAGCGGGGAACTCCGTCGGGTGGGACATATCGGTGAAGCGCCCAGTCCAGATACCGCTCGAGGGCGGGCAGCACCTCGGCCACGAAATCGGGCGGGGGAATTTCGCCGGCAGCCGTGTCGGCAGCCTGAGCGAGCAGCGGCCATGGCGGATGGGCGGCCGTCACGTAGCCGTCGCTGCGGATGCGGCGGGGAAACGAGCCGTCCGGGTGCTGGGCCGCAAGCGCGGAAAGCACCAGTTCCCGCGCCACGTCGGGCGACCAGTCGGTCCACACGACGCATAGAGGAAGGAGCTCGTTGAGGTCCGCCTCGCCGCCTCCGTCCGCAGCCGTGCAACTGGCGCTCCACCGGGCGGGGAACACGCCCTCCGGTTGGCGGAGGCAGGCGTTTAACCGGTCTCGAGCGGCGGAGGTGCCGGTGGACGCATGGGCCGGAGGGCTGGAGCCTGCGGTCATCGCGGCGGTTCAGGCAACCGGTACGCGCGAAGTATCCGCGAGTCGTGCGCGCGCCGCAAGCGCAAACGCCCCGCGAACAGGAAGCTCACACGCCGCGCATGACCGCGGCAAAACGGGCCTGGCGCTCGGCCGGCGGCGGCACGGAAGCAAGGCCGCCGATCAGGCTGCGGACCTCCCGGATGCGGTCGGTCGGATCGGGATGGGTTTTGGCGAAGTCGAGTCCGCCCGGCTTCAGCCGGCGGTCCATCTCTTCCAGCATGGCGATCAGCGCATGTGGGTCGTAGCCAGCGCGGCGCAGCATGCGCACCGCCGCGGCGTCGGCCTCGCGCTCGGCGGCGCGGCCGTAGCCGCTGTTGACCAGGGTTTGGGTGACGTCGCCGATCGCCCCCTCGAACGCCCGTACCGCCTCGGCCAGGTCGGCGCCGCCCAATTGCTTGCCGGCCTCGACGACGATGGTCGTGAACGCGCCAGTCCACCGGCTCTTCTTGATGGCCTTCAGGCCGTGGCGGTGGGCGACGTGGCCGATTTCGTGCGCCAACACCGCGGCCAGCTCGTCCTCCGTGCGGCACAGCCGCAGCATGCCGCGGGTCACGGTGATCAGACCGCCGGGGCCGGCGAAGGCGTTGATATCGTCCGAGTCGAGCACCAGAAACCGGTACCCGCCGAAGGTCTCCGGCCGGTCGGAATAGAGCGCCAGCGACTGCCCGACCAGGTTGACGTAGCGGTTCAGGTCGGAGCGGTCGTATGCGGGGTGGCGGGCGAGGATCGTCGCGGTGACGGCGCGGCCGATCCAGTACTCGTTTTCGGGCGTCAGCTGTTCCATCGCGGAACCGAGCGACTCGCCGGTGCGGACGATCGACTGCGCCTGCTCTTCCGTGATCTGGCCGGTGGCGACGCCGACCGCGGCGACGCCCTCGCTGACGACTTTCACCGTCTGGCAGCCCGCCAGCAGCGGCGCGACGGCCGCGACGGGGGGCCGGAGAAGAAAGGCGAGATGGCGGACGAAGGATCGCGAGTTCATCGTGTGTCCCCCCCGGCGGGCGTCACGCGCCCGGCCTTCAGAAACGCCGCCGCCTCGGCTGGCGTGACCGCCCAGGTCTCCATTCGGTCCACCCACCCGAACTGCAACGCGGGGTTCTGCTGGCGGTATTCCTTTTCCACCTGTTGCGTGAACCCCTTGGCCGCGAGCGCCACCTCGCCCGCGCGGGCACCGGCGGCGACATCGGCGGAGCCGGCCTTCAACTGCAGGCGTTCGCGGGTGAGGGCGGACTCGTGCATCCAGCCCGTCCGGCCGTCGGCCAGCCGCACGCGGGCCCACGGTGGCGACCTTTGCTCGACTGCCATCGCGGCCCCGTAGGGGGCCTCCGCGATCACGGGGGCCAGAAACGAAGCGGACGCGCGGACCTGGCCCGACCGGACCTGGACGCTCATCGTCTCCGGCGGGGCGGCCGAAGTCGCGGCGGTCAGCGCCGCGACCAACAACGCGAGGACAAGCCCACGGTTCATGCGAAGCGCTCCTTGTGATATGGACGGCCGTGTGCCACGTTTGTTCACCTGTATCGCGCATGAGGCGCAAACGCAACCGGGTGTTGGCGGTTCTTGCGGCCGCGGCGGCTGCCGGATGCGCGACGCCCGGCCGGTATGGTCCGCCGCCCGGCGGCCCTGTGGGCGCGCCGGAGTGGCTGGAGGTCGAGGCGACCGGCTACTGCCCGTGCGGCCGCTGCTGCAATTGGCGGCGGACCTGGTGGGGCCGGCCGGTGATCGCCCGCGGCCCGCTGGCCGGGCGCCCCAAGGCCGTGGGCGTCACCGCCAGCGGAGTGCGGGCGCGGCCCGGCACGGTGGCCGCGGACCCCGCGGTGTTGCCGTTCGGGACGGTCCTGTACGTGCCGGGATACGGCTGGGGGCGGGTGGAGGACACGGGTGGAGCGATCCGGGGCCGGCGGATTGATCTTTTCTTCGCATCCCATCGCGAGGCGGAGGAATGGGGGCGGCGCCGTCTGCGGGTTTGGGTCTGGCGGCCGCGAAACGTTAGGCGTCCTGCCGGTCGAGCGCCGCCTTCATCGCGTGCCAGCACATCGTTGCGCACTTGATGCGCATCGGAAACTGCCGCACCCCCGCGAGCGCGGCAAGGTCCTCCGGCCCGTCGGCGGGCAGATCCGACTCCCCTCGCATCATTGCGATCACGCCGTCGGCCGCCGCGCGGATCTCGGCCGGAGTGCGGCCCTCTACGAACGCCGCCATGATCGAGGCCGAGGCTATGGAGATGGCGCACCCGCGGCTTTCGTGCCGGACCTGCACCACGTGGCCGTCCCGCAGCTCGAACGCCAGCCGGAGGTGGTCGCCGCACGCCGGATTGACCTCCTCCATCACCAGTTCACGGTCGGAGACCGGCGCGGCGCCGCGCGGGTGGCGGTAGTGGTCGAGCAACACCTCTTGGTACAGGTCGTCAAGCTCCACGGCGAAAATACTCCCGGGCCCGACCGATGGCGTCAACCAGCCGGTTCATTTCCTCTGGCAAGTTGTAGAGCGCCAGGCTGGCGCGGCTGACGGCCGGCACGCCGAGCCGCCGCATCAGCGGCTGGCAGCACAGGTGCCCGGCCCGCGTGGCGATGCCCTCCGTGTCGAGAAATTGCGCCAGGTCGTGCGGATGAACGCCCTCGACCTCAAAGGAGATCACGCCGACGCGTTCTGGGGCGTCGCCGAACACCCGCAGGCCAGGCGTCGCGCGCAGGAGGTCCAGCGCGTACCGGGTCAGCCGGCCCTCGCACTCCGCGATCGCCGGCCGGCCGAGGCTCTCGAGATAGTCCAACGCCGTCCCGAGGCCGATGACCGCCGAGATGTTCGGCGTGCCGGCCTCGAAACGGTGGGGGATCTCGGCCCATGTGGAGTACTCCAGTTCCACCCGCTCGATCATCTCCCCGCCGCCGAGCAGGGGGTCCGTTTCCTCCAGCAGCGCCGACCGGCCGTACAGGATGCCGACGCCGGTCGGACCGTACATCTTGTGGCCCGAGCACGCGTAAAAATCGCAGCCGATCTCTTGCACCGACACCGGCAAATGCGGCGCGCTTTGGGCGCCGTCTACGACGCAGACCGCGCCGGCCGCGTGGGCGCGGCGGGCGATCTCGGCCACCGGATTGACCGTGCCCAGCACGTTCGAGGCATGCGTCACCGCGACGACCCGCGCCGCGCCGTCGGCCAGATGGCGGTCGAGGGCCTCGAGGTCCAGCTCGCCCCGGCTCGTGACGGGCACGAAGCGCAGCCGCGCCCCCGTCGCCGCCGCCGCCAGCTGCCAGGGCACGAGGTTGCTGTGATGTTCCATCTCGGTCACCACGATCGCCTCGCCCGGCCGCAGGTGACGCCGGGCCCAGCCGGCGGCGACCAGGTTGATCGCCTCGGTGGTGCCACGCGTGAAGACGATTTCGCGGGGAGAGGCCGCACCCAAGAACGTCGTCGCCGCGCGCCGCACTTCTTCGTAGCGCCGCGTCGCCTCGGCGGCGAGGTAGTGAAACGCCCGGTGCACGTTGGCGTTGCAGGTCCCGTAGTAGGCACAGACGGCCTGGATGACGGCCGAGGGCTTCTGGCTGGTCGCCGCGTTGTCGAGGTAGACGAGCGGACGTCCCCGCACCGTCTGGTTCAGAACGGGGAAATCGCCGCGGATACGTTCCGGATTCCAAGTCCGGCCGACCCGGAACGGCACGTCTCCGCACTGGCACACCGGCTCGCTCATCCGGTCAATATACGACGGGTCCGGGCGGAATTCATGGCGCGGCGTCGCTCGGCCGCTTCACGAGCCCGCACCTCTTGCGAGGCCGGGCGCGGGCGGATGGCCTTATCCGCCCGCCAGCCGTCGTCGGAGGCGTTCGACGTCCTCGTCGAACCGTCGGCGGACCTCGGCTGCCCATTCGTCGAACGCCGCAGCGGGCGCGGCCTGCGCGGCCTTGGCGGCGGCCAATGCCTTCTTCAGTTCCTCGATCTCGTGCTGAAGGGCGGCCTTCTCCACCGCATGCTGTCCCGCTAAGGTGCGCAGGGCGGTCTCCGCTTGTTCGGCCCGGCGGCGCAACGCCGCCAAGTCGGCCGGCGGCGTAGAGGGGGGAGCGGCCGGCTCGGCGGAAGGCGAAGTGGGCAGGACGACCGTGCCCGGCGCCGCGGGTGGAGGGGACGGAGGTGGCGAAGGTTTGGCTTCGGCCGCCGGAGGGGGCTTCGTCGATGGTGCGGCCGCGGGCACTTGCGTGATGGCGTTGCATTGCTTGCAACGGATTTTCTTCCCGAGAAGGTCGGGCCGCAGATTCATTGTGCGGCCACAGCCCGCGCAGGGCATGGCGATGGTCCCCGCCGGGGGTTTCCCTTCGGAGGGCGCCGCGGGCGGCGGAGCGGCCGGCGCAGGAGGCGGAGCCTCGGGGACGATTGGCTTGATTGCGATGTGCTTGGTCGAGCTGGATAAGGTTTCCGGAGACACGGGCCCGGCGGGCAGGGGGATCATCGCCCCGCAACGAAGGCACTTGAACTCCTTGAGCGTCTGGACAAAACCATCCCTGAGTCTCAGCGAGGTCTTGCACGATGGGCATACGAGTGTCGTCACTTTGGCGCACTCCACGGCCGACCGTGGCCGGCACAAATTGTCTGCCGTATACCTCTTCCCGGGACACGCTGACAAGCGCGACAGATGGGGCACGAGGGGCGCCGATCGAGGGCGGCCACGGAATTGCGGCGCATGGACGTGCGTCCGCCGTACGCCACGGCGTCCCGCCGACGGGCCGTTGCCGCCCGGCTGGGGAGACGGTAGGCTGAGGGCGCCATGACGCGCGGACGTCGAGCGTGGGAGGAGGCCGAGGAGCGAAGCCTGGCGCCATGGGCGGCCCGGAGCGCGCGGTCGGCGGGCCGGGCGCACCCGGAGCCCCCGCACGAGCTGCGGACGGAATTCCAGCGCGACCGCGACCGCGTCCTTCACTCGCGGCCCTTCCGCCGGCTGGAGTACAAGACGCAGGTTTTCGTCAATGGCACGGCCGACCACTACCGTACCCGCCTCACGCACACCATGGAGATGGCCGCCGTCGGCCGCACGATCGCCCGCTGCCTTGGAGCGAACGAGGACCTCGTCGAGGCGATCGCGCTGGCCCACGACGTCGGCCACTCGCCGTTCGGCCACAGCGGCGAACAGGCGCTGAACGAGCTGATGCGCGACTGGGGGGGGTTCGACCACAACCTCCAGTCCTGCCGCGCGCTGGAGCTGCTGGAGCTGCAGTACCCAGATTTTCCAGGTCTCAACCTCACCTGGGAGGTCCGCGCCGGCCTCCGGAAACACCTGGCGGCCACGCCTGGCACGCAACTCGACGGCCGGCCGATCGGCCCGCGCCCGATGCTGGAGGCCCAGATCGCCGACCTCGCCGACGACATCACCTACCACGCCCACGACGTGGACGACGCGCTGGAGGCCGGACTGATCACTGAAGCGGACCTACAGGAGCTGGAGATCTGGTTGGAGGCCGATGCGCGCGCCCGGCGGCGCGGGGCCGGCGCGCCAGACGACCGCCGGCGGCGGATGGCGGTGCGCAACCTGCTCGACCTGCAGGTGGAGGACGTCATCCGCACCAGCGCCGGGCTACTCGAGCGGCATGCGCCGGCCTCGCCGACGGACGTGATGAACGCGCCGGTGCGGCTGGTGGACTACAGCGATGCGATGCGGGCCTGGCTGGCCCCCCTGCACGCGTTTCTGTTTCAGCGGGTCTATTTTCATCCGACCGTCGCCGGTGCGAACGCTGAGGCGGTCCGCATGATGCGCCGCCTGTTCATGCATTACCTCGACCATCCTGAGACCATGGGGCGGAAGGCGCGTGCGCGGATCGAGGCGGAGGGGCTCTGGCGAACTGTGTGCGATTACGTCGCCGGCATGACCGACCGCTACGCGCTGGAGGAATACCATCGGTTCGGCCTCGGCGCGGCGCCGGCCGCCGGAGGAGATTCGGCATGATCCGCGATGCGATTGCCGCGCTGGCCGCCGGCCGGCGCCCGACCCGCGCCGAGGCGAGGGATGTGATGCGCGAAATCATGGAGGGCGCCGCCACGCCGGCGCAGATCGCCGCGTACCTGATCGCCCTCCGCATCCGCGGCGAGGACGCCGACGTCATCGCGGGCAGCGCCGAGGCGATGCGCGAACGGTTCACCGCCATCCGGGCCCCAGCCGGGCCGGTGGTGGACACCTGCGGCACCGGCGGCGACGGCGCGCGGACGTTCAACATTTCGACGACCGCCGCCTTCGTCGCCGCGGGCGCCGGCGCGATCGTCGCCAAGCACGGCAACCGTGGTGTCTCGAGCACCTGCGGTAGCGCCGACGTGCTGGCCGAACTCGGCGTTGACCTCCAACTGCCCCCGCCCCGCGTCGAGGCCTGCCTGGCCGAGGTGGGCATCGCCTTCCTGTTCGCGCCGCTGCTGCATCCGGCGATGAAACACGCGATCGGGCCTCGCCGCGAGATCGGCATCCGCACCGTCTTCAACCTGCTCGGCCCCCTCTCGAACCCGGCCGGGGCCCGCCGCGGGGTACTGGGGGTGTACGACCCGGCGATGGTACCGGTCCTTGCGGGGGCCGCGCGGGACCTCGGCGCCGAACGCGTGTTGGTCGTCCACGGATCGGACGGGCTGGACGAGCTGACGCTGACCGGGCCCTCCCGCGTGGCGGAGGCGACGCCCGACGGCGTCCGCCAATTCGAGGTCACGCCCGAGGACGCAGGTCTGCCCAGGTGCGACCCGGCCGAGCTGGCCGGCGGCGACCCGCCCGCGAACGCCCGGATCCTGCGGGGGGTGTTGGAGGGCGACCGCGGTCCGCGTCGAGACATCGTGCTGCTCAACGCCGCCGCCGCCCTCCTTGCCGCCGACCTAGCCAGCGATCTGAGGGAGGCCGTTGCCCGGGCGGCTGAGTCGGTAGATTCCGGCGCCGCGCGTCGTCGGCTGGACGCGTTGGTGGACTTTTGCCGGCGGGAACGCGGCGTTCCCTCCTGAGCATCGGTCACCCCCATTCGGCGGCGGCGCGGTCGGCCAGCCGGTCGATGTCTCCCGCGCCGACCAGCAAGATCAGGTCCCCTGGACGCCGTTCCTCGAGGAGCCGCACCCAAAGATCCTCGAGGTCCGCCGCCAGACGTACTCCGCGGTGGCCCTGGCGGTGGAACTCCTCCAGCAGATCCTTCGATGATCCGCCGGGCAACGGGGGTTCGCTGGCCGCGTACACCGGCGCCAGCCATAGTCGTTCCACGCCCTGGAACGCAGGCGGGAACTCCCGCAACAGCGCCCGCGTCCGTGTGTAGCGGTGCGGCTGAAACGCCATCCACAAGCCGGAGGGCGCCAGCCCCTCCCGGACCGCGTCGAGCAGCGCGCGGATCTCCGCGGGATGGTGCGCGTAGTCCGACACGACGCGCAGGTCGGGCCGCTGCACCCGAATCTCGAGCCGCCGCCGCGCCGCCCGGAATCCCTCGAGGGCCGCCATCGCGGTCGCCGGATCCAGACCGCAGGCGACCGCTGCGGCAAGTGCGCCAAGCGCGTTCCGGGCGTTGTGTGCCCCCGGCGCGGGCAGCCGCACGCGGCCGATCGGCCGGCCGAACAGCTCCACCTCGAACGTCTGGCCGATGCCCTCCGGCCGTCGGCGGAGTCCGCGCACGTCGGCCGGACGGTCGAGCCCGAACCCGATCGCGTGGCCCGCGCCACCGGCAATGCGGGTGGCGGCCGGATCGTCGCGACCGTAGCACACGACCCTGCGAGCTCGCCGCACCAGCGTCTCAAAGACTCCATGGAACTCCGCCAGGTCGCGGAAGTGCTCCAGGTGATCGAGGTCCACGTTGGTGACCACCGCGACCTCCGGCGTGTACAGGGCCAGCGTGCCGTCGCTTTCGTCGGCCTCGACCACCAGCCACGGCGACGCGCCGACGGCGGCGACACCGCCGAGAGCGTCCACCTCCGCGCCGATCGCAAAAGATGGATCCAGTCCCGCATGCCGAAACATCTGGACCAGCATCGCCGTGGTCGTCGTCTTGCCGTGGGTGCCGCAGACCGCCACACAGGGCGTTTCGGCGGAAAACGCGGCCAGCGCCTCGCCGCGACGGCTGACGGGAATGCCAGCCGCCCGCGCCGCCGCCGCCTCCGGATGGTCCGCGGGCACGGCGGCGGAGCAGATCAGCCAGTCGGGCGGAGGAACGAGGTGGGAGGGGTCGTGTCCGGCGAGGATGCGGCCGCCGGCCGCCGCCACCGATTGCGCACAGCGATTGAGTTCAAGGTCGCAGCCGGAAACGCGACAACCGCGGCCGATCAACAGATGCGCCAGACCGGCGACGCCGACGCCGCCGACGCCCATCAGATGGACGTGCCCTCCACGGGCAAGGCAGCGCCGTGCCTCATCCATCCCTTGCGCGTCCATGGCGGGCGGCCTTTTCGACCAGGTCGGCCAGACGTTCGGCCGCGTCCGCCCGCGCGTCGCGCCGGAGCGCCGCGCGCATTCGTTCGCGGCGGTCAGGCGCGGCGGCCATACCGGCGAGGTACTCGGCCAACCATCCGCAGTCGAGGTCCCGTTCCTCGACGACGTCGGCGCCGCCGTGGCGCGCAAGGGCGCGGGCATTGGCCAGTTGATGGTTGCGGACGGCGTGGGGATAGGGGACTAGCAGCGCGGGCACGGCGAACAGGGCCAGTTCCGCGCAAGTCGCCGCTCCGGCGCGGCAGATGGCGAGGTCCGCGCGCGCGTACCAGTCGTGGATGTCCAGCGTGAACGCCCGGGCATCGTGCTCCACGCCGAGGGAGTCGTAGGCGGCGCGCACAAACGCCTCGTCGGCCGGGCCGGTCAGGTGAAGGATGCGCAGTCTGCGGGCTGCGGCTCGGAGCTGGCGGACCGCCTCGACCATCGTCTCGTTCAGGCGGTGGGCGCCGCGGCTGCCGCCGGTGACGAGGACGGTGAAGCGGCCATTCCGGGCCGGCGTGGCGGCGGCCGCGGCGGCGCGGTTAACGATCTCCCGGCGCAGCGGCATGCCGGTGACGTGGAGGTCCACCCGCCGGAGATGAAAGCGGGTCTCCTCGAACGACGCCGCGACCACGTTGGCCCTGCGCGCTAGCCATGCGATCGCCCGGCCGGGGATCACGTTCGCCTCGTGGATGACCAGCGGCACCCCAAGCCCGCGGGCGGCCCACGACGGGCCGACGCACGCATAACTGCCCATCGCCAGCATGGCGTTCGGCGGGCGGGCGCGCAGGTATCCGCGACATCGCCAGATCGCCCGCAGCAGCAGCCAGGACGACCGGACGCTCTTCCAGCCAAGCCACCCGGATGGATAGCCCTCCGCGGCAACGGTCATCACCGGCCCCCGCCAGCCGGCCGTCGCGGCGGCTTCGACGTCCTTGCCGGCCAGCCAGAGCGTCACCTCGTGGCCCCGCTCGACCAATACCTCGGCCGTCGCCAGCCCGGGGAAGATGTGTCCGCCGGTCCCGCCGCAGGCGATGTGCACCCGGAGGCTCATGCCCCGAACAGCCGTTCTCCGCCGCGCGCGGCGAGGACCTCGCCGGCGAGGTACAGCGAACCCGTGACGACGGTCCATGTGCCGCGGGCGCGGGCCCATGCGCGCGCCTCCGCGATCGCCGCTTCGATCGAGCCGGCCGGCGTGGCGTCCAAGCCGGCGGCGCGGGCCCGGTCGCAAAGTTCCGCCGCCGATGCGGCGCGCGGCGTGGCGATGGGGACGGTCCATGCGCGGCCAGTGCCGCCCGCCAGCGCGGAGAAAAAGCCGGCGTGGTCCTTGTCCGACATCATGCCCACCACCAGCGCGATCCCCGCCGGCGCCGCGAGATCCTGGAGCGCGGCCGCCAGCGCCGCCGCGGCGTGGGGGTTATGCGCACCGTCGAGCAGCGTGGGCGGATCGTCCTCGAGGAGTTGGAGGCGCGCCGGCCATTCGACGGTCTCCAAGCCGCGCGCGACGGCGTCCGCCGGCACGGATCGGCCGCAGCGGTCGGCCCAGGCGGACACCGCCTCCAGCGCCAACTCGACGTTGCGGAGCTGATGGGGGCCCGGCAGCGGCAGGCGCACCGCGCGTTCGTCGCCGCCCCAGCGGAGGCGAAGATCCTGACCCCATAGGCCAGCGGCCGTTCTCCATACACGCCCCCCCGGCGGCGCGACGCGGCGCGGCGCCCCTGTTTCCCGGGCGGCCGCGGCGAGTACGCCGGCGACCTCCATTGGAAGGTCGCCGTGCACCAGCGTCGAGCCGGGTTTCACGATGCCGGCCTTCTCGCGGGCGATCGCCTCCCGCGTTCGGCCGAGGTGTTCGACGTGGTCGAGGTCAATGTCCGTGATGACGGCGACGACGGGATAGGCGGCGGACGTTGCATCGAGCCGCCCTCCCATCCCGGTTTCGACGACGGCCGTTTCGACACCGGCGGCGCGGAAATGCGCGAACGCCAATGCGGTCGCCATTTCGAAGAACGTCAACTCGGCGCCCGACGGTTCGCCGAGCGCGGCGGCCTCCCGTTCGAGGACGACCAGCTCGCGGGCCACGTCGACATCGCCGACCGGCCGGCCGGCGACGCGGATTCGCTCGTGGAACCGGACCAGGTGAGGGGAGGTGTACAGGCCGGTGCGGACGCCGGCGGCGCGCAGGATGGACTCGACCATGGCGCAGACCGATCCCTTTCCGTTGGTGCCGGCCACGTGGATCACGTGGTAGGCGGCCTGCGGTCGGCCGAGCCGATTGAGCAGCGCGGCGACGCGGTCGGGACCGGGCCGGATGCCATGGGCCGTGCGCGCATAGAGGCGGGCAAGGGCCGGGTCGATGGGCAGAGCGGGACTCACGGTGGGCAGGGCCGGTGAGAGGCGGTCAGCCCGCCACGGGCGACGGTGCCATGTAGTCGAGCAACTTTTGGATTGACGCCTTGAGGTCGCGGCGGTGCACGACCATGTCGAGTAGTCCATGCTCCAGAAGGAACTCCGAGGTCTGGAATCCTGGCGGGAGCTCCTGCTGGGTCGTCTCTCGAATGACCCGCGGCCCGGCGAAACCGATCAGGGCGCCAGGCTCGGCCAGGATCACATCGCCCAGTGTCGCATAGCTGGCCATGACGCCGGCCGTGGTGGGGTTGGTGAGCGCCGCGATGTAGGGCAGACCTGCGGCCGCCAGACGGCCGCAGGCGGCGCTGGTTTTGGCCATCTGCATCAGGCTGAGCATGCCCTCGTACATGCGCGCCCCCCCGGAGGTGCAGACAATGACGACCGACCGGCGCTCCTCGATCGCGCGCTCGATCAGCCGGGTGATCTTCTCCCCGACGACCGAACCCATGCTGGCCCCGAGGAACGAAAAGTCCATCACGCCCAGCGCGACCCGGTGAGGGCCGATCCGGGCGGCGCCGCAGGAGACGGCGTCGAGGTGGCCGGTCTTGCGGATGTTCTCTTCGAGTTTGTCGCGGTACGACGCCGCGCCGGTGAAGTTGAGAGGATCGGCGCTGCACAGCCGCGCATCCCATTCCTCCCAGGAACCGGGTTCGGCGAGCAACGCGATGCGCTCGCGCCGGTCCATCGGGAAGTGGTGCTGGCAGCGGGGGCAGACGCCCAGCGACTCGGCCAGCGCGTTCTTGTAGGCGATCTCCCCGCAGCCCGGGCACTTCACCCACAGGCCGTCGGGGATGTCCCGCTTTCGGACCTTGACGCTCGTGTACTTGGTCTTTCTGCCGAACAGTGCCATGCCGAACCTCCGGCCGGCGCCCCAGACGTCCGCGGCTATCCTCGCGCCACCGTGATCACGTCCACGCTGGCCAGGCCGCCATCCAGCAGCGCGCCCGCGCAAGCGTGCACGGTGGCGCCCGTCGTCATCACGTCGTCCACCAGCAAGGCGCGGGCACCCCGCCAACGAGCGTTGACCGCCGCCCGGAAGGCGTGTCGCACGTTAGCAGCGCGCTGTGGGATGGTCAACGCCGTCTGCGACGGCGTCGGCCGGACGCGTCGCGCCAGCGCCACCGCCGGGCGGCCCAGCCGGCGCGCCAGCTCTCGGGCCAGCTCCGCCGACTGGTTAAAACCGCGCCGCCAGTACCGCAGCGGATGCAGCGGCACCCAGGTGACGACATCAAAGTCTAGCAGATCGGGATAGTGGGCGCGCACGCCGGACTCCAGCAGTTCGGCCAAGTCCGACGCCAGCCAAAGCGCGCCACGATACTTCAGCTCCCGGATCGCCCGCCTGGCAGGTCCATCGTACCGCACCACGGACCTCGCCCGCGCGAACGTCACGGAACGCTCGGCGCACAACGCGCAGACAAAGGACGGCCCGACCCTCCCGCCGACAGGGTCCCCGCAGCACTCGCAATACGGCGGCCGGAGGTACGGTAGCGCGGCGCGACAGTCCCAGCACAGGTGCCCCTCCTCCGCCAGCCGACCGCAACCGCCGCAAAAGCGGGGAAACAACCAGTCCAGCAATCGCCGCGCGATGTCCGACATCGTTCTCTCTGCCCCGTTGGGCCGGAACCCGCCGATCCGAGGTTAGGGGGCGCCGAGCTTATATCCAACCGCTCCTGAATCGGGGGTGGCGCGGTTCCGTCCGGGCGGCGGTTTAAGGCAACATGGCCCGCGCCCCCGCGGAGCGGCCGCTCGTGGCGTCACGAGGGCGCGCGGAAATACGAGTCCACGACGTTGCGGACGATCTGTTCGTCCGACCGGCCGGCGGTGAGCTCGGGCGGCAGCGCTCCCCACTGGCGCAGCGCGGCGGCCATCTCGCGGAAGAGTTCGACGCGTGCGGCGGCGTCCATTTCGTCGCGCCGCAGCAGGGCGCGCACGGCGAGCACCGCGGCGGCCGGCGGCACCGCACGCCGAAGCCGGGCCTCGATATGCGGCCGGTCGCGCAGGCTGTTGTAGCGGGGCGGCGTCAAGTGCTCGACGGGCGGCAAGGGAACGGGGGCGACCCGGACGACCACCGTGTTGGCGCCGAGATCGCCGAGCCGTTGCGCGTGCCGGCTCAGGCCCATCGCCACGCCGCCGACGAGGTTGAAAAGAGGGAGCTGATCCACCGGCCGCAACAGGTTGCGCAGGACCACTTGCACCGGCGACAGCCGCAGGCCGCGCCGGTCGACCACGCGCAGGCGCAGGGCGCGCTTGCCGATCGTCGCGCCGCGCCAACGCCATTCGAGCAGCATGTGGTACCCGGCGGCGACGACGAAGATCGCCACGTAGTTCACCGCGGCCACGGTGTCGGGCAGAAGGTCCCACGCCCATCGCGTCAGGTAGGCGATCGCGGTTGCAACGGCCGCGATGGCCGCCAGGTCGATCTGCCAGGCGAGAAACCTTGCGACGGGGCCGGCCAGCGGTAGCGAAAACACCACCCCCTCGGGCGTCTCAACCTCCAGCCACCGGCCGTCGTGAATCACGGCGCGGGCCTCCCCGCCCAGCGGCCACCGAAAGCCAGCCAGGCCGCCAGGCCGGCCGTTTGCATCAGGCCGATGGCGATCTTCAGTCCGTAAGGCAGGATCGGCTCGTGGTACTGGGAAAGAAACGCCTCGAGCCCCGCCGCCCAGACCAGCAGCACGGCCGCCCCGCCCAGCAGGGACAGGATGTCCGGTCCGGCCGCGGCCAGACGGTCGACCCGGCGCCGCCGGTCCCCGTCGCCCAACAGGGCCGAGGCCAGCACCAGCCCGGCCTGACCGCCTAGCAGGATCGCCGGGATTTCGACCGAGCCGTGGGGCAGCAGCCAGCCGGCAAGGAAGGCCGTCTGGCCGGCTACGACGAAATCCACGCACACTGCACCCAGCACCACCCCGTTGTACAGAAGGAGCGCCAGTGTACCGGCCCCGAACGTCATACCCAGCGCCGCCGCCAGGAGCGAGACACGGACATTGTTGACCAGCAGCATCGCCGCGAAGCTGCCCGCTTGTTCTCCCGCTAGGTCGCCGCCGGCGCGCATCTGCCGCTCCTCCGCCAGCACGCGCTCGGCGGGGTGGAGCTGCAGGTGGTCGAACGGCATGAGATGGCTGCGCGCGGAGGGATCCGCCAGCAGCGCGGCTCCTCCCAACAGCACGCCCGCGCCAAACGCCGCGGCGGCCGTGACGCCGGCCCGGGCGCGCCGCCGGACCGCCTGCGGCAGCTCGGCGGCTAGCCACCGCAGCGGACGGAATCGGGCCGGTGTCTCCTCGAGCGCATACACCAACGCGTACGCCCTCGCTACGAGCGCCTCGAGGTGGTCACGAACCTCCGTCCGGACCGCCAGCTCGCGCGCGTCGGCCAGATCGGCGGCGACCTGTTCGTAAAGGTCATGGAGGCGCCGGATGTCGTCCAGTCCGATCCGCGCAAAGGGATCGGCCTCGACGGCGCGCAGGCGGCGGTCAAGTTCCTCCCACAGGGGGCGGCGCCGCTCGAGAAACCGGCGGAGGTCCACGATCACAACAACTGGCGCTCCTTCGTCTCGATGTAGCGAGATACGATCTCGGCCGTCCAGCGCTCGTCGTCGGGCGCCTCCATGCGCACGCCGAGGTGGCCGAGGGCCCAGCGCAGCTCCTCGAGGCGGCGCCACCGGTCGTGGGCCTCGAGGTCACGGTAGAGGTCGTCGAGCGTCGCCGGAGGCGGACCCGACATCAGCGGCCGCGTGTCGGCCGACCTCAACGTGAAGGCCATCAGCAGATGGTGGCGGACGACCCACGGGGCACCTTCCCGGAACGCCTGCGCCGCCGCGGCGTCGTCGAGGCAGGCGAGGACCACCGCCAGCACGCGCTTGCGCAACCTCGACCGGAGAAACACGAACAGTTCGAACGGATCGGGCGACACGGGTTCCGCGGACACGTCGAACAGCGCCTGGCGACAGCGATCGATGTGCGCGGCGCCGTGGCCCGCGGGCAGAAAACGGCGGATGCGGCGGTCGAAGACGATCAGGCCGAAGCGATCCCCCTGCTCGCGGGCGGCGGCCAGCAGCAACAGCGCTGCGGTCACCATGCGGTCGAGGCAGGTCGGCGGCGGACCGCCATCCGCGCGCGCGGCTGGCGCAGGGCGGGCGCTGAGGCGGGAGGCGTCGATCGCAACGTAGATCTCCTGGGTGCGTTCGACCTGAAAGACCTTGGTTACCGGGTGCCGCCGCCGGGCGCTGGCCTTCCAGTGGATGTCCTCGTAGCTGTCCCCCGCCACGTACTCGCGCAGTTTTTCGAACTCCCGCCCCTTGCCGACCTGGCGGCGCAGACGCAGGCCCGTTCGGCCGCGAGCCAGAAACCTCGACGTCATCCGCCGCCGCTCCTCGCGCAGGTTGGGCAACACGTGGATCTCCGTCGCGAGGGCAACGCGGCGCCGGCTTTCCCACAGGCCCCACGGCGAGGAGGCAGACAATGCTCCCGCCGTCATGTGCAATCGCCCGCGACGCGGCGGGCGGAGGGTCCATTCGGCCGTGCCGGCTCCGATGCCTGGCTGGCGGTGGGCCGCGGCCAGGTGCGACGCCGCCCCCGCGCCGGCGGGCCAGGCCAGCGCCACCGTGCGCGGCGCACGTCCCGGCGGAGCCCGCCAAGGGATCGCGATCGTCGCCGTCTGCCCCTGGATCAGCCGGATCAGCGGCGGCGCCTCCATGGAGACCTCGTTCAGCGCTGCGCGACACCGCAGCGCGTCCACCAGAACCGCCAGACCTCCGAGCACAGCCAAGATCACCAGGGCGGACGACCAGTCGGGCCGCAACGCGGCGATCAGCGACAGCGGAAGTCCCGCGGCCGCCACCCATCGCACCAGTCGTTCGGAGGGGACGATCACCGCGCCACCTCCTCTCCGCCGTCCGGGGTAAGGGTCGGCCGGCCGGCGGGCGGGTCGCCGCGACGTCCCAGCACCCGGGCCAGCCGCTCTACGGGATTGCGCACCTCGGATCCGTCAGCCGTCGGCACATCGCGTTCCTGGACGCGCCGAGCGGCCTCCGCGATCAACGGCGGGCCGGCGAGCACCATCACCCGCCCCGCCAGCAGGCGCCGCGCGCCGGATGCCTGGCGAAGGGTCAGCAGCGCATGTCGGAACGGCCCGTCGGGAACGAACGCGACGAGGGTGCGTCCGTCTGACGGCCCGTCGGCGGGGATGTCTCGCCAGCGGCGGCGGTCGTCGCTGACCGAAAGTTCGGCGGCTCCGAGCTCGAAGTCGCCGGGTCGGCAGAACACCGTGACGATCACCTCGCGCACGCGATGGACGGCGCCGAGGTCCAGGGCGAGAATCACGTCGTCGTCGTACTGCACGCTCTTGCGCAGCGGGTCGCCGGCCGGGAGGCGGTCGGCGAGGCGCGATGGAGGAGAGGTGCCGGGATGGCGCGAATTGGCGGGGCGGTCGGCGGAATAGCGGAAGGGCAGGAATCCACTGGCGGGGGCGGCGGGATCGTGGGACCGACGCGCCACCAGCGGCAGGTCGGAGGGAACGGGCGGTCTAGGCCACAGCAGCAGACGCTCGGCGATGTTCTTGCCGAGGTAGTTGAGCGATGTGAATCGCACCGCGCGTGCGCCGGCGGCGGCCGCCACGGCGCCCACGCCGCCGCCCACAACGACGACGTCCGCCTCGTTAAGACACGGCAAACCCGAGTCTGCAGCCTGGGCGGCGACAGCCCGCCTCCATGCCCACGCCCGGACCGCCTGCCGCGGGCCCGTGGTGCTCCCCGCCCGTGAAATGGGCGCCCACCCTACGACTTTTCCGGATCGGCATTTCATCGCGGCACCGAGACGGCGGCCAGGATGCGGGCGATGATCTCCGTCGGCCGCACACCCTCGACCTCGTATTCCGGCCGCAGAATCAGGCGGTGCTCGAGAACGTATGGCGCCATCCGCTTGACGTCATCCGGCGTCGCGTAGTCCCGTCCGTCCAATACCGCCGCCGCGCGGGCGGCCAGGATCAACGCCTGCGTGGCACGAGGACCCGCGCCGACCAGCACCCCGTCGTGGCTTCGCGTGGCGCGGACCACGTCGACGGCATAAGCCGCCAGTTCCTCGCGGACGGTGACGCCGCAGAGGGAGGCGCGAGCCTCCAACAGCCCCGCCTCGTCGAGCAGTTGCGGGACGCTTCCGCGTTCCAGTACAGCCTCCGGGGCCTGGTCGCCCAGCGTACGCAGCGCAAGCGTGACCTCGTCCTGGCGCTCCGGCGCGGACATCGGGATTTTCAGGAAAAACCGGTCCTTCTGCGCCTCGGGCAGCGGATAGGTGCCCTCGAACTCGACGGGGTTTTGGGTGGCGAACACCGTGAAAGACGGCGGCAACGGATAGGTGGTCCGGTCGATCGTCACTGCGCGCTCCTGCATCGCCTGCAACAGGGCGGACTGGGTCTTGGCGGGGGCGCGGTTGATCTCGTCGGCCAGCAGGAACGAGGTGAACACGGGGCCGCGGGCGAGAACAAACGCGTTGGTTTGGAAGTTGAAGACATTGGTCCCGGTGATGTCGGCCGGCATCAGGTCGGGGGTGAACTGGATGCGGCCGAACTCGACGCCCAGCACGCGGGCGAGCGTCCGCACCAGGAGCGTCTTGGCGACGCCGGGCACGCCTTCGACCAGGGCATGTTGGCCGGCGAGCACCGTCGCAAGGGCCAGGTCCACCGTCTCCGTTTGACCGATGATGACGCGGGCGACGGCGGCGCGGATGGCCGACAGGCATTCGAGCGTTTGAGCGAGGTTCATTGCGTGGTCTCCCTGCGGTGGGCGATCGAGTGCAATTGACGGCAGACCTCGAGCGGAGGGCGGTTTCCGGCCGCGGCCAGACACCGCTCCATTTCAGGGGCAAGCCGACGGGCGGCGGGGCCGGCGGTCCGCCGCCACTCCGCCAGCCACACCTCGGGGAGGCGGGCGGGCGGCAGGTGGCGGCGAAGCAGGTGAAGAAAACCCTCGCGCCGCTCGAGGCCGGCGCGGGCCGCAGGGATGGCGTCCGCCGCCGGCTCCTCGGGGGGCAGCGGTGGCGAAGCCTTGCGCCAGACGACCAGCGCGGCCAGCACCAGCAGGGTCCCCACGACGCCGTCGAGGCCGAGGCGCCGGACATAATCCCGGAGCCCCGGCCGCTCGACGAGGCCGAGATGGGTTTCGTCGAACCACCAGGTCGGCCCCGGCCCGAGGACGGCGGCCAGCAGCTCCGGCCGGCGGTGGCGCAGCATCGCTTCGTTGCTGAGAAAGTAGGAATCCGTTGCGAACACGACCGTGCCCCCGTTCCAGTCGCGCTCCACGACGACCGGCCGGCCTTCGCAGGTGTAGAGCACGCGCCAACCGGACGAGTTCGTGCGGAACGCCGCCGCGGAGGTCCACGGGAGGCGGTCGGGGGTGTTGGTGGACACGTACCGGCGCGCCGGCCGCTTTTCGGGCCCCTCGAGGTGCAAGCCCCAAAGCGTGAACAGCGAAACCGTGGGCGGCCCCGCCTGGTGCGACGTATTTGTTCCGATCGCTGGGGGGTGTTTTCCCGCCGGCCGGCCGCCCGGCGCGGTGCGGTGGCGGTCGGGTGGGACCGACGCCTCCTTGCGGTCGCCGCGCGGACGCTCCGGCCCGGACGTGCCGGGTGGAAGGGCGACGATGATCCGGCCGCCCCTCCGGGCCCAGGCGGCCAGGTCGGCGATGGCGGCGGCGGGACGCGAGTTGCACCACCATTCCGGAGCCGCGGCGAAGATTAGCGCGCCGGGAGGTGCCCCGTCGCTCTCGCCCAGCGGGCGCAAAAGACGCCGAACCGAGGCACCGGGCAGCTCGCCGAGGGCGTCGTGAAGCGCCTGCACCCCCAGGGGATCGGAGCGGAACGAGGAATAGGGCGGATGCAGGTCGCCGGTCGTCAGCCGCAGGTGCATGAGCAGGTGGAGGCCTGCGACAAAGCCGACGAGGGTCAGGGCGATCGAGGGCGCTACCCACCACCTAAGCGCGGGAGCAGGCACGGATGGCCTCCAGGTGATCCGCCAGTTGCCGCCAGGTCTCCGGCCGGGGAAGATGGTCGCCAAACCAGCAGGCCTCGTACAGGCCGATGCTCTCCCCGAATCGCCGCGGGAGATCCTCGGGTACATCGGTGCGGCGCTCGAGGTCGCGGAGGTATTCCCGATTCGACCGCGCCGCCTCGGCGTGGATCCAGCGGTGCGCGGCGAGGGCGGCCAGCAGGGCGAGGAACGCCGTGCGAACGGCGCCGCGCAGGTCGCCGGCCTCGGCCAGCTCGCGGGCCAGCGCCAGCCATTCGTCGTCGCGCCGGCGGAGCGCCTCGACGGCGTCGGAGTCTCCGCCTGCGCCCGGGCGCGCCACCGGCGGAGTCGCGGCGGGGCGGCGCCGAAACCTGCGCGCCGCCAGGACCGCCAGCGCGCCTCCCAGAACTATGGCCAGCGCGATCGCGACGAATCGAACGACGCCTTTGAGACCGCCCTCTCCCGGCTCGCGCGACGCGGCTTCCTCCTGGCGCGCCAGCCATTCCTCCAGACGTCGGGCCAGCCATCCGATCCAGTCGCCCACCTTGGATACCCCCCGCCAGATGCCCTTCAGCACCCGTTCCAGCCACGTCGTCTGGGCGCCGGAGGCCGGCACGGCGTCACGCGGCAGCCGCCATGCGAACTGAGGTCGCGCCAGCACCCGTTCGATCGCATCGTCCAACTCGGCCGCGGAGATGGGCGCGCGCGCGCCGGGCTCGGGCGGGGAGTCGGCGGACGACGGCCCGACCGCGACGAACAGCAGCAGCCCCGCGACGGCCGCTAGGGAGGCCCGGCGGATTCTGCGCCACTCCGCCAGCAGGTCGAGGCCGGAGCGACGCGCGTCAGCGTGGAAGACGCGCAGCGCGTAAAAGGCCTTCAGCGGCGCGTCCATCGCCAGGTGGGTCGCCGCCAGCACGGCGGCGAGGAAGGTCGTGTTCAACATCCACGCCCCCGATGCCGCATAGGACAGCCGCACACCGAGGAGCGATCGGAGCAGGACCGGCGCCAGCGCCGCCGCTACGAACACGTTGACGAAGACGACCACGCCCAACATCGCCAGGACCGAAAGCGCCAAGTGATTCTGGCGGGGCCAGAGCATCGCCGCCTGCCAGGCGCGCCGGCCGGCGTTGGCCGCGTCGCTTGCCGGACGCTCGCAGACCGCCGACAAGCTCTGGTGGTAGGCCAGCCACCAACCGGCCGGCAGGGCCACGGCAAGCGCGAACGGCAGGGCGATCAACGACCATGCCGAACGCCGCATGTGAAGGGCCATGACGGCCCGCCAGTCGCGCCAACCCCATGGCGGCGCCGGCTGGTCGGCGGCGGCGGCGCGCAGCAGGGCACAGAAGCGGGAGTGGCAGGCGCGCTTCCAGATGTACAGCGCCGCCAGGCCGAGCGCGGCGAGGGAACACCGCTGTCGGGCCAGCGCCCCGCGAGACATGTCGGACCAGAACCACAGCGCACCCAGCAGGAACGGCACGGCGCCGGCCAAGTACGCGGTCCATGCCGCCGGAGTGCGGCGCAGCAGGTGGACCGCGCCCTCGAGCAGGTCCACGGCCGACGGTTCTTCCATCGTCCTTCGCCTCATGGTTCCGGGGTCTCCGGGGTTGGGTGGCCGTCCGCCGATTCGAGGTCGTGGGTATCGGAGGGAATGGCCAGCAGGAGGCGGCCCGATAGGTAGAGTGCGCCCCAAAGGGCAAGAAACCCCGCGAGCGCCGCGAATCCGCGGAAGCGACGGCGGACGGGACGGGCGGTGTCGGCGGCGCGGGCAAGGCAGGCGGCGCAGAGCAGTCGACCCGCGTGTTCCGTCACGCACTCGCGGCAGAAACAGCCGCCGCAGCCAGGGCAGCGGGCTGCCGCCTCGCGGGCGGGGTGAAGGCGGCAGCGCTGGGCGCGCACAGCGTCCATGGGCGTTTCGGGATCGGCGGTCGCCGGTAGCATCGGCGGTCGCCGGCGGGCTGTCAAGCCCCCGCACGCCGCAGAAGGAAGACGCCCCGGGCCGCCATCAGCGCCGACCCGGCCGACGTGATCGCGAAGACGACGGAGGCGGCGAGGCCGAACCGAATCTCAGGGAGTTGCCGCCCCGGCACGTAGGGCGCCTCTGCGAGGGCGGCCTGGGAGACGAGGAAAGGGACCATGAGAAGGACGTACAGGACCAGGCCACGGACCGTCCAATACACCAACAGCTCGGCGGCCCACCGGCCGAGGGGCCGCCCCCGGGTGGAACCGCCCGATCGGACGAGCACAACCGCAGCCAGGACGCACATGGCGACGGCCGTGACGGCCAGCCCCGCCCAGAGCGCGGCCCGGCGCACCCCGACCAATCCGGCTGCCACGGCGCTGTCCAACAACAACGTACCAATCAGCGCCATCGCAGCCGCGCGGGGAGGAGGTGATGCGGGCAGCGGTGGGGGAGGCGAACTGGGCAGCGGCGGCGGCGTGGTGGGGCGGGACAAAGCCTCCAGGGCGGCGACTTCGGCCCGAGCGCGCTCTGCAGCCCGTTCGATGACCTCCGCCGGGGACATGGCGCCCTGCGCGGCCACAATGTCCGCATCGAGCATCGCCAGCGCCCGCGCCGCCGTGCGGCGACGCCGCCAGCAGCGGATAGCGGTCTCCGTAACGCGGGTGCGCACTGTGACTTCGCAGGTTGGACCCCGCAGCCAATGAATCGCCGCCACCGTCAGGGCGACCACGGCGACGACGGCGCCGGACCATCGCAGCAGCCCCACTGGCGGCAGGACCATCGCCGCGCCAAGCGATGCGACGACGAGTCCCGCGATCGTTCCCCGCGCGCGACGCGGCGTGGCCTGAAGGACGACGGCCTCGATATCCCGAAAGGCGAGGCGGCAGGCGCGCTCGATGAACCATGCGCGCTCGATGTACAAGAGGTGGTCGTCCTCCCGCCAAGCCTGGGCCTTGGTGGCGACGCCATACCAGCGGCCCGGAAGGCGGCGCAGATGCCGCGACGTTGGACTCACAGGCCGGACCCTTTCGCCAGGATGGCGTAGGCCAACACCCCGAACAGCGCGATCCATCCCAAGGTGACCAGTACGCCCAACGCCAGCGCCAGCGTCATGCGAAACCGGGTCCGCGGCAGCACGCTCATTGGTCTGCGCCAGTGTTGCAACGCCAGCCACACCGCGGCAGGCGCCGTGAACAGGGTGACCGCCCCGAAGACGAACGACAGCAGCGGCAGGGCGACCATGGCCAGGGCGAGGCTATCGTACTGCACGATGGAGTGCCGCACCGCCAGGGGGGCTTGTGTCGCAGACGAGAAACACCCGCCGCACAGCCGCCGGCCACCGAGCTTGATTTCGCAGAGCCGGCAAAGGAAACGGCCGCACCCATCGCAGATGGCCTCGGCACGACGGTCGGGATGGTGGAAACACGCTGCATCACCCGGAAGAGCGTCCGCTCCAGGATCCGCGAGGTCCGGTCGGGCGAACGTTGGATACAAGCGCAGCGTGGTCGCCGTGTGGCAGCGAGGACAGGGAAAAGGCCGGCCCTCCCCCGCCGTCGTCAACGGCAGGTCGGCCCGGCAGCGGGGGCAGGGGATCGCGACAGCGCCCATGTCAAATGCGGACCACGCGCGTATCGCACACCATGTCGTGCAGCGCGCGTTTTTCCCGGTCGAAGGCCGCCAGCAGATACCCGATGCCCATCGTGAACTGGCTCAGGTACTTCGCGAAATGGCGACCCGTCGCGCGGCCGTAGCTGACCCGGCCGCCGTCGGCGGTCACGATGCGCAGCCGGCAGGCGAGCTTGCCGAGCGTGCCGCCCCACCGACCGACCATCCAGATTTCGTACCCGGCCTGCAGAACGATCCCGAACAGCCATACGAGGCCGAACACCGCCAGGAACACCCTCATGTTCGGCTCCTCGGTCGACCGCATCGCCGGCAGCATCACGCCGAAGTACACCGGAAGGTAGACTGCGTTGTAGGCGACGCCGACGACGATGCCGTCCAGAAAGGTCGCGGCGAAACGAATCCAAAATCCGGCGTATGTTCGGTCGACGCCCGGGAAAACTCCCTGCTCCACCACCCGCTGGACGATGGACGGTTTGCACTGCACGCACACGCGGCGGCCGGCGATTTCGATCATCGAGGCGGCGGGCCAGGCGCGGCCGCATTCAACGCACGTCAGGTCCGCGGGGTCCGCGCCGGCTGTGAATCCGGCGGACACATCGCTCCACAGCCGCCATTGGGGCCACCCTTCACGCCAGACCAGGGTGTTGGGCCGGATTCGGCCATCGCGCAAGGCGGTCCGTATTTCCTCGACTCCAAGCGGGCCCTTCGGCGCGTCACCGTCGGCGTAGTACCACTGCCCTTCGCTGCCCGGGGCGTCGTCGTCCATCTGCAGGTTCTCCCGATCGGCCTCCGTCCGGCGCTCTCTTTAGACGCCATTATCGCCGGTTCCCGCGGCCGGCGCCAGCCGCCGGTCCGTGGCATGCCCCTTGCGGTCTGCGCCGCAGAGGCGCGTGGGGGGCGAGTGTGTTCGTCGATTTTCGAAAAGAGGTTGGAGGCATGTCATTGGGGCCGGAGGATGCGCCCTTCAGGAGGGTGCCCCGCGCAGGGGTGTGCGCCGCCGGGGGCCCGTTCAATGTCCCGTGGCCGGAGGGAAGGCGGCGTCCAGCGATTCGCGTCCCCACGGCGCAGCGCGGTCAGAGGGCACGGCGGCCGCGCGCGCTCCCACCGGCAGCGTCCGCAGTTCGAACCCGTACAGACGCCGCAGAAATCCCTCCGACCATGCCGGCTCGCCGCTCTCCGGCAGGCACACGGCACCGTCGCGCAAGGGGAGGATGTCGTCCGCCCACGCGAAGGCCAGGTTCGGATCGTGCAGCACGCAGAGCGCCGTTCCGCCCCCGCGGATCCAGCGGCGGGCCACACGCAGAAGCTCCATCTGCCGTAGAACGTCGAGGTGCGCCGTCGGCTCGTCAAACAGAAGCATACGGGGCTCCTGCGCGAGCACCCGAGCGATGAGCACCCGCTGCCGTTCGCCACCGGACAGTTCGGTGTACGGCCGGTCGGCCAGTGCGACGAGGTCCATCTCGGCCATCGCGCGCTCCGCCGCCTCGAGGTCGCGGAGGCCGGGGCGCCAGCCGGTCCGCCCGGCGCGGCCGGTAAGGACGACGTCGCGGACGGCGAACGGAAAGATCGCGCGATGTTCCTGCGGCAGAAAACCAACCCACTCGGCGCGCGTGCGGGCCGGGACGGACCGCCATTCGCGTCCGGCGATGCGAATCGAGCCGTGGGTGTAGGGCAGGAGGCCCGCGAGGACCCGCAACAGCGTGCTCTTGCCGCCGCCGTTGGGTCCGAGCACCGCCGTCAACCGTCCCGGGCGAATATCCAAGTCCACGCCGCAAAGCACGTTGCGGCCGCGGTAGCCGGCGCGCAGGGCGCGGACCTCGATGGCGGGGGCGTCCATGCCGGTTCAGGCCTCCCATCCCAGCCGCGCGCGGCGCATCAGAACGAGGAACGCCGGCGCCCCCAGGGACATCGTAAAGACGCCGATCGGAAGTTCGAACGACGCGACGCTCCGCGAGAGGTTGTCGAGCCACAACAGCGCGGTTCCACCCAGCAGCATCGAGGCGGGCAACGCGCGGCGGTGGTCGGCGCCGACGAGCATCCGGCCGGCGTGGGGGACGACGAGACCGTAGAGCCCGATCACGCCGGCCAGCGCGACCGCCGCCGAGGCCGCCAGCAGGGCCGGCAACAGCACCGACCAACGGAGGCGCACGGGGTCCAGCCCGACGGCCCTCACCTCGTCGTCCCCGAGGGCCAGCGCGTTCATGCGCCAGCCCTGGGCCGTCAGAACCGCCAGCGCGGGCACGGCCAGCGCGGCGGCGACGCGAAGGCCGGCGCGGTCGGCGTGGTGGAGGTTGCCCATGGTCCAATGGACGATGGTCTGCAAACGGAACGGATCGGCGAGAAACTGGAGCACTGTCAGGCCGGCCGTGAAGAGGCCGCCGACCATGATCCCGGCCAGGACGGTCGAGACGGCCGATTCGCGTCCGCCGCCGCGGCCGAGGGCGTAGCTGGCGCCGGCGGCAGCGCCGCCGCCGAGGAAGGCCGCGGCGTGCACCGGCAGCGCGCCGGTGGCCAGCGCCAGCGCCGCGCCGAACGCCGCCCCCGGGGCGAGGCCGAGCACAAAGGGGTCCACCAGCGGATTGCGAAAGGCGGCCTGAAGGGCCGTGCCCGCTCCCGACAGGGCCGCGCCGACGAGCAGTGCGGTCAACACCCGCGGAAGACGCACCTGCCAGAGCACCGTCCGAAGAACGTCCAGGTCGTCGCTGGACGGCGCCGCCATGCCGCCGACCATCGCCGCCCAAAGGCGGGCCGGCGTCACCGCGGTCGACGGGCCGATGAGCAGCGAGAGCGGGACCGACAACGCCGCCACGGCCGCCAGCGTCCCAAGCCATCGACGTGCCGGGATCACGGCAGCAGCCGCTCCCCCCGCGGACCGTACAGCGCGGTCAAAATCCGCCGCTGGTTCTCCGCGATCCGTTCCGGCAAAACGACCTCCGGATGGCACCAGGCGGCGACCTGCCACGCGGCCCACAGGTACTTCAGGGTCCAGAAGTCACAAAGAAACGCGGAGGGCAGCCGGTGGATGCGGCCCTCGATCGCCGCCGGCACCCCCCGCCATCCGTCGCGGACGGCCAAGTCCCGCGGCCGAAGGTTCGAGGGCCACATGACGATCACCTGCGGCCGCCACGCGAGCACGTCCTCCATCCGTGCCACGACGTGTTCGCGCGGATCGGGGCAGACGTTGATCGCGCCGGCCAGATCGAGCAGTTCATGAGCGGCGCTGGCGCGGCCGGCGGTGTCGAGGGGGCTTTGGCCCCACATGAAATACGCGCGCGGCCTCGGGCGGGGGGAGCGGGCGACGGCCGCCCGAAGGGCTTCGGCCTCGCGCGCGGCGAACGCCACCAGTTCACGCGCGCGCTCCGGCCGGCCGGTCAGACGGCCCAGGTCCAGCACTTCGCGGTGGATATCGGCCAACGAGCGCAGCTCGACGCCGTAGACCTTGAGGCCGCGCCCTTCGAGGGCCGAGACCGACTCGCGCTGCGCGGCCCATAGGATCACCAGGTCCGGCCGGAGCGCGATTACGCTCTCGAGGTTGACGAAGTCCCAGTTGCCGGGCGTCGGCAGCGCGCCGGCGGCAAAGCGGGGATCAAGGCGGGCGTATAGCCTCCCCGTTTCGCCGCGCAGTGCCTCGGCCGGGGCGCCAACGATGGCGTCGTCGGCGCCCAACATGCAGAGGGCCGAGAGGGCGCTTTCGAGCAGGCAGACGATCCGCCCCGCCGGCGCGGCCAGCTCCACGCGCACGCCGCGAAAGTCCACGGCGGAAACGGCCGGCGAGGACGCTTCCCCGTCTGCAGCGGCCGTCCCCGCCGCTGCGACGGCCATCGCCGTCACGGCGCGGCGCCAACGGCTCAGAACGAAGCCTGGATGCCCGCCATTACCGCAAAGCCGGGATCCTGGAACTGCCACGGCATCTCGAACTGGTTGTTCGTCAGGTTGTAGAGTTCGACGTACAGGTCCACCGTGCCGCGGTCGGACCGGACCAGCCCCTTGCGGATGTCGAGGTTCCACACCTCGTACGATCCCATTTTCCGGCGACCGGAGCGAGACGTGCCGTCGTAGACGGAGCCGGCGAGATGGAGGACGGTGGCGACCTCGATGTCGGCCGGCAGGGACAGCGACAGGCCGACGTTGCCGACATGAGCGGGAACGAACGGCACCTCGACGCCGTCCTGGTCGGCGTCGGCGTCGTTCTCGACCTCGGCGTCGGTGAAGGTGTAGTTCGCGAACCAGGCAATGCGATCGGTGAGGGCCTGGCGGACCTCCGCCTCGATGCCGGGGGCGGTAATGCGGCCGGCGTTGACGGACTGGGACTGGGAGGGGGTGCGGCTGACGACCGTTTCGACGATCGCGTCGTCGATCACGTTGACGAACAGACGGACGGTGGTCGAAAGGCCGGCCGGACCTCGGAGGTGGAGGCCGGCGTCGGCGCCGAGTCCGTCTTCGGGGTCGAGGTCGGGGTTGGGGAGCTGGCCGTTGCGCCCGGCAACGCCGCGGTCGGCGAGCGGCAGGGTGCCGCCGACGGACTTGAGGGAGGGGGGCATGAAGCCGGAGCCGGCGTTGACGAACGGCACCAGGCCGTCCCAGCCGTTGTAGCGGGCGCCGGCGCTCCAAAGGACGCGGGTCCACGAGGCGTGGTCGTCGCCCGGCGGGGCGCCGCCGAGCAGGTCGATGTCGTGCTCGACGCCGGTGACGCGGCCGCCGGCACGCAAGACCCACGCGCCGAGCACGAGTTCCTCCTGCGCGTAGACGCCGTATTGGGACGAGCGGCTGTCGTTGCCGGCGGTTCGCGCGCCGGCGTCGGTCCAGGTCTCGTAGTCGGCCCACTGGGCGTCGACGCCGACGGTGAGCCGGCTGGCCTCGCCGTGCGCGAGGGCCAGCGAGAGGTCGACGGGCACGATGTTCTGGACCACGCCGTTGTTCGAGGCCAGGGACAGGTCTCCGCCGTTGAAGAAGTTGTCCTCCTCCCAACTGCGGTCGTAGCGGCGCCAGCCGCCGCGGACCGTCAGCGTCACGGCGTCGGATAGCGGGCCGCTGTAACCGGTCTGGAGGAGGGCGTACTCGTGATCGTAACCGCGGTGGGGCCGGCCGGCGTCGCCCTCGTGGCTCATACGGTTGCCGAACACCGAGA
>CAKZPT010000107.1 GCA_937139365.1 uncultured bacterium | reverse complement strand
TCCAGCAGGCGGCTGACCTCCTGCTCGATCCGGGTGTCGTCGGACATCGCGTTCTGTTCGGTCGTCATCGCGGTTCCCTCCGGGCACTCTACGCCGTCCGCCGGCGATGTTCAACGGATGCCCCAACTCCGCCCCGCGCCGTGGTGGCCAATGGGACAGGTTCCCCAAAGCACAAAACCCCAGGTCGGCGAGGTGGTGGGATGCGCACCATACGCCTTGCCGCGCCGCCCTCCTATTGGCACCATGGCCCACGGCGTTCGGCGGGCACAAGGAGCTGATCATGAAGTCGAGCCATGTGCGGCCGGCCACCACCACTCGTCGACATTTCCTTTGCGCCACCGCCGCATGCGGAGCGGCCTCCCTTGCGCGTCGGCCGGCGGCGGACGTCGCCGCCGGCCCTCCGCCGGCGCATCTTTCGGACTTCGCGGACCTGTGGCGCCGGGATCCTCGGGCCGCCTCGCTCGAGTGGTTCCGGTCAGCGCGGTTCGGCCTGTTCCTTCATTACGGGCTTTACTCCCTCCTCGGGCGCGGCGAGTGGGTCATGCTGCGCGAGAAAATACCGGTGGCGGAGTACGAACAGCTCAAGTGGCGCTTCACCGCCGCCAGGTTCGATGCGGATGTCATCGCGGATCTGGCCTGCGAGGCGGGAATGCGCTACATCAACCTCACCTCCCGCCACCACGACAGCTTCAGCCTCTTCGAGACGGCCCAGAACGATTACCACTCGAAGGCCTCGCCCGCGCGGCGGGATCTGGTGGGCGAGCTGTCCGAGGCCTGCCGCAAGCGGCGCATCGGGCTGTTTCTCTATTACTCGTACGCCCTCGACTGGCGTCATCCGTACTTCTACAGCAACGAGGTGTCGCGTTGGAAGTCCGCGCGCCCGACGTACGAACGGCCAGAACCGGCCTACAAGTTCCGTCGGGACGAGGATTTCGCGCGGTACATCGAGTTCGTCCACGCGCAGCTCCGGGAGCTGCTGACGAACTACGGGCCGCTGGCCGGGCTGTGGTTCGACCCGATCATGGGGTACTATGCGCGGCCGGACCTGTTTCCCATCGAGGAGACCTACGCGCTCGTACGCCGCCTGCAGCCCCATGGCCTGATCTCGTTCAAACAGGGGGCGACCGGCATGGAGGATTTCGCCGCCCCGGAGCGCAAAGGCCAGTCGCTGGAGGAGCGCGTGCGAAAGCTGATCGGCGAGGACAGCGCCCGCCTTGCCGCCCGCGCCTGGGAGGCGAACCGGAACAAGTGGAACGAGATCTGCGACACACTGCAGCCGCACCAGTGGGGATACGTCCGCAACGATGAGGGTCGCCATCTGGACGCGACCGGAACGCTCCGACGCCTGGGCGCCGCGAGCGCGGCGCGCTGCAACCTGCTGATGAACACCGGCCCGCTGCCGGAGGGCGGGATTCATCCCGACGACGTGGCCACGTTGCGCGAGGTCGGCCGGCGCCTCCGCAGCGATGGATGGCTCGAGGTTCCCGCCGCCCCCGACCAGTCGGCTGCGCCGGTGCCTGATATCAGATGATCCCATGAGTGGATGCCGTCATGGCTGGTGCCCGCCGCCCTCCAACGCGGTCCGGGCACCCAAAGGAGATTCCCGACGATGAACCGGAACCTTACCCGCCGGCGGTTTGTCCGCGCGGCCGCCGCGGCGGCCGCCGGGCCGCTCGTCCTGCCTGCCCGCGTCCTCGGTCGCGGTGGCGGCGTCGCTCCGAGCGAACGCCTCCTGCTCGGGTGCGTCGGCATGGGCGGCCAGGGCCAGGTCAACATGCGGAACCTGATGTCGCAGCCCGAGGTCCAGCTCGTCGCGCTGTGCGACGTCGAGCAGGGCCTCGGAGGCAAGGGGTTGTCGGCCGCCCTCGCGGCCGCCCGCGCCCATGCGGAAAAGATCGGCCGCCCTCTGAGCGAACACGATGTGGCCGTGTACCGGGATTTTCGGGAGCTGCTGGCGCGGCCGGACGTGGACATCGTGTCCATCGCGACGCCGGACCACTGGCACGGCGTCATCGCGGCGGCCGCCGCCCGAGCGGGCAAGGACATCTACTACGAGAAGCCGCTGACCAACTCCATCCCCGAGGGCCGGGCTGTGTGCGAGGCCGTAGCGCGGCACGGCCGCGTGCTTTAGACCGGCAGCCACGAACGCTCGAACGATTCCTGCCGCTTTGCCTGGGAGCTGGTTCAGAACGGTCGGGTCGGCGATCTGCGGGAGGTGGAGGTCCGGCTCCCCACGGACGAGCCCCACCATCAGCGCATCCGCGCCTCGACGCTACCGGCCAGGCCGACCGATCCGCCCGCCTCGCTGGATTACGAGTTCTGGTTGGGGCCGGCTCCGTGGCGGCCATATTTCGAACCCAGCGTCCACTTCGGATGGAGGTTCGTCCTCGACACCGGCGCCGGCGAGATGACCGACCGCGGCGCGCACGTGTTCGACCTGGTGCAGTACATCCACAACGCCGACCACACCGGCCCCGTCGAGCTGCAGGCGACCGGACGCCCTTGCAACAACCCGCTCTTTGATGCGGTCATGGACTTCGAATTCGAGTACCGCTACGCGGACGGCCTCCGAGTCCGCGGACACAGCCGCGGGGATCGGGGGCTCAAGCTGGTCGGCTCGCGGGGATGGCTTTTCATCCACATCCACGGTGGACGTCTCGAGGCGGACCCACCCTCGCTGTTGCGGGAGCGGATCCTGCCGTCGGAACGGCGCACCGAGCGCAGCCCGGGCCACCACCGAAACTTCCTCGACTGCGTGCGTTCGCGGCGTAAACCCATCGCCCACGAGGAGATTGGCCATCGAACGGCCACGATCTGCCACCTGCTGAACGCCTCGATGTGGCTGCAGCGCCCGATCCGGTGGGACCCGGCGGCCGAACGCATCGTGGGCGACGACGAGGCCGACCGCTGGATCCGACGGCCGCTCCGCCACCCGTGGACCATCTGATCGCGAAGGGAGAGGTGACCGCCATGGTGCCGAAGTTTGGAATCCGTTGGGCCGCTGGCTGGGGAACGGGGTCGCGACTGGGCGCGGCCGCCGTGCTCGCGGCGATGAGCCTTTCGTGTGCGGCCCCGCGCGCACCCCGCCCCGACCCGCTCGACGAGGCACTGTCAGCCGTCGCGCAATGGAACCACGGCGACGACCGCGCCCCGGTGATTCGCGCCGTCGAGGTGCTGAACCGCGTCCGCTCAGGCGCTGCCCGCTCCGCCGCCGAGGCGGCGTTGACCCGCCTGGCGACGGACAGGGGGTCGACGCGCGCGGGCCGGGAGTTTGCCATTCAGCAGCTCGGCCGTCTGGGCGGTGCCCGATCGGCGTCGGAACTGGTCCGACTGCTGTCGGACCCCCTTGTGGCGGACGACGCGGACATGGCGCTTCAGCGCATGGGCGGCGGGCGCAGGACGGACAAGATCCTGAGCGCCGCTCTGGCGGCCAGCCCCCAGGAATCCCGGGCGCGTCTGGCCCGCATCCTGGGCCTGCGCCGCGCAGCCTCCGCCGTGCCGGCGCTATCTGAACTGGCCCGCTCAGGAGCACCGGAGGCCGCGGGACACGCGGTGCGCGCACTCGGGGCGATCGCCACCGCCGAGGCGGCCGAAGCGCTGCTGGCCTCTCTGCCGGCCGTCAGGCAAGCCGGCCGCGAGGGTGGCTGGGAGGCCTTGTTGAACTGCATTGAGGCGGCCGCCCGGCGGGGAGACGGGGGCCGGAAGGACCAGTTGATCGCCGCGCTGGGCGCCCTTCATCCGCCGGACACGGTTCGCGCGGCAGTCCTTCTCTCGGTAGCGAAGTCGCACCGGGAGGGCCACGGCGCCCTCCGCGCCGCAACGTTGCTGGCCTCCACCAATGCGGCGTTTCAGGTTGCGGGTGTCGAATTGCTCAGGCGCGATGTGGGCGACGCCGCGCTGGCCGCCATCGCCGGCGCTTTGCCCTTCCTCCCACCGGCGTCGCAGATCCACCTGTTGGGGCTGGTCGAGGACCGGCGATTCCGGCCCGCGGTGTCCGTGATCGAGCTGCTGGCGGCGAAGGGAACCGACTCGGCGGTTCGAGCGGCCGCCCTCCACACCCTCGGATCGGCGGGCACCGCGGATAGCGTGAACGTCCTCGTCGCGGCCTCGT
>CAKZPT010000106.1 GCA_937139365.1 uncultured bacterium | reverse complement strand
CTGTCATCGAGGCGCCAACTGGAGGTGGCCGTTGTCCGCGGCAGCTCAAAAAGTGCCCGGCCTCATGATCGCGGGGTCATTGGACGCGAACTCTCAAACTCATCCACATGCTATGCAAGAGGCGTTTGTCATCTGGCGCAGGGAGGGAGGGCAGGTGGCCTTCGCGGTGGATTGGGGCGTCGGGCATACCCCGCGCGGAAACGTGGGATGGGAGGCCACGTTCGTGTGGCTGGTGGAGGTGGCGAATCTGCGGTATCCACGTCCGACTGTGCCTTCGAAAGTGCCGGGCGCCGGGTGGCCGAACTTGATTGCCCTCAGCGACCAATCCGGATGGCTGGGCGACCGTCCGCAGTTCATCAGCGCCACGCAGCCGAACGTGACGAGCGCGTTCACCGTCGTCCGGCCGTACACCAGCTACGCGGGCAGCGTGACCAACGCCTCGTGGCTTCCGAACGAAACGTGCGCGCGGATGTATCGCGCCCTGACCTCGACCGACGGGGCCATGTACGATGCGCCGCCCCGGCAATCGCCCTTGCGGATTGTGTCGCCGGCGCAATTTGCCGATCCGGTTCCCGCCGGGCAGCCGGTGACCATTGAGCTGGACCCGCGCAACTTCGACGACACCAACGCGCTCGCCTCCGTCGAGTTTTACGATGGTGCGACGCTGCTCGGCACCGACACCGCCGGCCCGGAGTGGAGCCTGACGTTCGTGCCGCAGTCCGCGGGGTTACACACCTTGAACGTCGTGGCCACCGACACGCTTGGCCGCCAGCGGGCAGCCTTCCGCGCGCTGTACGTCGTGCCGGCCGACTACCCGCCCATCGGTCAGAACCAAAACGTCACCCTGACCGCGGGCACCACCGCCACCGGCACCGTCACCGCATTCGACGCCGAGGGCGACCCGATGACCTTTGCCCTCCGACAAGTTCCGGCCAATGGACGCGTGGAGTTCAATCCTGTGACCGGCGGCTTCATCTTCCAGCCCGCCCACGGATATGTCGGCACGGACGCCTTCGAGTTCGTTCCCATCAGCGGGGGCCAGACCGGCACACCGGCGACCGTCACGTTCACGGTCCACCCCGCCGCCGATGCCAACCACAACGGCCTGCCCGACGACTGGGAAAGCCAGTACAGCGTCTCCGATCCGAACGGCGACGACGACGGCGATGGTGTCACCAACCTACAAGAATACCGCGCGCTGACTCATCCTCGGAGTGCCGCCGATCACCTGCGCCTTATCGCATCGACCGCAAGTCGGACCAACTCGATACGGTGGGCCGCCAAAGGGGGCGTGCGGTATCGGGTCCAATACAGCCAGGACCTCAAGACGTGGGTGGACGTCGTCCGCCCGGTCAGCGAGGAGATCCAAGCTGGCGCTTATGGAGCGGCTGGGGTCGCCGAGTGGAGAGATGCCAGTTTGATCGGCGGTATTGTGACCACCCAACGGTTCTATCGAGTACGAATCCCGTGAACGTCGCCGTCTCCCTCGTCTTCCCCGGCTTCCCAGCTTCGTAGACGCAATCTCGACCGCTTCGCGTCGTGGCTCCGCGGTCCCCGCTGGTGCCGTGGAGATCCAACCGGCCAAACCTCGCTCATCGGCGGCGCAGTCACAAAACCGTTTTGCCGTGTCCGCATTCCGGCGACGTGCCATCTCCACTCCTATCCGTCCCCCCGCTGGGGTGAGCTGTGGCCGCAGTGGGGTATTGGCGGTGAGGAAAGAGCCGTCCGGCCGACTCGTGCCGCAAGTAACCGCGCTCGGATCCGCTCCAACTGGATGCGACCGCACCTCTCAATTCGATCAACTGCCCCACCACTCGGCCGCGGTGGTCCGTGCAGTTGATGCGCCGACCCTCCTCCAGCCGAACGTCGACCCGCCACTCTGTGTCGCTCACACCCGTCAAACACGCCGGCGGTCCACCCCACAACGGTAATCAAGAGTGTCCTCCCATCCGTACCGCGGGCTTCTTTTTCTGCGGTGCCTGCCGCCGTCAGGAGGGCCAACGTCACGACCTGGCGAAGCTCTCCTACCTCATCGTGCCGTTCGTTGCCGAGCTGTCAACATGCGGGACATTACAAAAACGATGACGGGCTCGTGCACTGGCGGAGGCCTGTTGCACTGTGATTGCCGTCAGTTGGCCGGTCAAGGAGACGCCCATGAGACGAAGAAGTTGCTGGTGGGCCGTGGCGTGGGTGGGGGTGGCCGTCGCGGCGGAGCTCCAACCGGCCAATCCGGAGCTGATTCCGGAGGCCCGCCGGGTGCTGAACTATCTGGCGTCGGTCTACGGACATGCCTCGCTGGCGGGGGTTGCAGGGGGCGACAACGCCGAATTCGTTTACGAAGTCGGCGGGCACCCACCCGCGATCGTCACCTTCGACCTGTCGGGATGGAACCGCCCGACTTGGGGCCCGACCAACACGCCCGTCGTCGAGCGGACCATCGAAGCGGTGAAAGCGTGGTGGGCTCGCGGCGGGATCGTCGCGATGCAGTTCCATTGAAAACACCCGGCGAAGACCAATGGGACGGCGTGGG
>CAKZPT010000105.1 GCA_937139365.1 uncultured bacterium | reverse complement strand
GGATTGGCGACGGCGGTGGCGCTGCCCGCGATGGCCGAGGAGGTGGCGACCGTACCGCCGGCCATGGAGGCCTTGCAAACCAACCTCAACGTCGTCTGGACCGCGGTGGCCGCGTTCCTTGTGTTCTTCATGCAGGCGGGGTTCGCGATGGTCGAGACGGGCTTCACCCGAGCCAAGAACGCCGTGAACATCCTGATGAAGAACCTGATGGACTTTTCCATCGGATCGTTGGCGTTTTTCTTTGTGGGCTACGGCCTGATGTTCGGCGAATCGAACGGGTGGTTCGGTCGGACGGGCTTCATGCTGGCCGGGATCACCGACAAAGACTGGAAGTTCACGTTCATGATCTTCCAGACCGTCTTCGCGGCGACGGCCGCGACGATCGTCTCGGGGGCGATGGCGGAACGTACCAAGTTCACCGCGTACATCGTCTACAGCTTTCTGGTCAGCCTGTTCATCTACCCGGTCCTCGGATCCTGGGCCTGGGGTGGTCTCGGCGACGGCAAGGGCTGGCTTGAGAAGCTTCCCACGGGGGCGTTCTGTGACTTCGCCGGCTCCACGGTGGTCCATTCGGTTGGCGGGTGGTTGGCGCTGGCCGGGGCCCTTCTGCTCGGCCCCCGGACCGGCAAGTACGGCCCGGACGGCCGGCCGCGCGCGATCATGGGCCACAACCTGCCGTTGGCGGCGCTGGGCGTTTTCATCCTCTGGTTCGGATGGTTTGGGTTTAACCCCGGGAGCACGACGACCGGCGACGGCGCCATTGGCCGGATCGCGGTGACGACCAACCTCGCCGCCGCGGCGGGCGCGACGGCCTCACTTGTGGTGTCCTGGGCGCTGTTCCGCAAACCCGACGCCTCGATGTCCCTGAACGGGGCGCTGGCGGGCCTGGTCGGCATCACGGCCCCCTGCGCCACGGTCACGCCGGTCGGCAGCATCGTGATCGGGGCGGTCGCCGGGGCGCTGGTGGTCCTCAGCGTGCTCTTCATCGACCGCGTGCTCAAGGTGGACGACCCGGTTGGCGCGATCAGCGTCCACGGCGTCTGCGGATTGTGGGGCACGCTCGCCTGCGGCCTCTTCAATGCGGAGGCCGTGATCGGCACCGCCGAGGCCAGCACGGGCCTCCTCTACGGCGGCGGCGCCAACCAGATCATCAGCCAGGCGATCGGCGCCGGCACGGCGTTCGTCTGGGCGTTCGGCACCGGGCTGGCGATGTTCGGCGCCATCCGCGCCACGATCGGCCTGCGCGTTTCGGAGGAGGAGGAGCTGCGCGGTCTGGATATCGGCGAGCACGGCATGGAGGCCTACTCGGGATTCCAGGTCTTCACCACGCAGTAAGCCGCCGCGCGGAAAGGATGCCGACAAGAAACTCATCATCGCCTACATCCAGCCGGAAAAACTGACCGCGGTGAAGCAGTCGCTCTACGAGGCGCAGGTCTACAAGATGTCGGTCACCAACGCCCTGGGCTGCGGGCAGCAAAAGGGCTACCACGAGACCTATCGGGGCGTCGACGTGGAGGTCAACTTGCTGAAAAAGGTCCGCATCGAGATCGCGGTGAACGACGATTTCGTGAGGCCGACGGTCGAGGCCATCATCCGCGGCGCACGAACGGGACGGATCGGGGATGGCAAGATCTTCGTCCTCGACCTGCCCGAGTGCATCCGGATCCGCACCGGCGAGACGGGATCCGCCGCGATCGGCTGACCAGTTCTTCTCGGGGGTCGCGTGGCCGAGCCGCCAGACTGCGCGGCCCCCTCTTTTTGCCCGCCAGCGCCTACCCTGTCCGGCCCGGCCGATCCGACCGCAGGCCGGCTAGACGCAACCGGTCTAGCCATGCGGTCGGCAGCCAGCGGCCAGCCCAAACGCCGAAGTGGGCGGGCAGCGTGACCGGGTACCGCCGTCGCGGACGGGACGACTCAAGCGCGTGGACAACGACTCGCGCGACGTCCTCTGGCGGCCGCATGAAACGGCGGTGCGCCGATTCGCCGCGGCGCTTCCGCTCGATCTCCCTGATGATTTGCTCGCGAAAGCGCGAACGGTCCGCGTCGATCCACCGCGCAGCCGCCTCGGCGGCGTTCCGCCGAAAGGCCGATTCGATCGGACCCGGCTCCACGATGCTGACGCCGATGCCCGTGTCCCACAGCTCGATCCGCCAGGCATCCGACAGCGCCTCGAGCGCGTATTTGCTCGCGCAGTAGGCCCCGACCATCGGGGCGACGATCCGGCCCAGCACCGAACCAATGTTCACGATCCGGCCGGCGCCCTGCGCCCGCATCGCGGGAATCAGGCGGTTGGTCAGATCCACAAGGCCAACCACGTTGACCTCGAACTGCCGGCGCAGCGCGTCGCGGGAAAGGTCCTCCACCGCGCCGGCGATGCCGACCCCCGCGTTGTTCACGAGTCCGCCGAGGCGACCACCGCTCCTCTCCAACACCGCGGCGGCGGCGCTCTCGACGGAAGCGGGGTCGGCCACGTCGAGGGCGATGGGGTCGAACCCCTCTTCCATCAGCCGCGCCAAGTCTTCCGCTCTGCGCGCGGTCGGCCAGACGGTCCAGCGCCGCGCCCGCAGCACCCGCGCGGTGGCGAGGCCGATACCGGTCGAACAGCCGGTGACCAATACGGTGCGTGAGGGGACCGGCGGACGCCGCACGGCCTCAGCCCTTCAACGCCAATGCCGCGGCACCCACAACCCCGCCCTGGTTGCCAAGATCGGCGGGGATGACCCGGATGCGTTCCGCAAAAAACGGGCTGAGGCGCTCGTTCAGGTGGCGCCGCAGCGGCCCAAACAGCACCTCCCCCGCGCCGGCGACCCCGCCGCCGACGATGAAGACCTCAGGCTGCAACAGGTAGGTGATGCCGGCCAACGCGGTCGCCAGACAATCCGACATGTAGTCGAACACCTCCAGGGCCAAGGCGTCGCCGCGGTGGGCGGCTTCGGCCAGGTGGCGTGGGGTCAGGGCGCGCAGGTTCCCCTGCACGAGGTCGGGCAGAATGGACGTCCGCGACCGCAGCATCCGGCGCGCACGGGCGACGATCTGCCGGTTGCCGACATATTCCTCCAGCCCACCGCGGCCCGTTTCGGTCCGCACCCCATGCAGGTCGATGGGGATGTGGCCGATTTCGCCGGCCATCGAATGCGCGCCGCGCCACACACGGCCGTCCAGCACCACGCCGCCGCCGACCCCCGTGCCGAGGGTGAGGAAAACGGCATGTCGAAATTTCCGGCCTGCGCCGAACCGGCATTCGCCGTACGCCATCGCGTTGCAGTCGTTGTCCACCACCGTCGGCACGCCGAACCGCCGCCGCATCAGCCGCGCCAGCGGCACCGCCGTCCATCCGGGAACGTTCGTCAGGTTGTGGATGAACCCCCGTTCGAAATCGACGAAACCCGGCACGCCGACGCCGATGCCGGCCAGCTCGCGGCCCAGGTGCCGCAGATCGAGCTTCATGGCCCGGAGGGCCTCCGCCACGGCGGCCAGCCAGCCCTCGATGCCGTGGGAACTGGCCGTCTCGAACGAGGCCTCCGCCCGCACCCGTCCGCGCTCGTCCACCACACCGAGCTTGACGGCGGTACCGCCGAAATCAATGCCCACTGCGAGTCTCATGTCACACCTCGAAGCCGTCAGTATGCGCGGGACCGCGGCCGGACTCAACCCGGCGCATTCGGCGTGGAGTCGGGACCGTGGAGCCAGCAGGCGGCCGTGTGCCCGCCGCCGAAGTCGGCGCGCGGGGGGGCCACCGACCGACAGATCGCCATCGCCCGTGGACAACGGGGATGAAACGGGCATCCCGGCGGCGGGTTCACCGGCGACGGCACATCACCGGACAGCACGATCCGCCGCCGGCCATCGCCGTCCACGGACGGCACGGCGGAAAGGAGGGCCTCGGTGTACGGATGGCGGGGCGCGGCGAGCACGGCACCGGCTGGCCCCTGTTCAACGATACGGCCAAGGTACATCACCGCGACGCGGCGGGCGAGGTGGCGCACCACGGCCAGGTCATGGGTGATGAAGAGGTATGCGAGGCCGAATTCGGCCTGGAGGTCCGTCAACAAGTTCAGCACCTGGGCCTGGACGCTTACATCCAGCGAGGAGGTCGCCTCGTCGCAAATCAGCACCTCTGGCTCGACCGCCAGAGCGCGGGCTAGGCAGACGCGCTGTCGCTGGCCGCCGGAGAATTCATGGGGATAGCGGCCGGCCATCTCGCGGCGCAGCCCCACCCGCTCCAGCAGGCGGCCGACCCGCTCCAGACGTTGCGAGCGGTTTGCGCCGATGCCGTGCGTCTCCATTCCCTCGAGAATCGCGTCGCCGATCGTCATGCGGGGATCCAAGCTCGACTGAGGATCCTGAAAGATCATCTGGATCCGCCGCCGGAAGGGTCGAAGTCGCCGGCGGGACATACCGACCAGGTCGGTTCCCTTCAGCCGAATGGAACCGGCGCGAACGGGGGCCAGACCGACGATGGCGTGCCCGACGGTCGTCTTTCCGCATCCGGACTCCCCCACCAGCGCCAACGTCTCCCCGCCGGCGATGACGAGGTCCACGCCGTCCACCGCCCGCACCACACCGGCCGACCGCCCCCACCCCGCACGACGCACGGGAAAATAAACCTGCAGGCCGGTCACCTCCAGCACCGGCCCGGCGCGCGCTGGTTGGGGCGGTTGGCCAGCGGAGGCATGGACGCGCAGTTGGCCGCCGTCCGGATGCCAGCACCGAAACCTGCGGCCATGGGGGCGGGAGCGAACCGGCGGCGGCTGGTCCGCACACTCCTCGCGCGCGACGGGGCATCGGTTCACGAAACGGCAGCCGCGCGCGTACGCAGTGGGCGGCGGAACCTGTCCCTCGATGGTCGCCAGCCGCCCGCCCGGCTCGCCGCGGGCGGGGATGGCGCGGAAGAGCAGGCGTGTGTAGGGATGGACGGGGGCGCGGAACAGGTCGGCCCGTTCGCCCACTTCAACGATCTGCCCGGCGTACATGACCGCCACGCGCCGCGCGTTTTCGCCAACCACCGCGAGGTCGTGGGTGATTAGGAGGATGGACATCCCCGATTCGGCCGCCAAGGAGCGGAGCAACTCAAACACCTGCGCCTGCACGGTGACGTCGAGTGCGGTGGTGGGCTCGTCCGCCAGCAACAGGCGCGGCCGGCACGCGATGGCCATCGCGATCATGGCGCGCTGCCGCATGCCGCCGGAGAGCTGGTGGGGATACTCCCCCAGGCGGCGGACGGGATCGGGCATGCCGACGCGGTCCAGCAGTTCGGCGGCCAGCCGGCGGGCCGCGGCCACCGGTATCCGTTGATGCAACCGGATCGTCTCGATGATCTGGGTGCCGATCGTGAACACGGGGTTCAGCGAGGTCATCGGCTCCTGGAAGATCATCGCGATCCGGTTGCCGCGGATCCGGCGCATTTCGGCGGGCGGCAGGCCGAGCAGATCCCGCCCCTCGAACCGAATGGATCCCGCCGCGACCCGCGCGCCCACCGGAAGCAGGCCGAGGATCGAGAGCGCCGTCAGCGTCTTGCCGCAACCGGACTCTCCGACCAGGGAGACGGTCTCCCCCGCGTCGATGTCGAAGGCGGCATCCTCCACCACCGCCACCGGCCCTGTCCGGGTGGCGAACTCGATCCGCAGGTCCCGAACCTGCAGCAGTGGGCCGCTCATCCGGCCTCTCCCGTGCGCAACCGCGGGTCGAGGGCGTCGCGCAGCGCGTCGCCGAGGACGTTGGCCGGCAGGACCATCCCGACCATGAACGCGAAGGCCGACGCCAGCTTCCACCAGATCACGGGGTCGCGCGCCAGTTCCTGCCGGGCATCGTTGATCATGCGGCCCCAAGAATACGTGTCCACGCCCACGCCGATGCCGAGGTACGTCAGGGCGGCCTCGGCCAGCACCCGGCCGGAGAAGCCCAGAACGGTGGTGATCACGACGAGGTGAAACACGTTGGGGACGATGTGCCGCAGCAGGATCCGCGCGCGGGAGACCCCCATGGCCTCGGCCGCACGCACGAAGTCCATCTCGCGGAGCTTCATTGTCTCGCCACGCACCACCCGGCACATGCCCGTCCACGACGTCAGCCCCATGATCGCGCACAGCTGCGGGAGGCCCCTTCCGAACAGCACCATGAACGCGATCACCAGCAGGACCGTGGGGATGGACGCGAGCACGCTGTAGACGTACTGGATCACGTCATCCACCCACCCCCCGAGGTAGCCGGCGACGACGCCGAGGACCAGCGCAAACGGCACGACGATCAGCGTGGTGACCAGGCCCAACAGCATGCCGGTGCGGACGCCCTTCAGCGCCTGGTAGAGCACGTCCTCCCCGACGCGGTCGGTACCGAGGGGATGTCGGGCGGGCGCCCGCAATGGTGGATGCACGCGCTCGAGCGCCCCGTCGGGCCGACGGCGGTACTCGGGGATGAACTGCCGGCGCGCGAATGGCGCGGAGTAGGTCTTCTCGCGGGTCTCGCGCAGCGGCGTCAGCAGCCAGTCGAGCGCCGTGACGCCGCGGTGGTCGCGAACTGCCCGGCCGGCCGCGTCACGCAGAGGCCGCCCCCCCTCGTCGCGCAGGACAGGATGCCAGCCAATGCTGTCCAACGCCGCCACCGCCGCGTACAGGGCCAGCACCCATGACGAGGCCGCGGCGAGGCGGCGCCGCGCCACGGCCTCCACTGCGCGCCGCCAGAGCGGCGATCGCCGCATCCGCCGGCCGGCCCAAACGGCGCCGCAGAACAGCGACAGCACCATTGCGTTGTCCAGCGCGTAGCCCATGCCCTAGCCCAATCGCACCCGCGGATCCACCAGCGTGTAGGCGACGTCCACCAGCCACAGGCCTGCCACGTAGAGCAGCGTCCCGAGGTAGACCATTGCCCGCACCACCGCGAAATCTTGCTTCTGGATCGCGTCGACCACATAGCTGCCGAGTCCCGGGATGCCGAAGAAGTTTTCGAGGAGGAGATTCCCCATGATCAGAAACGGGATCGTCACCACGACGGAGGTCAGGATCGGGATCATCGCGTTTTTCAGGGCGTGCCGGAACAGCACTGCCCCCTCCCCCAACCCCTTGGCCCTCGCCGTCCGGATGTAGTCCCGGTGGATCTCTTCGAGAAACACGGTCCGGTTGTACCGGATCTGCCCGCCCATTCCCGCGAGCACGCCGATCAGGACCGGCATCAGCACAAACCGCGCGCCCGCCCATCCCTCGCCGTACCCTGAGAACGGAAACCACCGGAGCAGGCGCGCGAAGAGGTACTGGCCGCCGATGATGTAGAAAAGGGTCGAGATGGACATCAGCACCACGCAGAGGACCAGGACCGCCGCATCGAGAGGCGTGTTGCGGTGAAACGCAATCCACATGGCCAGCACTACGGTGGTGACCAGCGACACCATGAACATCGGAACGGTCACCTTCAGCGACGGGCCCATCCGCGCCCGGATCGCCTCCGCGATCGCGTGGTTGTCGAAATCGGACCGCCCAAACTCGAGGGCCATCAACGGAACGTTCTTTTGCCAGAAAATCGTCCGGGTCAGTTTCTCCACACCCCGCGCCGACGGGTTCCAGAGGCGCGGCAGGTCGTAGCCGTGTTCCCGCTTCCAACGCTCGATCATCTCCGCGTCCACGTGTCGCTCCCCCAGGATGGTACGGGCCATGCTGTCCGGGCCGTGGACAAAGAAAAACAACCCAAACGTGAGGAGGTTGACGCCAAGGAGGATCGGCAGAAGGTAGGCCAGCCGGCGTGCAAGATAGGCCATCATCAGGTGTCCTCCCCGCCGACATCGGCCGGCGCGCGAGGCGGGCGACGCCCCAAGGCCGAGGCCGCCAGCACCATCGCCGCCACCAGGACGACGACCGGCGCAACCACCGGCCGATTCCATTCCCGCTGGTACCGGGCACGGGCGGGACCGTCCACACGGATGTACTTCAGCGTGTTGTGGCTCATACCCCTGGGCTTGGCATTTTGAACCCAACCATGGCTCAGCAAGTGAAACTTGGGATGGAATCCCCAGCACAGCGGCGCGTCGCGACGCAGCATCGCCACCATCCGGTCGATCAACTCCTTGCGCTCCGGCCCGTCGCGCATGCCCTCCATCCGCTCGAACAGCCGGTCGTACTCCCCGTTTTGGTAGTTGCAGACATTGGCCCCGCCGGAACGGACTTTCGCGTTCGGTCCGTAGAAGAGGAACAGAAAATTCTCGGGATCGGGATAGTCGGCGAACCAGCCCTGCCGGAACGTCTGCGCCGCGCCGCGCTCGATCTTGTCGCGGTATCGGCTCAGCTCCGTGCCGCGCTCCCTCAGTTCGACGCCGAGCAGGCGGAAACGCCTCCGCATCCATTCGAACACTGAAACAAACGCCGGATCGCCGCCGGCCGCGTGATCGAAGTGCAGCACCAGGGGCCGGCCGTCCGGGCCGCGGCCGTCCGGCCATCCAGCCTCGGCCATCCAGCGGCGCGCCTCCTCGATCGGACGCCGACGGGGCCGTCCCGCCGCCGCATCCCAGAGGTCCGTCTCCGCGTTGACGCCCCCCTCCCCTTCCTCGTAGCCGAAGATGTCCGGCGGGATCGGCCCCTGCGCGACCAGCCCCTGGCCGTTGAGAAAGATGTCCAGAAACTCCTCATAATCGAGCGCCACCGATAGGGCCTGCCGCAGCCGCGCCCGGTCGGGATCCAGCCCGCCGATCACCGGGTCGGCCATGTTGAACGCAAACCAGTAGATCGCCGCGCCGACCGAGGAGGCTAGCCGAATACCCCGGCGGCGCATGCGTTCCGTCAGCGCCACATCACCGGCGGGGCCCACCTGCAGCGTCTGTTCGAAGACCTCCGGCGTCACCAGGGCGATGTCGTAGTACCCCTGCCAGAACTTGTTCCAGTAAGGGATGGTTTCCTTCTCCACCGTGATCACCGCCCGTTCGAGGAACGGAATCCGCCGGCCGGCGTCGTCCAGATGTCCGGCCTCACGGTCGCCGGGAGCGCCCTCGGCCGGATAGGTGGCGCCGCGGTACCGCGGGTTGCGCGCCAGCACGATCCGCCGCTCGGGCTGGCACTCGCGCACGTAGAACGGTCCGGCGCCGACCGGCCATCGGTTGAGGTCGAACTGGCGAGCCGCGATCGCCGGCTCGGCATAAAACTCGAGGGCCTCTCGCGGCACGGGCGCGAAAAAATGCATCGCCATCCAGTACCGGATTTGCGGGTATTTTCTTTTTAACACGATGCGGAAGGCGTGCCGGCCGATCACCTCCACTCCAGGGCAGGACACCGCCAGGTAATCCAGCAGGATCGGATGCCGTTGTTCGTCCGCCGGCCCACCGGCCTCCCGCCGCCGTCGACGCGCCTCCTCGAGTTGCGCGGCCAACGCCACCTGCAGTTCGTCGAAACCCAGGATCGCCCGCCGGAGCGTCGCGTAGATCGGGCAGGGCACACGCGGATCGGCAAGGCGGCGGATTCCCCGCACGAAATCCTCCGCCGTCACCTCGCGGGTGGCCTGCGCGGGAAACTCGGCCGGAGAGGACCAGCGGGCCAATTCCCGCTCACCCCAGCCGCGGTAATAGGGTTGGCCTGCCGAGTTGATCGCGAAACAGGGATGGTCTGCGTAGTGCATACCGGGGCGGATCCGGATCACGTATTCCGCCCGCGCCACCTGCTCCGGCGGAGGATCGCCCGCCAGTTCGCGCCCCTCGGCATCCCGGTACACCGGCTCGGCGATCTCCTCCGCCGCCAGCGGCTGCAGTTCGTAGGGCCGTTTCAGGTGGTGGTACTCGTAGAGCGGCTCGACCACGTTGTCGAGGACCTCGGCCTCGTGGGAGTAGTAGGACGTCGCAGGATCGAGTTTGTTCACAGGCGCCGAGATCGCAAGGAACAGCGTGGAGGCCTCCGCCTCGCCCGGCGCGTACGGCGAATTGGAGCAGCGGGACAGCAGCAGCGCCAGTCCGCCGAGCATCAGCCCGAGGGCGGCTACGGCGCCGAGCCTTCTACGAGTTGTAATGGCCGGAAGGCCCATGAACGCCGGCGCTTATACCCCCGGGCCACCCTCGCGGACAAGTGCGGCCGCCTCCATGCGCCGACACCGGCGTTGTCCCGCCGCGGCGGGACCGGCTATGATGACCACATGGCGCTGGGGTGGATGGCGGTGGAGGCGCGGAGGCTCTCGGCCGACCCTCGCGCTGTCGCGCGCGCCGCGCTCGTGGCCACGATCTTCTTCCTCCCCTGGTCGATTGCGGGGGGCCAGGCCGCCGCGGCCGTGGCGCTGGCGGCGTGGATCGCCCAGGCGGTGCGCCGGCGCGCGACGTCTCTCTTTCGGCTCCCCCTGATGCTGTGGGCAGCCCTGTTCGCGGCGGCCGCCGTCGTCAGCGCGGTGCTCGGCTGGCGACCGGCCGTCGCCGTGCCGAAACTCCATCGCCTCCTCTGGTTCCTCCTGATCGCGGCGGTCCCCGACGCCGCCGGCGAGCGGCGCAGGGAGGCGATCGCGTTCCTCCACCGCATGGTGGGGGCGCTGTCGGCCGGAGGCGTGCTGGCGCTGGCGCTCCACGCGGTCAAGGTGGCCTGGGCGATGACCCGCGTGCCGGATGGGACGTCGCAGATGTTCTGGCTTTTTCACCAGGGCAGCATGAGAACCCCCCAGTTCCACATGGCGGCGCTGTTGTTCCTGCTCGCCGGGGCGGCGTGCCTGCCGGCGCGATGGCGCCGGCTCCGCGGCCCGTTGGCGGCCGTCGCCGGGCTTGGAATTCTGTTGCACTTCAAGCGCGGGGTCTGGGCAGCGACGGTGGCGGGGATGGCGGCGCTGGGCCCCGCCGTGTTTCGTCGGCGTCATCTTGCCGCCGCATCTCTTGTCGCCGCCGTACTGGCGGCGCTGCCACCGGTACGAGACCGGCTCGCAACCGCATCGCGCGACCTCTTTCTGGGCGGTGGACGATGGGAGCTGTGGACCCGCGCCGCGCCCGAGCTGATCCGCAAAGCCCCTTGGGGCATCGGCTTCGGGGCGATGCGCAACTACGAATTGCGCCGCGTGGTCCCGGCCATCGAGGCGAAGCTCAATCACCTGCACAACAACGCCCTGCAGGTGCTGGCGGAAACCGGATGGATCGGTCTGGCCACATGGGCGGCATGGATGGCGCATGCCCTGGTCTTGATGGCGAGCAATGTCCGCCGCTCTGGGCCGTCGACGGATGCTGCCGAATCCGCCCTTGCGCGAGGCACCTGGTCCGCGACGATCGGCCTCTTGATGAACGGCGTGGTCGAGTATAACTTTGGGGCGGGCACCGTGCTGATGACCTACATGCTCCTGTTCGGCATGGCCGCCGCCCTGCGGCGCACGGCGAGTGCCGACGCGGCGCCCTCGCAGACGCGGCCATGAGGCTGTCCTCCATCAACCGTAGGGAATTCCTCGTCCGATCCGCCGCCGCGCTGGCCGGAGCGACCGCTGCACCGGCGGCCACGCCCAAACGCACCGCAACCGACCTCGTCCCGCTGGGAAACACCGGCCTGAAGCTGAGCCGCCTCGGCATGGGCACCGGCTCCAACGGTGGCCGCATCCAGTTCGAACTCGGCCAGGAGGCCTTCAACTGCCTGGTGCGCGAGGCGTTCGACCGGGGCATCACCTACTTCGACTGCGCAAAGAGCTACCGGACGCTTCCGTGGATCGCAGACGCGATCGCCCCCCTGCCGCGCGAGAAGGTGTTCCTGCTCACGAAGATCGGCGGGCGGCCCGAGAACCCCGCCGCCGTGATCGACGAGCTGCTGGCCACCTACCGCACCGACTACATCGACTGCCTCCTGGTGCACTGCCAGGTCACCAACACCTGGCTCGACGACCAGAAGAGGCTGATGGACGCCATCGACGAGGCCATCGCGAAGAAGAAGGTGCGTTCGAAGGGCGTCTCGTGCCATTCGCTGCCGGCCCTCAAACCGGCGGCCGAATCCCCGTGGGTCCAAGTCAACCTCGTCCGGATCAACCCGCAGTCCCGGCACATCGACGGGCCGGATATGAAGGTCGGCGGCTCGGGCACGGACATCGCCCCGGTGCTCGAGCAGATCCGGGTCATGCGCCGCAACGGGCATGGCGTGATCGGAATGAAGATCATCGGCAACGGGGATTTCCGCGACCCGGCGGACCGCGAGAAGTCCATCCGCTTCGCGATGTCGCTGTCGGAGGTCGACGCGATCACGATCGGCTTCAAGAGCGTCGCCGAGATCGACGAGGCGATCGAGCGGATGAACCGCGCGCTGTCCTCCGGTTGACCGACCGGGCCGTCAGGTCCAACGGCGGACGGCGGCCACCACGACGTGCACGAAAACGAGCGCGTACAGGTTGGCCGCCACGTCGTCGGCGATCACCCCCCATCCCCCCGGCAGCCGCTGGGCCCGGCCAGCCGGCCACGGCTTGAGGATGACGAGCCAACGCGCCGCCGCGAAGGCGAGGGGCACGATCCACCACTCGGCCCGGGTGACCGGCAGCCCGACCATCGCCAGCGGGAAGGAAGCCCATTCATCGGCGACGATGCGCCGGTCGTCGCAGCGGCCGAACAGCCGTTCCGCGCGGCCGCAGACGGGGACGACGGCCAGCGGCAAGAGGATCGCAAGCATCGCCTGCCATGCAAGGCAGCCCCTGCACACTGGCCAAAGCGCGACCACGAGCCCCACGCCGGGGAGGGTTCCCCACGTGCCCGGCGCCCACGGCAGGCAGCCCAGCCCGCCGCCGGTGGCCAACGCGAGCACCGCGCGGTCCGTCCACCGGCCAATCACGCCGCGCCTCCGACCGCCGTCGGCGCGGGCTCCGGGCGAGTCTTCCAGCGGCGATGGATCCAGATCCACTGGCCGGGATGGGCGCGAACCCAGTCCTCGATCACGCGCGTGTACGCCTGGGTGGCGGCGACGATGGAGTCGGCATCGCGCGCCGGCGGGGACATCGGCTCGCCGACGCGGAGGGCATGGCGGCCGGCAGGCAGGCGTTCCATGAACACCGGAACGACCGGCGCGCCGGAGTGGGCCGACAGGTGCGCCAGGCCGGGCGTGGTGCAGGCCGGCCGGCCGAAGAACTCGACGAACACGCCTTCGTCGCGTGTCATGTTCTGGTCGAGCATGAACCCGACCAGCTCCCCGCGGCGCAGGGAGCGCAGGCATTCGCGGTAGGCTCCCCGCGGCGGGAGGACGCGCACGCCGAACTCCGCCCATCGGCGTCGCACCTCCGCGTCCCACGTTGCGCTGCGCAATCGTTTTGCAATGATCGTCAGCGGAAATCCCAATGCCGGCGCGGCGCGGCAAAGCAGGTCGAAGTTGCCGGTGTGGGCGGTCAGGACCAGCGCCCCCGGCCCCTCGGAGCGAGCGGTTTGCGCCACCTCCAACCGCTCGAAACGCACGCGCTGGCGGAGGTAGTCCTCGATCCGCCCCGGGGTTAGCCAAAGCGATTCGGCGAAGGACAGGCCGATGTTCTCGTACATTTCATCGAGGACCCGCTGCACGGCCGCCGCGTCCATCCCCGGCAGACTGCGGCGCATGGCGGCGGCGGCCTCGCCGCGGCGGTAGCGCAATCCCCCGCCTAGAAAGCGGCCGAGCGCACGGCCAAGGCCGAGGGCCGCCGGGAGGGGAAGGGACGGAAACCATCCGAGGGCGATCCGCATCAAACGACCGATTCCCGCGGAGGGTGGCGCGTCGGCCATCGGTTCAGCCGGCGGCGGTGCCGGCGGGCTGGACGAAGACGAGGCGGTCGCCCTCAACCCGCACCTCGATCAGCTCGCCCTGCAGGTTGCCCCGCAGGATGAATTCGGCGAGCGGATCCTCCAGGTACCGCTCAACGGCGCGGCGCATGGGCCGGGCCCCAAACTGCGGATTGAAGCCCTTGGCGATCAGGAAATCGCGGGCCTCCGGCGTCAGCTTCAGTTCGATCCGCCGCGCGGCCAGGCGCTGGCGCACCTTGTCGGTCTCAAGATCCAGAATCTGGACGATGTCCTCGCGCCCGAGGGGCCGGAATACGATCATTTCGTCAATGCGGTTGATCAGCTCCGGTTTGAACACGCGGCGGGCCTCGTCGAGCATTTTCTGCTTCAGCGACTCGTAGTCCTCCCGTTGGTCGCCGGCGCCGAACCCGAGCGACGCCCCCTTCCGCGTGAACTCCGCGCCGAGGTTCGAGGTCAGGATGATGATGGTGTTTTTGAACGACACCGTGCGGCCCAGCCCGTCCGTGAGCTTTCCCTCCTCGAGGATCTGCAGCAACATGTGCATCACGTCCGGGTGCGCCTTCTCCACCTCGTCGAAGAGGACGATGGAATACGGGCGGCGGCGGACCTTTTCGGTGAGCTGGCCGCCCTCCTCGTAGCCGACGTAGCCAGGGGGCGAGCCGACCAGACGCGACGAGCTGAATTTCTCCATGTACTCGGACATATCGATCTGGATTAGCGCGTCGGCGTCGTTGAACATGAACTCGGCCAGGGCTTTGGCCAGCAGGGTCTTCCCAACGCCGGTCGGGCCCAGGAACGCGAAGGAGCCGATCGGCCGTCGGGGATCCTTGAGGTCGGCCCGGGACCGGCGCAACGCCTTGGCGATGGCGGCGACGGCCTCGGCCTGTCCGATGACCGTCTTCGACAACTCCGCCTCCATGCGGAGGAGCCGGGCCATGTCCTGCTCCTCCATCCGGGTGACGGGGATGCCGGTCCACTTGGCAATGACGTGGAGGATGTCGTCGGTGTCCACCGGCACGATCGTCGCGTCCCGGCTGCGGCGCCACGCCTCGATCTTCGCCTCGAGCTGTTCCCGGGCGGTGCGCTCGGCGTCGCGAAGGCGGGCGGCCAGCTCGAAGTCCTGCCGAGCGCTGGCGGCCTCCTTGCCGCGGCGGGCCTCCTCGACGCGCTGTTCGAGGTCTCGGATTTCCGGAGGGCGCGTCATGGTCCGGATGCGTGCGCGGGCGCCGGCCTCGTCGATCACGTCGATCGCCTTGTCGGGCAGGAAGCGGTCGCTGAGGTAGCGGGCGGAGAGCTCCGCCGCCAAGCGGAGGGCCTCGTCGCTAAAGGTGGCGTGGTGGTGCTGCTCGTACCGGCTACGGAGGCCCTGCAAGATCAGCACGGTCTCTTCGACGGTGGGCTCGCGGACCATCACGATTTGGAATCGCCGTTCAAGGGCGGCGTCCTTTTCGACGAACTTCCGATACTCGGCGAGGGTGGTGGCGCCGATGCACTGGATCTCGCCGCGGGAGAGGGCGGGCTTGATGATGTTCGCCGCGTCCATCGCGCCCTCGGCCGATCCGGCGCCGACGAGCATGTGCATCTCGTCAATGAAGAGGATCACGTTGCGCACCCGCCGGATCTCGTCCATCACGGCCTTGAGCCGCTCCTCGAACTGGCCGCGGTACTTCGTGCCGGCGACCATCAGGGCGAGGTCGAGCGTGATGACGCGCTTATCGCGCAGCAGTTCGGGGACGTCCCCGGCGGCGATGGCCCGCGCCAATCCCTCGACGATCGCGGTCTTGCCGACGCCCGCCTCGCCGATGAGCACGGGGTTGTTCTTCGTGCGGCGGCAGAGAATCTGGATGACCCGTTCGATCTCGGCCGACCGGCCGATCACAGGGTCGAGGGCGTCCTTGGCGGCCAGCTCGGTCAGGTCGCGGCCAAACGTGCCCAGCGCCGGCGTCTTGGCCTTCCGGCCGGGCGCCTGGGCCGGCGCGGATGGCCCGAACAGCTCGGCCTCGCCGGCGTCGGACTCGCCCTCCGCCGCGGGGGCGGCCCCCGGCTCGTAGTCGGGATCGAGCTCCCGCATAATGGCGATGCGGGTCTTCTCCAGATCCACGTTCAGATTCTTCAGGATACGGGCCGCGACGCCCTCTCCCTCGCGCAGCAGTCCCAGCAAGATGTGCTCGGTGCCCACGTACGAGTGGTTCAGCGCCCGGGCCTCGCTGCCGGCCAGCGCCAGCACCTTCTTCACCCGGGGCGTGAATGGGATGTTGCCGATCGTCTTGGTCTCCGGGCCCACGCCGACGGCCTTCTCTACCTCGAGGCGGAGGGTCTCCAGCTCGACGCCCATCTTTTGCAGCACCGACACGGCGACCCCCTGCCCCAGGGCGACCAGACCAAGGAGCAGATGCTCGGTGCCCACGTATCCGTGGTTGAACCGCTCGGCCTCCTGTTGGGCCAGCCGCAACACCTGTTGCGCCCGGTGCGTAAAGTTGTTCATTCGGCGGACTTCTTTCGTCGCCGGCGACGGGGCGGGGACAACCATT
>CAKZPT010000104.1 GCA_937139365.1 uncultured bacterium | reverse complement strand
CATCATGAATGCCATGATCAGAAACAATGCCCCCTGGAACCCGAAAATCGCTTGACGAGAGACACGGTTGCTCACCCCTCATGGCCACCTACGGCACCGCCTGCCACTTGTGGTACTTGGCCAGTTCTTCCTCCGAGACCCGGATCAGGGCCTCCGGCGGCAGCATGGAGAGCAGGTCCCAGGCCAGGTTGAGGGTCTCGTAGACGCTGCGGTCCTCGTCCTCGCCCTGGCCGATGAAGCGGCGCTCGAAGGCGTCGGCGAACTCGAGGAAACGGCGGTCGGCCTCGGATAGCTCCTCGGCGCCGATGATGGCGGCCAGGCCGCGCACCTCCAGGGCCTTGGCATAGCTGGCGAAGAGCTGGCTGGCCACGTGCGGGTGGTCCTCGCGCGTGTAGTTCTTGCCGATGCCGTCCTTCATCAGGCGGGAGAGCGAGGGCAGCACGGCCACCGGCGGATAGACGCCCTGGTTGTGGAGATCGCGCGAGAGCACGATCTGGCCCTCGGTGATGTAGCCGGTGAGGTCCGGAATCGGGTGGGTGATGTCGTCCGAGGGCATGGACAGCACCGGGATCAGGGTGATGGAGCCGCGCCGGTCGCGGATGCGCCCGGCACGCTCGTAGATCTCGGCCAGATCAGAATAGAGATAGCCGGGATAGCCCTTGCGCGCCGGCACGTCGCCGCGCAGCACCGCCACCTCGCGCAGGGCCTCGGCGTAGGCGGTCATGTCGGTCATCACCACCAGCACGTGGTAGTCCAGGTCGTAGGCCAGGTACTCGGCGGCGGTGAGCGCCGCGCGCGGGGTGAGCAGGCGTTCGATGACCGGTTCGTCGGCGAGGTTGAGGAACATGACCACCCGGTTGAGCACCCCTGAGTCCTCGAAGCTCTCCTGGAAGAAGCGGGCGTCGGTGCTGGACACGCCGAAGGCGGCGAACACGACCACGAAGTCCGAGGCCTCCTCGCCCAGGAGCTTGGCCTGGCGCACGATCTGCGCCGCCACCCGGTTGTGCGGCAGTCCGCCGCCGGAGAAGATGGGCAGCTTCTGGCCGCGGGTGAGCGAGTTCATGCCGTCGATGGCGGCAAGCCCCGTCTGGATGAATTCCCGCGGATAGGCGCGCGCCGCGGGATTGAGGGCCTCGCCGTTGATGTTGCGGCGCTCGGCCGAGATGATGGGCGGGCGTCCGTCCCGCGGCTGGCCGGCGCCGTTGAAGATGCGGCCCATGATGTCCCGCGACAGGGGTAGGCGAAAGGGCTCGTCCAGGAAACGCACCCAGGTGCGTTCCAGGTCGAGCGCCTCGGTGCCCTCGAACACCTCGACCAGGACGGCCTCATCCGAAACCCGGATGACCAGACCGTTGCGCAGCCGGCCGGCATGGTCGCGCAGGCTCACCCGCGTGCCGGCTGCCACGCCCGGTACGCCGCCCATGACGATCAGCCCGCCCTGGACGGAGGTGGCGGTGCGGTATTCGACGTTTTTCATCTGCTCACCTGCTTGAAGTGCCGGGAAACATCGACAGCGCAGACGGCGTCATGTGAGCTGGCCTCACTCCACCGTCCGCTCGGCGTATTCCAGCGCCACGCGCTCGAAGATGCCCGGGATCTCGGCGATCTGGGCCCGCAGCGCGGCCATCTCCTCCGAGGGGTACTGGCTCTTCCAGCGCCGGGCCTGGGCGAGCAGGGGCAGCTGCAGCAGGCGTCTGACCGGGGCGCCCAGTTTGACGAGACGCATGCCCTGGGCGCGAATCTGCAACATGGCGTCCAGCAGGACATACTGCTTCTCGGGGGAGGCGAAACTGTCGACCTCGTCGGTGGCGGACTGCTGCAAGACGCCCTCCTTGATGAGCCCGGCGGCCTCCAGGGTCCAGCGCTGCTCGCTGGACAGGGCCTCGACCCCCACTAGGTTGACGATGCGCTGCAGCTCCTCGGATTCGGTGAGTAGTTCCAGGGCCTCGCTGCGCGCCGCTTCCCAGCCCGGATCGACGTTCTCGGCCCACCATTTCGCCGCCGAAGGCACATAGCCGGAGAAACTCTCCAGCCAGTCCACCGCGGGGTAGTGGCGGGCGTCGGCCAGCTCCTTGGACAGGGCCCAGAAGGTCTGGATGATCTCCTTGGTATGGCTGGTGACCGGCTCGGAGAAGTCGCCGCCGGGCGGGGAGACGGCACCGATCAGGGTGACCGAGCCGTGACCGCCGGAGAGGGTCTCCACCCGCCCGGCACGCTCGTAAAAGGAGGCCAGACGCGAGCCCAGATAGGCCGGATAGCCCTCCTCCACCGGCATCTGCCCGAGCCGCCCGGCCACCTCGCGCAAGGCCTCGGCCCAGCGGCTGGTGGAATCGGCGACCATGACCACGTCGTAGCCCTGGTCGCGGAAGTATTCGGCGATGGTGATGCCGACGTAGATGGAGGCCTCACGCGCCACCACCGGCATATTGGAGGTGTTGGCCACCAGCAGGGTGCGCTCCATCAGCGGTCGGCCGGTGTGCGGGTCCTTGAGCTCGGGCATGAACTCGAGCACGTCCGTCAGTTCGTTGCCGCGCTCGCCACAGCCGACGTAGATCACGATCTCGGCGTTGCACCAGCGCGCGATCTGCTGCTGCAGCATGGTCTTGCCGGCGCCGAACGGGCCGGGGATGGCGGCCTTGCCGCCCTTGAGCAGGGGGTAGAAGGTGTCCAGGATGCGCTGCCCGGTGATCAGCGGCTTGACCGCGTGGTCGCGGCGCCGGAAGGGTCGCGGCGTGCGCACCGGCCAGCGGTGTGACAGGGAGAGCTTGCGGACGCTGCCGTCGCGCACCCGGACGCGGGCGATGGTCTCGTCCACCGTGTATTCGCCCGCGGGGGCAATCTCCAGCAGTTCGCCCTGCACATCGGGCGGCACCAGGATGCGGTGCTCAATGCTCGCGGTCTCCTGCACCGTGCCCAGCACGTCGCCCCCCTCCAGGCGCGTGCCTGCCTCGTGGCGCGCCTGGGGCCGAAAGGCCCAGCGCCGTTCACGCGGCAGGGCAGGCACCTCCACGCCGCGCGCGATACGGTCGCCGCTTTTCGCGCGCACCGCCGACAGGGGACGCTGTACGCCGTCGAAGATGGCATTGAGCAGTCCCGGCCCCAGTTCCACGGACAGCGCATGGCCCAGCCCCTCGGCCGCTTCACCGGGGCGCAGACCCTCGGTGTTCTCGTACATCTGCGCGAGCGCCGTGTCGCCGTCGCGGCCGATGACCTCACCCGTGAGCCCCAGGGCCCCGACCCGCACCTGCTCACCGATCACCGTCTGCGGCAGCTCGAGCCGGACGATGGGTCCGTTGATTTCGACGATCCTGCCCATGCTGTCCTCACTTGTGGATCGGGTGCATGTCCGATGCCTGATCCCTGACTTCTGTCATCCGTGCACCAAAGTCCCCAGGTCCGGCGCGCTCGCAAACAGGCGCTCCATGACCACCTGGGCCATCTGCTCGCGCAGGCGCTCCAGGCGCGCTTCGAGGGTCTGATCCACGCGCGCCCGGTTGTCGGCCAGACGCACCAGGACGCCGCCCACACTCGGGTGAGGCAGGGTGCTCAGCTCCACCCTGCGTCCGGGTGCTGCCGCTGCGACGAAGTCCTCCCATCCCGGTTTCAGACGTTCATGGTCGAGGGCGTTGACCTCCGCCACCAGATCGCCCGGCGGCAACTGTCTCGCCGCCTCGGTCAACATGCCCGCGAGCACCGGCCGGTAGCGGTCCATGTCCTGCACCAGCCCCTGCAGGGCGTTTTGCACCTGCGACAGCACCGCCTCGGTGAGCACCCAGCGCAACCGGTCGAACTCCGCCGCCCGCTTGGTTTCGGCCGCCTGTACTCGCCGGCGCACCATGCGCTCGGCCTCGGCGTTGGCGGCCAGGATCTCCCGCTCCTCCCTGAGCTTGATGCGCTCCTCGGTCTCGCCGAGGATGCGTGCGCGGGTGGCCTCCGCATTCTTCAGCGCCTCGCGCGCCAGGCCCTCCGCCTGTCTGAGCAGTGCCTGTTCCAGTTGACTGACTTGTACGTCGGTTTCCATGTCAAATCCCTACTCCCCCTTCCCCCGTCACCGTCTTCAATGCCTCAGGACCCAGCACCATGCGCACGACCTCGTCTACCGCCGGGGCGTAGTCCTGCGGTGCAGCCAGCGGTGGCAGCTCGGTCACCACGATGCGGCCGCCCTCGTTGCGCAGGCGGTTCAGCCACTCCCCGCCGCCATGGGCCAGCCCCCCCTCCAGGAGCACCAGTGCCTCGGCCCCCTCGGCGGCCAGCTTGCCGAGGACCTGCTCCACCATGGCATGGTCGGCATCCGGGTAGACCTCGGCGCCGATCAGGCTGAAGCCCTCGGTGAGCCCCGCGCTGCCCAGCACCACCAGACGCGCGCCTGCAGACGGCCTTTCCGCCTCGCGTCTCACGCCTCTCCCCTGGCCCTAGATCCTGCCCAGCAGCAGGATGGACATGACCAGGCCGTAGATGGCGATCCCCTCGGCCAGCCCCAGATAGATCAGGGTGCGGCCGAACATCTCCGGCTTCTCGGCGATCACCGCCAGGGCGGCCGATCCCACCGGCCCCAGGGCGACGCCGGCGCCGATGGCGGCGAGTCCCGTGGGCAGCCCGATACCGATCAGGGCCAGGCCGAGCGCTTCGCTGATCTCCTTGGCCGTGCCTGCCGTTTCCCGGGCCAGCACATCCTGCATCCCCAGGAACAGGACACCGGCCACTCCGAACGCAAAGACGAGCAGATTGGCCAGCACGCCCCCCTTGATCCAGCGGGGCAGGGCCTTGGCACCTTGCCGGCGGCGCAGCTCCAGATAGACCCCCATGGCGACGAGGGCCGCCATGCTCAATCCCATCGATGCAATCAGCCAGTTCATAAATTCTCCTTTCTGTCGAATCGGTGAGGGGATGCCCCCCTCATCAACGCCTAACTCCTCACCCCTAACTCCACACCCCGCTGCAACCGCAGCGGAGAGAACTCCACCCCGCTGCCGCTGAAGAAGCGTGAGAAACCCTCGTAGTACATGAGCCGCAGGGCCTGGATGGCGACGATGCCGCCTTCCAGGACGATGATGACCACATTGCCCAGCAGTATGGTCAGCCAATGGCCGGCCACGGACATGCCGGCCGCCAGGGTGAACACTGCCAGGGCCAGGGCGACGTGGTTCAGGCTGAAGGCCGCCACCCGCAGGAAGGACAGGGTATTGGCGAACAGGTTGGTGGCCGTCTCCAGGGTTTCGATGACGGTGATCAGCGCCCGCTCGCCTGGTTTGGCATGGGTCTCGGCCCAGGTGTAGGCGGCGATGATGAGCAGCGCTGCAGTGGCAACCGCTCCTTTGCCCGAGCCGAAGCCATCGCCCGTGAACAAGCTGTAGAGGCCACTGGCCATGGCCAGGTACAACACCAGGCCGGCAAACCCGCCGCCCCCCAGCAGGGCATCCCATGGGCGGCCGGCCATGAACCGGTTGTAGGTATTGAGCACCAGGGTGAGGCAGATGAAACCCACCCCCACCCCCACCGCCAGGGCCAGCATGTGGCCGGGGTCGTGCAGGGGGGACTGCCAGAGGGGATGGATCCATTCCTCGTAGCCGAACACGCTGCCGTAGATGAAACCGAACAGGACGGAGGCGGCCCCGGCGGTCATGCCCACCACCCGCAGCCAGTTCCATCTGCCTCGCAGGAACGAGGCGAGCAACATGATCACCGCGCCATGGCCGACGTCGCCGAACATGGCCCCAAAGAGCAAGACATAGGCGATGGCGAACAGCAGGGCCGGGTCGAACTCGCCATAGCGCGGTACGCCATAACTGCGCACCAGGGGCAGGAAAGGTCGCAGCCAGCGCGGATAACTGAGCAGGGAGGGCACACGATCCAGTTCGTCCCGTGCGGGTTCGCGCACCGCCATCCAGTAGCGGCCATGAAAGCGCTCCTCCAGAGCCGCCCGGACGGCGTCCATGGCGCGTCTCGGCACCCAACCCTTGAACACGGCCAAGTGCCGTCGGCCACGCAGGCCGGCGCCGGCCGCCTCGGCCAGGGGGCGGGCAAGGGCGAGCCGGATGGACGCGTCCCGCACCCGCTCGCCGAACTGGATCATGTTCTGCACGCGCTCCTGGCGGTGGATGCCTGCTGCCGCCTCCAGGCGGCGTTCCTCCTGCTCGATGTACTCGCGGGCGGCTTCAGGGTGGGTCTGCAGCTCCGCCGGCACGGGCAACTCCCGCCAGCCGGCCTGGGACAGCAGCCCGCCGATACCCTCGCCCTCCCGGCGCGGGCCGGCCACCACGGCGAAGGTCTGCCCCTCCGCGTGGTCGAAGGGCGAGAGCACGTAACCGGCCAGGGCCAGGGCCTCCCGGAGCCGTCTGACATTGGCCGAGGGCACCTGTCCCAGGCGGGCATCCAGCAGCGAATCCGGCCGCAGCAGTCGGGATGGGTCCAGATTGAGACGCTGGAGCCGGGCATAGGTCTCCTTGAGACCGGCCAGACGGCGCCTGTCCTCCTCCACCCGCAGCTCGGACTCCTTGCAGCGGGAACAGACCTGCCACGTTTCCCGCAGCCAGTCGTTGATCTCCTGGAGTTCCGCCAGGCTGGGGGCGACGGCATCGGCGGGGAGGGACACCTCAGCCTGCATGCCGCATTGCTCCAGGATCCTGGACAGCCGGGCATCGGCCTCGAGAAAAACGTCCCGATAGACCTCGGCCGGGTTGTCGGGCAGGACCGCGTCCTCCTCCGCCACCGGGTCGAAGACGCCATGACTGGCGAGCAGCAGGGCGACGTCCGGCGCCTCGCTGGCCAGGCACCAGAGGGTGACATGGTTGAGAGGCCGGGCGCGGAACATGGTCAGGCGACTCCGCAGGCCGTATGGCCCAGGGCCTGCTCGACGGCATCATCGGACAGGCGCAGATGGCGCCCCCGAAGGACGACGCGCACCCTGCGCAGATCCCGCTCACGGAGGATCAGGTAGGCAAAGGCGCGCGCCAGGGGATAGGCGGCGGAGTGCAACACCTGGCGGGCCCGCTCGGCGGCCTCCGCCTCCAGGCTGCAGAACACCTCCATGATGCTGCGGGCGCCGCCCAGTGTCCGGCCGAGGGCCGGTGGCAGCGCGGCGATGACCGACTCGACGCTGGTCTGGGTCACGAGTCTTTGCAGTAACTCAGCCTGAAACCGGTAATGCCCACCGACCAACAAATAATAGACGCGCGCCGGTGGTAGATCGTAGTTGAAACGGTAACGCAGGAGCCAGACCAGATTGGTGCGGTCGATGATGCTGGCCATCAGGTCGCGCATCGGCTTGCCGGCAGCCGCCTCGATGGGCTGGGCCCGGTGCACCAGGCCCTCGTAGTAGGCCCGGTCCAGTGTGGCATCCAGGATGAAGGGATCGTGACTCTCCTCGAAGGCACGGCGGGCGTGGCGCACGATGTCCGCATAGGGCGTGTGCTCGAGACGCCGGAACAGCTCCATCACGTCATCGGCATGCACCAGGTCCTCCAGGTCGAGGCGGGCGAAGGGACCCATGTCGATGAGCCGGGGGACCAGGCTGGTAAAGCGCTCGCCGGCCATCTTGGCGCGCAGCAGGGTCTTGACGTTGGAGACCTCGAAGCGGTGGGTCCAGTAGATGATGAACTGGCGATCCGGCCCGGTCAACGGCCGTACCAGGACCCGGGTCTCGTCCAGCAGCTGGGCGATGATCCTGCCCTCGAGCGAAAGGGGGTCAGAGCCGCCATACCCCCGGGCCAAGGCTCCCAGTCCGCGCCGGGTCAGGCTTTCCGGTACTTCGGCATGGGGGATGCGGATGAGCCGGGAGAACTGCTCATCCGTCCAGAGTCGCTCGCTGTAGAGGCTGACGCGGGTGTTGAGGTAGGCAGACATGGCTGTGGGGCTGCTTTTTTTGATCCCGGCTTGACCATCGGGAGATCGGCTCCGTCTGAATCAAGGGGTTTTAGGCCGGCCTTCAGGTCGAAGCGTCGGGCAGAGGCCCGAGCTACAGACCGATGGACGATCCGGGTGGATGTCAGCGACGTGGGTCCAGCAGCAGACCGAGTGCTGCGGCGATGGCCTCCTCTTCATGACGCGCGGCCTGCTCGCGCAGGCTGCGGCTTCGTTCCTCGGATTTGCGCGCGACCTCGGCCACGGCCTGTTCGGCACGCGCCTCGGCCTCGCGGATGAAGGGCGCACGGATCTCGGCACGCCGCTCCTCGAAGCGGGCCTCGGCCTCGCGGGCCGCCTGCAGGGCCTCGTCGATCAGCCGTTCCCG
>CAKZPT010000103.1 GCA_937139365.1 uncultured bacterium | reverse complement strand
AGGCGATGGAACGGTACGGGATTGCCATCGAGACCGTCGGCGTCCGCGCCCTCGGACTTCCGCCCGCGATCCTGGACAAGGTGTTCGAGCGGATGCGGGCCGAACGGCGGGCCGTGGCCGAGGCGCAGCGCGCCGCCGGCGAAGCCGAGGCCGCGCGCATCCGCGCGGAGGCCGACAGCCTGCGAGAGAAGCGGCTCGCCGAAGCCGACGCCGCTGCCCTGCGGTTGCGCGCGGAGGGCGACGCTCTGGCGGCCGAGCACTTTCGCGTCCTGGACGCCGATCCGGATCTGGCCCTCTTCCTGCGCAAACTCGAGGCCTTCCAGGAGATGTTGGGACGGCGATCGACCGTGATTCTGGGCACCGACACGCCGCCGTTCGATCTTCTCAGCCGTCCGCCGGCCGACGGCGGACTGACCGGTGCGGCGCCTGCCCGCGCCGCCTCCGCGCCATGACCATGGACGATCCGGTTCGAACGACTTCCGATGCCGGCCAGCCGGCCGCGGCGGCCGCGCTTGCGCTGGCGGCCCGCCTCCTTCGAGGGGTCATGATTGCGTTGGTGCCGGCGTACCTGTTGTCCGGCGTCCACATCCTCGGGCCGCGCGAACAGGGGGTGGCTTTGGTCCTCGGCCGCCGGCCCGCAGGCGCGAACGCGATTTGGGGGCCTGGCGTGCACTGGACCCTCCCCCGTCCCTTGGCCGAGGTACGGCGCATCGAGGCCGGCCGCGTCCGTCTACTGGCCGCTGGCACCCCTCCCCGTCCGCCCGTCGGCGCGCCGGCTGAGGAGGATGATCTGTGGCGCCACGGATTTCTCACGGCGCACGCCAACCTCGTCCGGGCTCGATGGGGATTGCGCTACACGATCGAGGACGCGGGCGCGTGGCTGCTGGCCGACGCCGCCCCCGAGGCCGCTCTTTCGAACGAGCTGATGAGGGCGGCGGTCCACGCCGCGGCCGCCGTCGAGATTGACGCATTGATGCGGACTGACCTGGAAGGGGTCCGTACCCGCATCGAAGCCGCCCTGCGGGACCGCCCCGCGGTGCGGCGTCTGGGTGTGCGGATCGAGCGTGTCGAGGCGGTGGAGATGGCACCGCCGGCCGCGGTCGCCGCCGCGTTCGACGACGTGAACCGGGCGGGCCAGGAGAGGAGCGCGGCGGTGGAGGAGGCGCGCAAATATGCCGTCCAGACAGCCGCGCGGGCCGAGGGCGAGGCTGCCCGCCGCGAGGCGCTGGCCGCTGCGGAACGCGACCGCTGGATCGCCACGGCCGCCGCCGCGGCCGAACAGGTCCGCCGGCTCCGCGTGCGGTACGCGGAGCATCCGGCACTGGTCGCGGGCATGTTATGGCAGGACGCGGTTCGGGAAGGACTCCGTCGGGCGGCCGCCGTGTATGTCCTTCGCCCGTCCGCCGACGGGCGTCAAGAATTGCGACTGTGGATTGGGCCCGAAGTGACGCCAGAGGCACATGCAGACCTCCCGCAGAACTGAGCCGACCGAGGCCGACGCGCCCAAGCAGGCCGAGGGCCTGTTGTTATGGGTCCTCGCGGCGGCCGCCTTCGTCGCGGCCGGCTACGTCGCCCCATGGTGGATGCCCGACGACCCCCTAGTTGGTCACCTCGCCGCGGCCGTGGGAGCGGTGATGCTCGCCATCCCCATCCTCCGGACCGCCGTCCACGACCTCCGCCACGGGCACGTGCACATGGACGAACTCGTTGCCATCGCCGTCCTGGCGGCGATGGCCGGCGGAGATTTTCGGTCCGCGGGGACCATCGCGTTTTTAATGCTCATTTCGATGGTCATCGAAAGCCGCACAGCCGCCGGAGCCTTTCGCGCCATCGAAGGCCTCGTCCGCATGACGCCGACCACCGCCCGACGAATCGCCCCCGACGGTTCGGAAGAGGAGGTCCCCGCCCACCGGCTGCACGCCGGTGACCGCATCCGCCTTCGGCCAGGCGACCTGGTCCCGGCCGACGGCCGCGTCGCCTCCGGCCGTACTGCCCTCCAGGAGGCGACGATCACCGGCGAATCGCTCCCGGCCGAAAAGGGGCCCGGCGACGAAGTCTTTGCTGGCACGCAGAACCTCACCGGAGCCGTCGAGGTTGAGGTCTCGAGGACGGGCGAGGACACCACCCTCGGGCGCGTCCGGGCGCTGATTCTCGAAGCCGAGCGCACGCGCCTTCCGTTCACCACGATGATCGACCGGTACGTCGGCCACTACACGCCGATGGTGCTCTCCGTCGCTGCGCTGACCTGGTTTTTCACCGGCGACTGGGACCGCGTCGTCGCGTTGCTGGTGGTGGCCTGCCCGTGTGCGCTGGTTCTGGCCACCCCGACGGCGATGGTCGCGGCCCTGTCCGCCGCCTCCCGCGCGGGCATCCTGGTGCGCAATGTTGCGGACCTCGAAGCCGTCGGGCGGACGACCGCGGTCGTCTTCGACAAGACGGGGACGCTGACGGCGGGCGAACTGGCGGTCTCGCGCCTGGCGCCGCGCGACGGAGTGCGCCCCTCGGAGCTGCTCGCCGCGGCCGCGGGCGCCGAGGCCTACAGCCCCCACCCCGCCGCCCGAGCCATTGTCCGGCTGGCCCGGGAAAGCGGCGTGGAGGTGGCCAGCCCCTCCGAGACCCACGACGAGCCGGGAATGGGCGTGCGCGCCATGGTCGGGTCGGCCCGAATCGTCTGCGGCCGCGCCGAATGGCTGGTCCAGTGCGGCGTGTCCGTCCCCGCGGAAGCCCCCGGCGGCGCGGCCGCCGCCCTCAGCCTGGTCCACGTAGCCGCCGACGGGCGTTACCTCGGGTGGATCGGACTGGACGATGAGGTCCGGCCGACCGCCGCCGAGGCGATCCGCCGCCTTCGCGACCTCAAGGTGCGGCGCATCGCGATGGTGACGGGGGACCGCGACGCCGCCGCGCGCCGGGTGGCCGAGCAGATCGGCTGCGACGAGTACCGGGCCGGCTGCCTGCCGGATGCCAAGGCAGAGTTCGTCGCGGAAATCCGGCGTGCGGGTCTCCGTGCCGCCGTGGTCGGGGATGGCGTCAACGACGCGCCGGCGCTGGCCGCCGGCGACACGGGCATCGCGATGGGCGCGGCCGGCAGCGACATCGCGCTGCACAGCGCCACGGTCGCCCTGATGAACAACGACCTGCTCCGCATCCCGCTGCTGTTCCGCCTGTCCCGCCAAGCGCGCCGCATCGTGTTGCAGAACATCGTCGTGGGGGTCGGGTTCATTTTCGGCGGAATGGCGCTGTCCGGGGCCGGACGGATCTCGCCGATCCTGGCGGCTGTGCTGCACAACGCCGGCACGCTGATGGTGGTGTTCAACAGCGGTCGGCTGGTGCGGTTCGGCGAAGGCGACGCGGCGAAGGCGGCCTGATCAGCGCCGCCCGCCCGCCGCCTCGCGCTCCGCATCTTTCCGCGCTCGTTCGATCAGGCGCTGTCGCGCCGCCTCGCCCAAGCCACCTTCATGGAGGGCGTAGTTCAGGGCCGCGCCGCGGTCCAGGCGGTACCACTCCCAGACCACCTGTTCCTCCACCTGCGCCCGCCGCCGCGGGTCGTGGATCTGGCGGACCGTCTGCACCGCCTCCGCCGGATCGCGGCGCACAACCCACGACGCCCGCTCGGCCCGGATCCGGTCCAGCAGGGGCGACGGTGGCTGCGCCCGCAACCACTCCCCGCAAGCGCCGCCGTCATACTGCATCCAGCGCCGCAGCACGCGGTCGAAGATCTCCCCCTTTTGCTGCTCTGGCGGGAGGTCCAGAAACCAGGCGACCGCCCCAGCCGGATCCACCCGCGCCCACGACTCGCCCAGCTCGATCTGCGCCGACAACAGGTGCTCCGGCGTCACCCGCTGCTCCATCCACGCCTTCGCCCCCCAGGGATCGTGGCGGGCCCAATGATCGATGACGCGGTCGATAGCCTTCCGCCGCATCTCGCCGTCCGGCATCGCGTCAATCTGCGCCAACACTGCCGCCGGATCCCGTCCAAAGAGCGACCAGAATATGTTCGCCGCCTCCTCACCGTAGCGTCTGGGATCGGCCTGGGCCGCAAACGCCAGTGCCACCGACGTCTCCGCGGACCTCGCCCCCTCGAAGACGTCGCGGATGCGCTGGCTGCCCAGCAGCCCCCCTGGATTCTCCTCGGCGTAGGCCAGCGCCCGGGCCGGATCTACGGACGCCCATCCCATCAGCGCCTGCTGGCGAAGCTCGTAGCGGCGCAGGGGCTCGGCCACCGTCCGCGTCCATTCCATTGCGGAGGCCGGGGCGAGCTGTCCCCAACGTCGGAGCAGCAGTCGTTCGGCCTCGGACCTCACGGGGGAAGGCCCGATCGCTTGCAGTTGGTCCAAGGCCTGGCGGACCTGCTCGGCCGAAAGCCCGGCCGCCTCGCCGGCGAAGCCCTCCCCCACCCGCCCGGCCTCGCGGCGAGTCAGCCGATCGTAAAAGTCGGCCAGCGCATCCCCCTCCACATCGCGTTCCTCGCGCATCGGGTGCCGATGCGCCGCGATCCCAGTCGGCCAAGCGGCGATCCGCGGCGGCGGGACCAATGGAGCGGCCTCATGAACTGGGAGTGGCCGGACATCCTCCTCGGTGCTCTGTTCTTCGGCGGGTGGCGGCGGCCCCGGGTGGACCGGCGCCGTCCATCGGCCGATCAGGTACCCTGCCGAGGCGGCCGCCGCGGAGGCGATCACCGCCGCAACCCATGGCGGGCGCCGCCGCACGGATGGGCGCTGCACTGGGCCCGTCGTGAGGGAACCCGAAGCCAAGATGGGCATGCCGCCATCATGGCCCCAACCCCGGATCCCTTCAATCCCTCGGATCTCGCCTTGGCCCTCGCCCAGCGCGCGAGGCCGGGGATCATCGCGTCAGGTACCCTGCGCCATCCCAGCCCCTCGCCGCCGCCGGATCAACAACGGTAGGCTCACCGCGTAGGCCAGCTCGAACGCCGTGGCAGCCGCCCACCCACGCGCCACCCCCGTAGAGAAACCATAGGAATGGAGGCCGATCCCCAATAGGTTGACGCCCAGCCACGCCGTGAGCACCGCGGCTACCGTCGCAACCGCCCCGGCGGCCAGCCCGACGTCCCCGACCAGCCGCGACGCCCGAGCATGGAGAACTGCGGATGCCCACAGCACGATCAACAGGGCGCCGTTTTCTTTGGGATCCCAACCCCAAAACCGGCCCCACGATTGGTCCGCCCACATGCCGCCCAGCATCGTTCCGAGAAACGTCAGCACCAGGCCCGCCGCCAGGTAGCGGCGCGTGGACACAAAGAGGTCAGCGTCTTGCGCTGGTCGCAGCCATCGCCGCCACAACGCCACATGGCCAAACCCGCCGGCCATCAGGCACGCGGCATAGCCGAGCATGATCGTCACGACGTGAGCCGTCAGCCAGAGGTTGGAATCCAGCACCGCCACCAGCCGGGCCATCGTGTCGCCCTCGGCTTCGTAGCGGCCCGCAATCCTCAGAAACACCGCTGCCAGCGCCGGGCCGACCCAACGTCCCGCCCCCCCCCGCGATCCGTGTACACGCCACAGCCCGGCCATCCCGCACGCCCAACTGACAAACACGAACGTCGAGTAGAGGTTCGTCACCGGCGGCCGCGCCATGATGAACGATCGCAGCGCAAGACCGGCGGTCTGCGCGGCCAACGCCAGCCACAACGCGGGGTACCCCAGCCGTCCGCGCCAATCGGCTCTCGTGCCGAACATCGCCAGCAACAGTGCCGAGGCCGCATGCGCCCACAGCGCGAGGGAAAATAAACGCAGGCGAAGAAGTGCGTCCTCGGCCGCCAGCCGCCGGGCCGCCCGGTAATCGTCCATTCGCCGCAGCACCTGCCGGCGGATTTCGCCCGCGATCCTGACGACCACCTCCTCCTTTCCCGCCAGCCACGCCACTTGAAGTGCTCGCCACGCCATGAGGTGTCCGTTGGCCTCCTCGTCGCCGCTCTGTTCGAGCTCGGCCACCGTCTTCCATGAAGCGTCGCCCGGGCCCTCGGGCCAGATGCGCGGAGCGTCGCCGTTGCGCAGCGCTGTAAACAGGTTCACCGCGGAAGAGAGGCGCAGCAGTTCGCGGTCGGCCGGCGACCTTTCCGCGGCCGCGAGGGCCGCGACGCGAGCCACCTGCCCGGCCATCCGCTCGAGCCCCGGCGCCGCGTCGGCATACGCGATGCGGCGACGCGGCGGAGTGGGCGCCAGCCCCAACGCGTCGAAAACCTCGGGATGAGAGACCAGCAACATCGATTCCTTCTCGATCCCGTCCGGATCGAAAATAATTCTGGCCAGCCACTCCAGCGCCGACCGGTCGGCAGGGGCCTCGCGTCCGCTCAACTGCAGCAACGCGAGACGGGCATAGGCCCGCATAGGCATCGGGCGGCCACCTTCCAGCACGGGAATCGCGCCGAAGGCGTTCAGCATCGCACTCGACGGCCCCGCGCCGCCGGCGTCGACGCGCACGGCAGCCACCACCAGCCAGCAGGCTGCGCAGCACATCCGTTTTCGAACGCACGCCCTCACGGATCGTCCTCCCGAGGCCGGGCGTAATGCACGATCATCCCAGCCAGCATGACCACCGTCGCTATATATGGGAGAAGCCGGACGTGGTTTTCGCTGACCGCCAGCACCGAGATCTCCGGTCCGCCGGCGGGCTCCATGTACGACGACTGAAACACCGCCCACTGCCCCCGCCGCAGCGGCCGGTTCATGGAAATCGTCACCTCGCGCCGGGAGCCGCCCTCCGTCACCTCCACGCGGCTGACGAAGCTTCGCGGCATCTGGGTGTTCGGGTGCAACTTCTTCTCGAAGTCGATCAGGCGGATCGTAAACGGCAGCGGGCGCCGCTCGCGCCGCAGCAGCAACGCCGGACGCCGTGCGTCGGTTGTCGGCAACTCCAGCCCCTGTCCTTCGCCCACCAGAACTCCCGTCTCCCGCCCGACGCGGACGACCATGGCCGGAAGAGCCCGACGCGGATCGGCCGGACGCGCCGTCGGGCGCAGGTCGGCCGGCCGCACTTCGCTGACCCCGCCGGGGGGCTCGACCGATCTGAACACCGCCTCCACGACCAACGGTTCGGCCATGCCGTTCACCGTCCAGCGGAATCCCGGTCGGATCGAGCGCAGCGGCCACGCCTCCACGTCCCGGCCGCCGTCGGCCCGCCGGCGCACCAGTGCCAATTCCCATTCCGTCTCGCTGACTGCAGCGGATGCCGTCTCTCCTTCAGCCAGCGCGAGCGTCGCATCGCGCGACAGGCGGCCCGCCGCCAATCCCCCGCCGATCAAGATCGCCAGCCCGCCGTGCGTGATCCACAGCCCGGGCCGGCGCCGGAACGGGCCCAGACGTGTCGCCATGGAGGCGGCCAGATGCAGCAAGGCAAGTGCCGCCGTGGCCGCGCCTCCCGGCAGGGGCAGGCCACCCGGTGCCCGGAAAAACCACGAATGAAAAAATCGCAGCGTGGCCCCGTACAGCCCCACCGCCGGATCGGCTTGGGCGATCGTGCCCCACACGGTCAGCACGCACATCCACAAAAGCACGCCCACCGTCAGGCGGGGCGAGGCAATCCCCCGCAACCACAGCCAGGCCGAGCCCCCCTCTCGTGCCGCACCGTTCCCATCCATGGAGAAAACATACAGTTTCCGGCCAGCGGTGCCAAACGACGAACCGCCGATTCGCATGGTATGATGGTCCCATGCGATTCAACCGCTTGTTCGAATTCGCCGCGGGTGTGGCGCTGGCGGCGGGGAGCGCCCGTGGACTGGCGCCGCATGAACTTCTGATTCTGGTCAACAAAAACTCGGCCTGGTCCGAGGAACTGGCGCTCCAATACGCCGATGCCCGCGGCGTGCCGCCCGAAAACATCGTGCGGCTGTCACTGCCTCCGCACGCGTTGGGTGCGGAAGGCACCATCACCCTGGAGGAATTCGACCGGCACATCTGGCGGCCCGCTCAGGACGCCATCGCCACACGCGGGCTCGGCGGCCGCATCTTCGGATGGGTATATTCGGCCGACTTTCCTTGCCGCGTACGGCACCAGCCGGCAGTCTCCCTGCACGGCGCGACGTTCGTCGGCGGCCAACTGCCGGAGTCCGGTGTGATTGCGACTGGCTTGTGGGCGTCGCCCCTGTTCCGTGGGCCGTGGCCGCCCCGCGGCGTCGCGATGCCCTCCCTCACGTTCGACGCGATCGCCGACGCGGGCCTTGGCACGTTGCTGACACCGGCGATGTCCTTGACCTGGTCCGGCGCCCGCGGACTTGACCGGGAGAGAACATTGACGTGGCTCAACCGAGCATCGCGCGCTGACACCAACTGGCTGGGCGGCACCGTGCACCTGGTGACGGGAACCGACGTGCGCGCGGTCGCCCGCCAGTGGCAATTCGACGCGGCCGCCGACGAGCTTCGGACCCTTGGAGTGTCCGTCGCCGTGACCTCCAACTTTCCGGCCGGCGCGCGCCGAGTCGCCGGCGTGATGGTCGGTCTGGCAGGACCGGCGCCTTCTCGGATTGCAGAGTACGAGGCCGGCGCTATTGCGGACCACTTGACCAGTTTTGCGGCCGTGTTCCATAACCCACAGCAGACCAAGCTGACGGAATGGCTGAAGGCCGGCGCGGCGGCCGCCGCCGGCACCGTCGTCGAGCCCTACTCGATCTGGATGAAGTTCCCCTCGGCTCGACTCTTTGCCCACTACGCACGGGGATGTTCCGTCATGGAGAGCTTCTATCAGTCCGTCGCCTCCCCTCTGCAGCTGTTCATCGTCGGCGACCCGCTGCTGGCGCCCGCCGCCCGTCCCCCGGCTGTCCGGATCGCCCACACGGTTTCCGGCACTGTTCATCGCTTCCGCGTGGATGCGACGCCGTCGGCCAACCACGACATCGTGTCTTTCCTCCTCGACGGCCGGCTGCTTGCGCGCCAAACCTCGCCGGAACTCTTGGTCGACGGCGCCACCCTGCCCGACGGCCACCATCGCCTTCGCGCAGCGGTGGCGCGCGGCGACAACGTCCGCGCACAGGGATGGGCCGAATTGGATTTCGAAACGGGACCGGCCGAGCGGCGGCTGCGCATCCTCGACCCTGCCCCGAATGCCGAGTGCGACGCTTGGCGAGGGTTTCCGGTCCGGATCTCAGCCGCCTCGCCCCCGACGGGGTGGGCCGTGTTCGTAGGCGGCGTGAAGGTGGCCGAGTGCTCGGGTGCAGCGGCCACCCTGCGCGTTCCACCCAGAGCCCTCGGCATCGGCCCGGTCCTATTGCAGGCGGTCGCCGTGTTCGCGGACGGACGATTGTCCCGCTCCCCACCGGTCCGAGCGCTCGGCGCGCGGCCCAACCGTCCACCGGAGGGCCGCGTCACCGCGGCTGGCAGCGGCCGGTGGACCGCCGAGGCGTCCGATCCCGACGGCGATCCCGTGGACATCACATGGTGGCGGCCGGTGGGAGCCGGCGCCGCCTGGACCGCGGACGGCGGCCGAGTGATCTGTTCCGGTGATGGATCGCTAACGCTCTTCGGCACCAATCGGCACTCCTTGGCTTGGGCCAGCGGGGTCCCGACGGACGCGTGGACGGCCGACTGGAACGACCCGCTTGGCAGCAACAAGGGCGGCGCCGGCGAGGTCACCGGCCTGGCCGCCCGCGAGAACGCCGAGTCGCCCCTGTGGGTGTTCGGATGGGCGGCCGACTCCAGCGCGTGGATTCTGGGGCAGATCTCGGGCACGAACCTGACCGTCCGCGCATCGCGAGGGCGCCCGTCTCCCGGCGACGGTCCCGTTCGTCTGAAACTACGCATCCGGGGAGACGGTGTTGTCGAAGGCTGGGCGCGCGGCGAGAAGCAATGCGAATGCCCCGCCGCCGGGACCACGACGTGGTCGCAGGCGGGCGTGATCACCGGTGTGGCCACGGCGAGGTTCGCCGCGGCGAGTGTTCGCCTGCGTTCGCCCGTCGCGTCGGACGACGGCCGGACATGCACGCTGTCCCCGGCCGACTCGTTCCGGCCGGCAGTACGGTTGTGGGATGGTCTGACGGACCGATGGCTGGAGCTTCCTCGATGAGTGGGCACAACCGGCCGGCGGTTTTTTTCGACCGCGATGGCATCATCAATGAAAGTCCCGGACCGGGGTACGTGGAGCGGCCGGAGGATTTTCATTTGATCCCTGAGTTTCTCGAGGCCCTGCGCATCGTGCTGGAAAGGGGGTACGAAGCCGTGGTGGTCACCAACCAGCGCGGCATCGGCCTGGGCCGTGTGTCGCCGGAAACCGTGGCCGCCATCCACGATCGCATGCTAGCCGCCGTCCGCAGCGCCGGCCTGAGACTGACAGATGTGCTCGTGTGCCCGGCCACGACCGACGATCACCCCAATCGCAAACCGAATCCGGGCATGCTGCTGGAGGCCGCCCGACGCCATCACCTTGATCTCTCGCGTTCCTGGATGGTCGGCGATTCGGAGAAGGACATCGCCGCCGGCCGGCGCGCAGGCTGTGCGGTGACCGTCCGGGTGGTTCCAGCGGGCGAGGCCACCGAGGCCGACCGGCGGGTGGGTTCCGTCGCCGAACTGGCGGGGTTGCTGGCGCGCGAGCTTCCGCCGGTATAAGCCCCACTGGCTGGACCGGTTCCACCGGCATGCTTATCATGGGACGCCGCCTTCAATGAAACACGGGTTTCTCGACCGCCTGATCGACCGCCTCGGCAAGATCGACCCCGGCAGCCTGCAGAGCCACTTCCTGCGTCTGGCGCGCGAGAAGGGCCTTCTGGAAACCATCTTTCATTCCATGCAGGAGGGGCTGGTCATTTCGGATCGCAACGGCCGGATCGAATTCGCCAACCGGTCCGCGGAGAGATTGCTCGGCTTCACCATGCCCGAGGCGCGCGGCCATCACGTCGGCCGTTACCTCCGCGATATCGGTTGGGATGCGCTTCTGGCCACCGATGCCGGAGAGTGTCCGGGTGCGACGAATCGTGAAGTGGAGGTATCGTATCCCGAACATCGCTTCCTTTCCTTCTACGTCATGCCCCTTCGGCCCGACGGCGGCGGCGAAGCCCCCTCGGGCGCGGTATTGATTCTGCGGGACGTCACCCGGGAGCGGCAGAACGAGGTCCAGAGCATCGAATCGGAGCGGCTGCGGGCGGTCACCCTTCTGGCCGCGGGTGTTGCGCACGAGATCGGCAACCCACTCAACTCGCTGCACATACATTTGCAACTCATCCGGCGGTCTGTGAACGCCCTATCGGAATCCCAACGGGAGGGGCTGTCGGAGTCGGTCGAGATCGCCCTGCGGGAGGTGGAACGCCTGGACCGCATCATCAGCGAGTTCCTGCAGGCGGTCCGGCCGGTCAAGCCGTCGTTGGAATCCGCGGAGCTGGGACCGCTGGTGTCGGAAACGCTGGAGTTTCTCCGGCCCGAACTGGCCGACCGCCGCGTGCTCGTGGAACTTGAGATTCCGGCCGACTTGCCTACGGTCCGCCTGGACCGCGGCCAGATCCGGCAAATGTTGTTCAACCTGATCAAGAACGCCATGGAAGCCATGACCTCGGGCGGAGTTCTCCGGATCACTGCCGGGGCCACCGATCGGTTGGTGCGCCTGGCGATTCGTGACACGGGGGTAGGGATGACGGCTGAACAACTTGGCCGCGTGTTCGAACCGTACTATACGACGAAGCGCGAGGGCAGCGGTCTGGGCATGATGATCGTGCAGCGGATCGTCCGCGACCACGGCGGCGAGATCGAGATTCACAGCGAACCGGGTGGCGGGACTTGCGTTACGATCTACCTGCCGCGTGAAGACCGGCTGGTCCGTCTGCTGCCGCCTGCCGTCGACGGGGCGCCCCGGGAGGCGACATGAAGCGCATGCCGACGGTGCTGGTGGTGGACGACGAGCGCCCCACCCGCGAAGGACTCGCCCGGGCGCTCGGGCTCACTTACCGCGTCCTCCAGGCGGACAGCGCGCAGGCGGCGTTGCGCATCCTGGATGAGGAGAACGTGGACGTCGTCCTCACCGATCTGCGGATGCCCGGCATGGACGGCATGGCCCTGTTGCGCCGCCTTCTCGCCCGCCATCCCCGGCCGGCGGTGATCCTGCTCACCGCCTACGGGACCATTGAGACGGCCGTCGAGGCCGTAAAGGCTGGCGCCTACGACTTTCTGGCCAAGCCGGTCAACCTCGACCGGCTCGAGATCGTCCTCCGCCGCGCCATCGAAACGCGGGACATGCAGAACGAAAACCGGCGGCTGCGCGAACAACTGGACGTCCGCTACGGGATCGAACACATCGTCGGTCAATCGCCGGCGATGGCGGCCGTGCTGGACACCGTCCGACAAGTGGCCCCGACGAGGACGACCGTCCTGATCGAAGGCGAAAGCGGGACGGGAAAGGAGATGATCGCCCAGGCCATTCACCGCCTCAGCCCCCGCAGCGAAGGTCCCTTCGTCGCGGTGCACTGCGCCGCGCTGGCCCCCACCCTGCTGGAGAGCGAACTCTTCGGGCACGAGCGCGGGGCGTTCACCGGCGCGGTGGAACGGCGCATCGGCCGATTCGAAATGGCCGACGGCGGCACGCTGTTTCTCGACGAGGTCGGAGATATCGCGCCCGCGGTTCAGGTCAAGGTCCTGCGCGTCCTCGAAGAGCGGCGGTTCGAGCGCGTCGGTGGAAACGCCCCCATCGAGGTCGACGTCCGGTTGCTCGCCGCCACGAACCGCGACCTCCGCGCCATGGTCGCCGCCGGCGCCTTCCGAGAGGACCTCTTTTTCCGCCTCAACGTCGTGGCGATCCGTCTTCCACCCCTGCGCGAGCGCCCCGAGGACATCCCGCTGTTGGCAGCGCGGTTCGCCGAGGAATTCGCGGCCCGGGAGGGCCGCCCCCCGCCGGCCCTGTCGCCGGTGTTGCTGGACGTCCTGGCTGCCCACCGCTGGCCGGGCAACGTGCGCGAATTGCGCAACGTGATCGAGCGAATGGTCGTCCTGTCCCGTGGACCGGAGCTTGCGCCCGACGACCTGCCGCCCGAACTTCGCCGGACCAGCACGGCGGCTCCGGCGTCGGGCCCCACCACTCTCCGCGAGGCGGAACGGCGCCTCCTCATCGAGGCCCTCGAAGCCACCGGCGGAAACCGGGTATTGGCCGCCGAGCGGCTGGGGATCGGGCGACGCACGCTCTTCCGAAAGATCAAGGAATACGGCGTGAAGGACGTCGGCCGCCGCCGGTCTGCCTCCTGAGATTCACTACATCCGCAGCCTTCGCGGATGGCCTCTCAACGAGCCGCCTCGGCCGCCTTCTTGCGCGCTGCCTCCGGGGCGCCACTCTTTTCCAACAACTCCGAGAGCCGGCGCGTTGCCTCGCGATCACGGTCGCGCCATGCGGCCGCCATGTTGGCGAGGGCGAATGCCGCCTCGTCGCGAAACTCGCCCCCGGCCAGCATGGCCTCGAGAATCTCCGAAGAGCGGACGTGGGGAATCGTACCGAGGGCGGACACCGCGGCTTTTTTCTCCTCCGGCCCGGCGGTTGGCGCTTGCAGGACACGGCGCGCCGCCTCCACCCTCGCCTCCGCCGGCGCGTTGGTCGCCGCGGAGGCAATCCGGGCAATGCCCCGAAGCGCGAGAGTACGTTGCCACGCCGGCGTGCTCCCCGATTCGGCCACCTTCCACAATACCTCAACGCCGTCGAGATCTGGCCACGCCGACAGCGAACGGATGGCGGCGGCCTTGATATTTCCATCGGCCGATGTGAGCTGCGTATTCACCCAATCTAGTGCCGCCGGGCCGGCAACGAGCGGCATCACCTCCAGCGCCGCCAGCACCCCCTTCGGCGCCCCTGCCTCGCCGCGACGCGCCACAAGGCGCGCGGCCTCCGCACGGTTGCCGGCGCGGGACAACACCGCCTTGAGCGCCATCATCCCGTCGGCGTGGCCCCCGAGCGCCAGGTCCGCCAAGGGCGCCACATCCTCATCGGCCCCCGCCGTCCGGAGGGCCTGGCAGGCCGCACGCACCACCTCCGGGTCGGTGGCCTTGAGCGCAGCCTGCCAGAGCGGTCGGGCCGAGGTATCCCGCCGCATCCCCAGCACCCTCAGTGCCGCGGCCCGAACCGGCGGAGGCGACGACTCCGCCGCTGCGCGAAGTCGCTGCTCCACCTCCCCGCCGCGCATCGCCGCCAGTGCCGACTCCGCGGCGGGTTTCGCCACCCCTCCTGCCGCCGCTTCGAGGAGCGCCACGACTGCGCCAACGCCCCCCAGACGCACCACGGCCGACACGGCAACCGCCGCAACCGCCGGATCCTCGTCCCGCAACGCAGCCACTGCCCGTGGCCGTCCCGCCTCATCTAGCAACTCGAGCGCGGCCACCCGCCCCACCGGCGTCATCCGCCCCCAGGCCCCGTCGATGGCACTGGACAACGTCCGTCCTGCCAGCTGGCGGCCCGCCGCCCTGGCGGCTGTCGTCAACTCCACTTCGGGCGCGCAGAGAGCAGACACCACGAGTTCCACCTCCTCCTCCGTCTTTCCTCCCATTGCAAGAAGCGCCGACAAGGCCGCCGCCCGTACCGCGCCCGGTCCGTTTGACCGAAAGATCGCTAGGAGGCTTGCCTTTCCGGCTTCGCCTGCCGACGGCGCAGCCTCGATGATGGCCGCGGCCACTGAAGGACGAGCGGCATTCCGCGACTTTTGAAGCGCCGTCAACGCTTCGGCACCGCCGATCCTGCCGAGTGCGGCAGCCGCGGCGTCGCCGACGCCGGGATCGTCGAGCAGGGCCGCCAGCCGCGCCACCGCACGCCGCTCGCGACGTACCCCCAGCGAGTGCGCAAGCCCGATGCGAGCGACTGGATCGGCCGTGCCGCCCAGCGCCTCGAGGAGGGTTGCGCCGGCCTCCGGCGAGGGATTCGCCTCCAACGCGCGGCGAGCGCTGTCGCGCAGATCGGCATCCGGATGACTCAGGAGGCGGCCCAACACAGGGACGGCGCTGGCCCCGCCGACGGTCTCCAGGAAACGGACAGCAGCCACCCGGGCCGGCAGGGGCGTCTGCACGTCGCCCGCCGCCGCCACCAGCATCCGTTCCAGGTCGGCACGTTCCGATTCGGCGCCGGGGCGAGTCGCGGCCGCCGTCAACGCGTGAAGGCGCATGCGGGCCTCGTACCGCTGCGCATCGTCGCCCGACGCAATCGAGGACAACCACCCTCTCACCTCCTGCCCCGATGCGGCGACGGCCAGGCCAAGCCACAACAACCCACCCCATTTACTCTTCACGGTTACCTCCACTTAGGTCGTGTCGATGCGGGCCGACACGCCTACAGGTACACATACGGGGCCCGCCGCGGACGATCCAGCCACCGCCGTGCGGCCTCATCGCCGACGATGTCCTCCCGAACCGGATCCCAACGGATCGGCCGCCCCAGCCGCTCGGCAATGCCCGCCAGAATGCAGATCGTCGCCGTCCGGTGACCGATCTCGGCGTGGCAAATGGGCGGCTGGCGTGTCCGGATGCACTCCAGCCAGTTGTCCTCGTGGTTGCGCGATTCGTACAACCGGGTGTCACCGGGGCCCAGCGGCCGCTCCTTGATCTCCGCCGGCACGGTGTCCAGGCGATCCCCGCGGCTGACCATGACTTCGCCGTCGCTGCCGAAGAAATGGATCATGTGTCCGTCGCGGGTCGGCGCGTCGCGCAACACTCGGACACCGTCGTCGTACACATGCATCTGGTGCTCAGCCCCCTGCCATCCCTTCGGGATGAACTCCACCGGCCCGCTGTCGTCGCGCCCGAGGGCCCACTGGATGATGTCGAAGTGATGCGCGCCCCAATCGCCGTTCTTCCGCGAACCATATTCCCAGAACCTCCGCCATCCGCCACCGTAATCGCCCTTCACCCGCTCCGGGTGGTAGGGAAACCAGGGCGTCGGCCCGAGCCACCGGTCATAGTCGAACCCCTCCGGCACGGGTTGGGCCGGATAGTCGGCGGGAGGCGGAAACTCCCCGAGCCGGGCGTGCACAACCTTCACCTTCCCGATCCAACCGTTTCGCACGATCTCGCACGCCCTGCGGAAGGCCCTCTCGGACCGCTGCTGCGACCCCACCTGCACGATCGCGCCGTACTGCCGCGCGAGATCGCTCAACACCCTGCCCTCGCGCTGGGTGAGCGTCATCGGCTTCTGGACGTAGACGTCCTTCCCGGACCGGATGGCTGCGCAGGCGATCGGCGCATGCCAGTGGTCCGGCGTCGCGATCAGCACGGCGTCGATGTCCGTCCGCTCCATGATCCGCTCGTGCTCATTGTAGGCTTCGCATCCGCGCCAGGCCCCGGACCTCCGGTCCTTCCCGTAGATGGACTCGACCTCGGCCCGGGCCTTTTCCCGCCTGCCGCGGTCCACGTCGCAAACGGCCACCACCTGGACATCGCCGCGGCCGCACATCCCGCGAAGATGTCCTTGCATCATCAACCCCATCCCGATCAGAGCCATCGTGATCCGGTTCGACGGTGCAGTCTGACCCCGCCCCAGAACGGGCACGAAGACCGGCACGCCGGCGGCTCCCGCCGCGGCCATCGCCCGGCGAAGAAATGATCGTCGGGACAGAACTCTATTCATGGGACCTCCTTGCCGCGCCACCCTCCGGCTCGGCTCATAGGGTCTATTTTGGAATCAGATCGGGAAACTTGGCCCGTTTCACGATCTCCGGAGTGAAGATTTCCTTGATGTCGCGCGGGTGGACCCGCTCGACATGTCCGTCCGCAAAGGCTGCATGCGAGTACCCCTCGCGGAGGTTCCCGTTCGGAGCGTCGTGGAAGGCCGCCAGTCCGTCCCTCTTCGTGCCCTTGTCGGGCGGCTGCCCATCGTAGTCGGGAATGCCTAGGCAAAGGTTGTTGATTACAGCAGAATTGTAGGGCGTCGCAATCGGCGTCTCCTCCCCAAAGATGGCCTCCCGAGCGGGGAAAATGATTTGGCTGCGCCGCATCCGAGGAAAACCGTTCCATCCCCCCGAACGGTAATATTCGTTCATCACATAGCTGACATACGCCTGCGCATCGGCCGGGAAGTTGGGGTTCAGTGGATAGACCTTGACAAATTTCTCGCACAGAAACACCCGCGGATCGCGGCTCAGCAACGGCCAGAGGAATCCGTTCGTGATCGTCTCCCCGAACGCCCAGTCCATCCACACGCCGCCCAGGGATCGGCTGCGGGAATCCACCCAGCGCCAAGCGTCAGGAAAATCCTTATCCGGCGAGATCGTCGCCGCGTAGGTCATCGCTGCCTGCAGGATGCTGGCAAGGTTCTGGCGGCAGCGAACCGCAATGGCCTTCTCGCGCGCGGCCGTGATGGACGGCATCAACATGGCGATCAGAACGGCGATCACGCCGATCACCACGAGCAGCTCGATGAGAGTGAAGCCGGCCCGCCGCCGGCGTACTTCATGGACGGACGAGGGCTTCACGACACACCGCCTTGACCTGTCCGCATTTCGGGCACTCGAACCGCCGGTATTGGCCGGGCGGACTTTCGGCCTTCCCCGATCGAATCAGATCCCAAGCCTGCTGGTAGGTCATCTGGAATACGTGCTTGCAATTCTCGCAGACATAATCCACGGGAAACTGGTCGTCGGTCGCCTCCATGACCTTCGCTGGGCTATTTCGCCGGGCTAACCACGGCGCCGCCGCCAGACATGCGACCGCCACCACCGCCAGCAGAATGGTCCTGCCTCCGAGCGCGCCCAAACGCCGCCCCCGTCCACCGGTTCGGTCCCAATCCATGGTTCAAAACTAAAATAACCCGCACAGGGAATCAAGCCGGGTGTGGCCGGCGAAGTCTACTCCCAATGGTCCTTAGCCGCGCTGCCACAGCAGGGTGTTCGTGGGGACCGTGCGGCGTTCGCTTCTGGTGCACATCACGCACCGATGCCCCCCTCCCCCGTGGCGGACGTCATTCCAGCCCCGGCCGTTCGCCCACGATCCTCGCCGACCGTCGCTGGATTCTTTCGCCGGGGACCAGTGGAGCCTTGCGCAAATGCGGGCGGCATGGTAGCGTAGACCCATGCGGAGGAATACAATGAAGAAAGTGATGGTGATGTGGCTCGTCGGAGCGATGTTGTTGGCCGGACCGGCCTTGGCGGTCAACCCGCAGCGTGGAGGGATCATGGGGTTCATCGCCGGATGCTGCTTCGGCGTCCGCGCCGCCGGCGCCTACAACGACGGCAAGGAAATCCACTGGCGCGAATGGGTGATGCTCGTACCGTACGTGAACATCGTGTTCGCGATCTGGAACGGCGTCGACGGGGCTAACGGGACCGATACAAAGGATTTGGCGGCCCGGTACGGCGCGGCGTATTACTGATCCGAAAAAGGAGATGTCAATGAAGAAAATCGTTGCGATCGTTTTGCTCGTCTCGCTGCTGGGCGCAAGCGTCGCCCCCGCGGCCACTTCGCAACGCGGGGGCATCATGGGATTCATCGCCGGCTGTTGTTTTGGCGTGCGGACAGCGGGCGCCTACAACGATGGCAAGGAAATCCACTGGCGCGAGTGGGTGATGATCGTGCCCGTGGTCAACCTGGTCTTCGCCATCTGGACCGGAATCGACGGCGCCAACGGCTGGACGACCAAGGATTACGCTGCGCAGTACGGCAGCGCCTACTATTGATCCGGTGCGCGATCGCCGCGGTGTGTGCGGCGGCATGGTGTCAGACGGCCTTCGCGGGCGCGGCCGAAGGGTGTGGAGTGTCTTCACGTTTGGCCGCTGAACTGGCGCAGGATGGGCTCCTTGTTGAGGCGGAGCGTGAGGCGATGCGGGCCGACAGGGGCGGAGCGTTTCCGGGGCCTGCGCGAAAGATCGCGGCGGGCTTGGTTCGGGATTCCTCTTGGGCAGAGGCGGTTGTGGGTTTCTATCGGAGATGGATCCGCCCCGCGATCGGCGCGCGATGTTCGCTATCCCCAGGATGCTCCGAGTATTTTCGACGCGCCGCGGCCCGACACGGGCTTCTGGCGTTTCCCTTGATTGCCGATCGTCTGGTCCGCGAACCCGGCGTAGTTGCCTCGGGGGCCCCCGACGCCAGCGGGCGAATACCGGACCCGCTGGAAGCCCATGATTTTTGGCTATCTGTGCCTCGCCGCTGAGATCTTCGCGGCCGTGTCCCCGGATTCGGCCAGTGGGGCCGGGATCGCAGGGTCCGAGGGGGCTACCCATATTCTTCCGTTGCAGCTTGCGCTGACCGGCGATCACGCTGGCGCAGCCGTGGAGTATCGCCGACTGGCCTTGGCGGCGGATTCCGCAGAGGTTCGGGCGGTCTGGCGATGGGCAGCTGCTCTGGAACATCTGCGCGCTGGCGCCCCGGGGCCGGCGGACCGCACGCTGGACAGGGCGGAACTGGACGGAGTGCCCACGGTTCCCCTTCGTCTGCTGCGGGCGAAGATCGCGGAAGCCGCGGGTGACCGCGGCGCCGCCGTGTTTTATTGGCGCGGAGTGTTCGACGACCCGAACGCCGAACCCGAGGCGCGGTCCGTCTGCAGCCGTCTGGCCGCCGCCGTTCTGGTGAGGGAAAACCGGGTCGAAGAGGCGCGATGCGCCTTGGAATCCTCCCCGGCCGACGAGTCGGCCCGTCTGGCGCGGCTGGTTGCTGTCGAGGAGGCCCCCCGCCGAGCTCCTTGGCTGGGCGGGCTCCTGGGGCTGGTGCCTGGCTTGGGCTATGCCTACAGCGGAGAATACGGCAACGCCGCGCGATCCCTGATCTTGAACGGCATATTCATCGGCCTCATGGTTTTCGCCGCGCGCGAGGAGCAGTGGGCGGCATTCGGGGTTGCGGGGTTCTTCGAGGTGACATGGTATTCGGGCAGCGTGTACGGGGGCATTGATGCCGCCCACCGTTGGAACCGAAGAATCCTCGACGAAGCGGCCGACGACATCCGTGGCAGTGCCGGCTGGTCCGTCGAGATGGACGAGTTGCCGCGGCTCGTGTTGAAGTATCGTCAGTGACGGTGCCGGCCGGTGCCGTCCGCCGCGGAAAGCCGGGCCCATGGAACGATGGATCAGCGGCGCAGGCGTTGCACTCTTGGTGACGCTCGCATGGCTATGTTCCTCGGCCCGCCGCGCGGTTCGTTGGCGCCCGGTCGCGTGGGGTATCGCGCTCCAGTTCATCTTCGCGAGTGTGATCTTGCGGACCGGACCGGGGCGCCGCGTGTTCGAGGCTGTCAACCGCGCGGTCGTGGCGGTTCTCGACTGCCAGTACGAGGGGGCGCGGTTTGTCTTTAACGCGCTCGCCATCCCGCCGGAGCAGCCGGGCAGCATGGGGTTTTTCTTTGCCTTCCAGGTGCTGACGACCATCGTGTTCTTTTCCTCGCTCGTTGCGATCCTGTACCACGTGGGGCTGATGCAGCGGATCGTCCGTGCGTTCGCACGGGCGATGGTCCGCACCTGCGGGACATCCGGTGCGGAGACGTTTTGCGCCGCCGCGAACGTGTTCGTCGGTCAGACCGAGGCGCCCCTTGCCATCCGTCCCTTTCTCGAGCAGATGACCCAGTCCGAGCTGTTGTGCGTGATGGTCTCCGGTATGGCGACGGTAGCGGGGGGCGTGTTGGCGGCATACGTCGCGATGCTTCGCGGGCATCTGCCTGACATCGCGGGGCACCTGCTGGCCGCGTCCGTGATGTCGGCGCCCGCGGCATTGGCGGTAGCCAAACTTCTGTTGCCGGAAACCGGACAACCGGTCACTGCGGGCCGGATGGACATCGAGTATCGAGAGCCCACCGCCAATGTGATTGACGCTGCGGCGACGGGGGCGCTGGCGGGATTGCGTTTGGCGGCCAATGTCGCCGCGATGTTGATTGCGTTCATGTCGTTGCTGGCCCTGGTGAACGCGGTGCTGGGCGCCGCCGGGCGGTGGGCCGGCGCCGGCGATGTGCGTTTGGAGTCGCTGGCGGGATATGTGTTTGCCCCTCTGGCATGGATACTAGGGATTCCGCCCGCTGAATGTCTGGCCGCCGGACGCCTGTTGGCCGAAAAGACGATCCTGAACGAGTTCGTCGCCTATACGCACTTCACGGAGATGCTGGCCTCCGATGCCGCTGTCTTTTCCCGACGCACGGCGATCATTCTGAGCTATGCGCTGTGCGGTTTTTCCAATTTTCTTTCCATCGGTGTCCAGATCGGTGGCATCGGCGCCCTGGCGCCCTCGCGTCGTTCCGACCTGGCCCGGCTGGGCTTGCGGGCCGTGTTGGGCGGCACGCTGGCGTGCGCCCTCACTGCCGCCATCGCTGGCCTCCTCCTCTGACGCCCTCGGGGACAGGCACATACCCCGTATCCCCATCTCTCAACTCTCATTCGGAGACAGGCAAACTGCCTATGACAAGAGCGGATGTCTCTAGATGCCGTAAGAACAATTGGTTGTAGGCCCACTCATGCAGCTGACTTCACCCCACAAGGAAGCCTGCGCAGAGTGTCATCCGGTCCTTGTGGGCGTCAGGACGGAACGTCCGCACAGAAGACGGACGCGCCCCATCCTGGGACCGATTTCGACAATCCAAATCCGACAGTTCCTGTAGGCCTCAGGAGTCGTCGGTCCTGCAGCGGCAGGCCGCAAACAGGCCGGGGCCGAACGGCATTTTCCGGTCCCTCCATCCGGCGTGCTGCAGCACGGCCGCCACAAAGGCTTCCGATCCCACGATCCGTCCGTAGGTCCAATGCCGTCCATCCCCCGGCGCCGAGGCCGCCACCACCTCCCCCAGCCGCCGCCAGAGCGTCTCCAAGTCGTGGACCCCCA
>CAKZPT010000102.1 GCA_937139365.1 uncultured bacterium | reverse complement strand
CGGATTCGCCAGTGCGCCTGCCCGGGCGCGTTTGGCAAGGCGCCGTTCGAGGAAAAGTGTCGCATCGCGCAGCGCCTCGGCCTTCTCGGCATCGACCTAGTCCGCCCGGGGCCCGACTGGGACCTGCTCAAGCAACACGGCTTGATCTGCAGCATGGTGCCCAGCCACAGCCTGACCAAGGGGCTGAACGCCGTTGCCAACCACGAGGAATGCCTCGCCGCCATCCGACAGTCCATCGAGGCCGCCGCCGCCGCCGGCTACCCGAACGTCATCTGCTTCTCCGGCAACCGCAACGGCATCGGCGACGAGGACGGCCTGGCGAACTGCGCCGCCGCCATCAAACAGGTCGTCGGTCTTGCGGAGCAGAAAGGCGTGACCCTGTGCATGGAGCTGCTCAACAGCAAGCGCGACCACAAGGACTACCAGTGCGACCGCACGGCGTGGGGCGTGGAACTCTGCAAGCGGGTCGGGTCGGAACGCTTCAAGCTAGTGTACGACATTTACCACATGCAGATCATGGAGGGGGATATCATCGCGACGATTCGCGAGAACATCCAGTACATCGCGCACATCCACACCGCCGGCGTGCCTGGGCGCAACGAGATCGACGACAGTCAGGAGCTGTACTATCCGGCCATCATGCGGGCGATCGCCGACCTGAACTTCAAGGGGTTCGTCGCCCACGAGTACAGTCCGAAGGGCGATCCGGTCGCTTCGCTGGAGAAGGCCATCCGCATCTGCGATGTGTGAGGGGGCAGGCCCCGCCGGGTCCCTCCCGATGGCGCTTGACGCGCGCGGCCGGCCGTCGACAATCGTCCGCCCCATGATTCGGGCGCGATCGGCAGGGCTCCAGCCGGCGCGGACGGCCACGGTTCGTCCGCTTCGCGGTTGTGCGTCCGTGACGACGCCGCTTCTCCACCTCCCCCACCGGGTACGGCTTCGGCGGAGGTCTCCGGCGGCTTTCCCGTCCTCCGATTCCGCAGCGACGCCGCGGCCGGCGGTCCGCCCCTTCCCCCGGTGGGCCCTGTTGGCGGCCGGCCTGGGTCTGGCCGCGGTCGGTCTGATCGCCGGACGGCTTTGGTGGCGACCGCCGGTCCCAGCTCCGCCGGAACCCGTTCCCGGGCCGGCGCCTGAGCCCGAAGCCGCGCCGGGACCGCCGCCGCTGGTTTTCGGCTATCCCACCGCCCAGACGCGTTTGCTCGAGACCAACTCGACGGACGTGTACATGCCGACGGCGTCGGGCCGGATCGAATCGGCGTTGTACGGCTCCGTACGAACCATCAAGTCGGGCAAATCGTTTCTTCCGTCCTTTCACGAGGGCATCGACATCGCCCCGACCCGGCGACGGAAGGACGGAGCGGCGCTCGACGATGTCGTCGCGGTGGCCGATGGCGAGGTCGCGTACGTCAACCGCGTCGAGGGCAACTCGGACTATGGTCTCTACGTGGTGCTCCTTCACCGAGAACCGGCGGGGCCGCTGTACACCCTGTACGCACACCTCGACGAGATCGAACGCGGCCTTCGCCCAGGCATGCCGGTGTCCCAAGGAGCCCGGTTGGGCCGCATGGGACGAACGCCGACGCGGGTGATCCCCGTTGAACGGTCGCACCTGCACTTCGAGGTCGGGGTGATGCTAAATTCGCGTTTTCGGTCCTGGTTTCACAGCAAGCGGCTCACGCCCGACCATGGGGACTTCAACGGCTGGAACCTCGCCGGCATCGATCCGCTGGCGCCCTACGCCGCCGCCGCCGAAGGGCGGCCGTTCCGGCTGCGGGATTGGATCGAGTCGTGCGCTCCGGCGTTTGAGGTGCTTGTCCGGGTCCGCCGCCGGCCAACCTTTTTCGATCTCTACCCGGCCCTCTGGACCGGCCCCGCCCACGACGGCGGGCCGGTCGTCGTCGCAGCCTCGCACGGTGGTGTTCCGTTGTCCGGCAGAAATGCGGCGCCGGAGGAGACGGCCGTTCTCGGCACGCTGCCTCACGTCGTCCTCCGCGCGAACGGCGATGTGCTCGGCCGCAATGGTCGCCGCCTCGTCCAACTCAACGGGGGGCGGCCCACCCTCACCGCAGCCGGCCGGCAATGGCTCGAGATCCTTACCTGGGCCCCTTGACCGGATCGTCGCAACGCCAGAGAAACGATCCCCGCCACTCGAGGACGAAACCGGTCTCCCTGGGTCCCGGATCGGCGCAGAGAAACGCCGTATAGCCGGCGGCGTCGACTCTCTCCCAGCGGGCGCGGGGGCATGCGGACGCAAGCACGTGCGTCGCATCCTCCGCCCACGCCGACTCGACCGCCACCGCCAGCCCCACGCGTGGCGTCATCTCCGTGGGTATCAACGTGGAGGGATACCGCGAATTGCGCCGCGGCCAGGACCGCAGCCGTCCGCCGCCCGCCGCCCTTTCCTCGATCCGGGAGGCCATCCAGCGGTCCGCGGCGACGAAATCCACCCCGCGTTCTTCCAGCATCGCCGCCAGCCGCTCGGCCCCCCGGCGAGAGGGGCCCTCGGACGGTGGCGGGCGCGTCGCCATCACATACACCTCCGCGATCGACCAGCCACGTCTGTCGCGACGAACGTCACGGCCCTCCAGCATTTCCATCCGGATTCGTCGGGCAGTGGTGGGGGCAAAACGACACTCCATGTGCGCGCCACTCCCCATCACCCAGACCCGTGGCCCGGCCGTCCAGATGGCCGCCACCCGGCGGCGGGACGGCCGCACCTCGACCTCACGACCGAGGTCGTCGATCGCCACGGCACGCAGGTCCCGCGGCAGCCCTTCTCCATCAGTGTCGGCGTCAACCAACTGAAGGCCGCAGACTTCGACAGCGCAATCCAGTTCGAGCACTACACCCCTCCCGGCGCCGAAGGAGCCCCGTACCACCGTGGAGGCGCGGCGATCGGAGAGGTCATCCGGAGAAGCGTCTGCTGGATCGATCAGCCGCACGCGCCGCCCGGGAAGCGCCGCCCCGAACCGCGGCGGCACCATCACATCGTGCAGCAGCACGTGCCCCGGTAAGATCACGCCGTCCCATCGCGCGCCGATGTCGGCCAACGCCGCCTTCAACCACGGCGCATGTTGGCGGCCGACCAATATCCCGGACCTGTCGTCGCATTCCGCCAGGATGGCCGAGGGCAGGTGCCGTTCGCGATACGGGTTCACGAAGGCGACCCGTCCCCCCGAACTGAAGCTGTAAATCGAGCCCTCGTAGCCGGCCAGATCGCTCCCCGCCACAGTGGCGGTCTTCAAACCGGCGGCCAGGGCTGCCTCCACCACCGCGAGCCGTTCGACCATGCGGCCGGCCCGCTTTTCCGCGGCTCGAACGATGCCGAGGACGTCTCCGGCGCCGTGGTAAAGAAGCCACACGGCGAAGATTCCCCACCCCAGGCACTTCAGCGCGGGGCGCGGCGACGCAAGAGGCGCGCCGATCGAGGCCGCCATCCAGAGGGTCCAGAGCGGAATCACATAGCGCGACACCTTCAAGGCCGCCATCGAATGGGGTAGGTACATGGCCAGGAACATTCCCATCGCCACCGCGGGCAGGGCGAGGCGGATCCGTTCGCGTCGCGTCCGCCCCGCAGCCACGGCGGCCGCCCACGCGGCCGACGCAGCGAGCGCCGCGAGCACAGCCAGCGGCATCAGCAACGGGCTTTCGCCGAACCGCAGGTGC
>CAKZPT010000101.1 GCA_937139365.1 uncultured bacterium | reverse complement strand
GTCGTTGGGTTTGAGTCGTGGCAGTCTCATGGTCGTGGTGGCTCCTGGGAGGGACGTCCCCATGACGCCCTCACACTTCTAGGAAGGAAACTGGTCCGTGTTTTTCCGCGCCCGTGACGGGAAAAGGGACAGGCACGAAAGCGAGATGGCGCAACCCAATTATGGGTAATGGAATCCACACTTCGCGCGCTTGCCTGTCCCGAGGTGAACTCGTCCGGACCTTGGAAAATCGGGGCCGAGAAGCGTCCGAGAGTTGTAGGTTTTTTGGGGGGCGCTGCGGGCCAGAGCACTGCCGGGCGGGCTCGCCCGGAATCAGCCTGGGGGCGAGGAACGCCAAGCGGCCACGCGCAGTTCCGGGTGGCGCACTCCTGTCCATTTGTTGATCTGTAATTCGAACAAGAAGTCCGTCGGACCTTGCGGTCGCGGGCAATGGGCCTGCTGGAACGCAACCGCACGGCGGTAGACTTGGCCTTGGCGGACCCGCATCAGGACGTGTCGCGCTTTGGCGACGCGCCAGTCGAGGATCTCAAGCCGTTCGGCGGCCCAGAGGGGTGGCGGATAGCCGTGGCCGTAGGGACCGGCACGCTCGATCCAGTCCCAGAGGTCAACGTCGGCGTCGCCCAGCGGAAGAAGCGCATCGTAGGACAGCTGCTGCGGGGGAAGCGCTCCTCCAGCGTGGCGGCAAACCGCGGCGTTGAAGGCGCGCCGGAAGTCGTCGAGGCGGCCAGCGGCCAAATCGAGGCCTGCCGCCATCGCATGTCCGCCCCAACTCTCCAGACAGCCCGCGCAATCGGCGAGGATTGCGGTCAAATCAAGAGACTCCAGGCCGCGGCAGGATCCGCGGCCGCCGCCGTCGGGCCTTAATACGATCACGACCGCCGGCCGCCGGTGACGGGCCACCAGTTTGCCTGCGACAATGCCGACCACACCCGGATGCCATGAGGGATCCGCCACGACGACGCCAAACTCCCGCTCTGTGGCAGGCTGTTCGTCGAGCTGCGCGGAGGCGGCCTCGAGGATCCTTTCCTCCATTTCCTGGCGGCGGCGGTTTTCGCGATCGAGGTGACCGGCAAGGACCTGGGCCCGGTCCGCATTATCTGTCAGCAGAAGTTCCAAGGCATCCTCGGCGGTGCCGAGCCGTCCGGCCGCGTTCAGCCGCGGCGCGAGAAGGAACGCCAACGGCCACGTGTCGCGGATCTCGCCGACCTTGGCGACGGCGCGCAGCGCACGGAGACCGGGCAGGGCGGAATCGGAGACCATCCTCGACAGCGCGCGCCGCACTAGCGTCCGGTTGGTTCCGCGGAGGGGAACACAATCGGCGACGGTGCCGATGGCGGCCAATTCCAGGATTGCGGGGTCGTCGGCAGGGTCGTCGCGGCCGAGCACCTGGGCGATCGCCCGCACCAGCTGGAGGGCGACGCCGACTCCGGCCAGCTCGCGCCCCGGGCCGTCGGCCGGGCCGAGCTGCGGATTGACCATTGCCGTCGGCGCGACCTGGGAAGGGGCGACGGCGAGGTGGTGGTCGGTGACGACGATGTCGACCCCGCGTTCGAGCACATGTCGCACGGCACCGTCGGAGTGCGTGCCGCAGTCCACCGTGACCACCAGGTCGGGCTGGAGCGTTCGAAGGCAGCGATCCACGGTGGGGACGGTGAGGCCGTAGCCGTCGGCGAGGCGCTGCGGAAGGAAGGGCACGACGTCGGCGCCGGCTCCGCGGAGCCATCGGCATAGGAGGGCGGCGGCGGTGACGCCGTCGGCGTCGAAATCCCCGTACACGGCGATGCGCCGACGGGCGCGCACGGCCCGGGCGACCACTTGGGCGGCGCCGGCCATGCCCGACAGTACCTCGGGCGGCGGCAACCGGTAGTCCGGGGCGAGGGCCTGGCGGGCGATCTCGGGGGTGGTCCAGCCACGCGCCACCAACATCCGGGCGATTGGCGGCGGCGCACCAAGTTCCGCGGCGAGCCGCTGAACGGCGTCGTCGTCCGCGGCCGCCAGCCGCCACGCCGGGGAGGCCGCATTCATCCAACGATCATCGGCCGCCCCTGGCCTTGGGCGCGGGGGCGGTCGCGACGGCGGGGGCGGGGGTGCGGTGCCACAACAGCATCACCGGCGTGGCGATGAAGATCGAGGAGTAGGTGCCCACAATCAGCCCGATCAACAGCAGCAACGCGAAATCATTGATCGCGCCTCCGCCGAGCAAGAACAACGCCAGTACGGTGAGGATCGTGGTGCCGGCGGTCAGCAGGGTGCGGCTGAGGGTCTGGTTGATCGCAAGGTTGGCGACCTCGGCATAGGGCCTGCCCTTCCATAGCCTCAAACCCTCGCGAATGCGGTCGAAGACCACGATCGTGTCGTTCACCGAGTAGCCGACGATCGTGAGCACCACGGCGATCATCGGCGCCGAGAGCTGCCGGCCGAGCAGGCAGAAGATGCCGACCGAGAGCAGTGCGTCGTGCAGGAGCGCCGTGATCGCGCCCATCGCGAACGCGAACTCGAATCGGATCGAGATGTAGAGCACCATCCCGACGAGGGCCCACGCCAGCGCCAGCACGCCGCGGCGCTTCAGTTCGGCGCCGATCTGGGAGCCGATCTCCTCTCGCTGCACGATGCGGAAGCCGGCCTTTTGAAACCGGGTCGAGATCGCCTGCTCGGCCGCGGCGGCGTCCTCGGCGCGCACCTGAACGACCAGCCGCTGTGCGCGTTCCTCGCCGAGGAGTTGCCGGTACTGGACCATCGGCTCGCCGCGCACGCCGGCGGCGCGCAAGGCGTCGCGCACCTGGTTGTCCGGCACGCGGGCCGTGTACTCCACCGTCAGCGCCACGCCGCCGGTGAAGTCCACGTTGAAATTGCGCGAACCGCGGGCGGCGAAGACACCCCCGGTGACCGCCAGAAGGCCGACCGACAACGCCGCGGCCACCTTGCGCCGCGCGAGAAAGTCGAAGGACGGCTGGCGGATCCATTCGGCCATCCGGAGCGTCTTCAGCCGGCCGCGGTCGGCGAGGCCGGTGAACAGCATCCGCGTGACGACGACGGCCGTGTACATGCTGACGAGGATGCCGGCGGAGAGCATCACCGCGTAACCGCGCACCGGGCCGGACCCCTGCCAGAACATGATCACCGCCGCCAACACGGTGGTGACGTTGGCGTCGAGGATCGTCACGAAGGCCTTTTCGTAGCCCGCGACGATGGCGGCGACCAGGTGCTTGCCCGCTTTGAGCTCCTCGCGCATGCGCTCGTAGATCAGCACGTTGGCGTCCACGGCCATGCCGAACATCAGCGCGATGCCGGCCAGGCCGGGCAGCGTCAGGGTGGGCAGCTGGGGCATCCCGGGCGTGCGGGCGAAGACGGCGAAGATGCCGGCGATGAAGAACAGGCCCAGCGGCAGCAGAACGGCGTTGAGCAGCAGCGCCGCGTCGGCGATCAGGCCCGCCAGCCGGTAGTAGTAGAGCATGAACGCCGCGACAAGCGCTAGGCCGACGAGGATGGCGATCCGGCCCGCCTCGACCGACGCCCGCCCGAGGGTCGGGTCGACCGTGTATTCCTGCACGATGCGCATCGGCGCCAGCAGCGCGCCCGTCTTGAGAACGTTCACCAGTTGCTTGACTTCGCGCAAGTCCATGCCGCGCCCGCTGATCTCGCAGGAGCGGATGGTCGTGTCGTGCGGGAACCGGTCGGTGATCTCGGGCGCGGAGCGAAGGACGCCGTCGAGGATGATCGCCAGACGGCGGCCGCGCTCGCTGCCGCGGTTCATCTCGCCGTTTGGGCGGTAGTCGCGAACGATCTCGGTGAACTTGCGCGCGCCCGCTCGGTTGAACTGGAGCCGAACAACGGGGCGGTTGAGCTGGTCGTAGTCCACCCCTGCCTCCTGCACCATCGTGCCGGTCATCAGCACGGCCCGCTCGACATAGACCGGGCGCCACACTATGCGGCGGATCTCGCCCTCCTCGTCGCGCTGCAGCATGAACTCGGCCCCCTCGCGCGGGGCGAAGCGGCGGATCTCGGCCCAGAATCTGGAGTCCATCTCCTCGTCCGCCACCGCTTTGGGATCTCGGACGTAGAAGAAGTTGTCGGGGCTGGTGCCCTCGATCCGGAAGCCACGGGGGGTACGTTGCTCCTCAAAGAGCTTGCGCACCCACGCGTCGTTGTTGCGGTGGAGGAGCCGGAACTCGAGGAAGGCGACGCTCTGAATGGCGCGGCGGGCCTCGTCGCGCTTCTGGGCCTCGACGCCGGGCATTTGGACGATGATCCGGTCGGCGCCCTGGGGATAGATCTGGGGCTCGGCAATGCCGAGGCCGTCGATCCGGTTGCGGATCGCCTCGAGGGCGACGTCGCGCGACTCGACCACAGACCGCTCCACCGCGGCCTTGACCTGCTCGTCGGTCAGGTCCGGGCTGCGCTGGCGCAGGCGGGCCGCGAGCTCCTCGCGGTCCACCTCGACGGTGAAGGAGGTGCCGCCACGTAGGTCGAGGCCGAGGCGAATTTTGCCCCGCTGGACGACGCGGCCCTCGGCGTCGAGGCGGTCGAGCGGCGGGATGACCAGCACGACGGAACCAAGGATGGCCGCCACCAGGATCAGCCATTGCCACCAAGGGTTTTTTTGCATCGGGGGCTCTCCCGGAAACATGCCGCGCGGGCGTTATTTCGAGGCCGTCTCGTCGGGCGTATCGTCCTTCGTCAGGACCTGCGAGATGGCGCTGCGGAGGGCTTCGACCTTGACGTTGTCGGCCAGACGGACGGTGCAGGTCTTATCCTTGACGTTGGTGACGATGCCCAGCAACCCGCCGGCGAAGACGACGCGGTCGCCGTTCTTGAGGGCGGCGAGCATCGCCTGCCGCTCCTTTTCGCGCCGCTGCTGGGGCCGGATGATGAGGAGGTAAAACATCGCGAACATCAGCACGAGCATCATCGGCATCATCAGTGGCGATTGCTCGGGGGCTGTGGCGGCGGCAAGGAAAATGGAATGGGGGGTCATGGTACGGCTCCTGGGGCGGGGTTGGTCCCCGCGGCACGGTTGGCGGAATCGGCGGCCGCGGCGCGGCGGACGGCGTTCATGGCGGCGCGAAGCTCCGTGAACCGGCCGGTGCGGAGGCTCTCGCGGATGTCGCGGAGCACCCCGGCATAGACGTGGAGGTTGTGCAGCGTGAGCAGACGGATGCCCGACACCTCGCCGACGTTGAGCAGGTGGCGGATGTAGCCACGGCTATGGGTGCGGCAGGCGGGGCAGGCGCACCCCTCCTCGATCGGCCGGGGGTCGCGGGCGCAGGCGGCCGCCTTCAGCGGATAGCGGCCGGTTCGAGTGAAGGCAGTGCCATGCCGCGCCAGACGCGTCGGCATGACGCAGTCGAACAGGTCCACTCCGTCGGCTACCATGTCCACCATCTGCATCAGGTCTCCCACACCCATCACATAGCGAGGCCGGTCCGCCGGCAGCAGGGGCGCGGTCTCCCGCACGGCCCCGAGAATCCGCTCTTCGGGCTCGCCCACGCTGACGCCGCCGATGGCGTAGCCGTCGAGGCCGAGGTCGAGCAACGCGGCCGCGCAGCGTTGCCGCAGATCGGAATGCCCGCCGCCCTGGACGATGCCGAACAGCAGCGCGCCCTCGGCCCGCGGCTGGCGGGCGCATCGAACCGCCCATCGTACGGTCCGTTCGACCGCCTGGCAAGTCGTCGCCCGGTCGCAGTCGCCGGGCGGGCATTCGTCGAGGACCATCGCGATGTCGGAGCCGAGCCGGCGCTGGATCTCCATCGCCAGTTCGGGCGTGAGTCGGACACGGGCCCCGTCGTAGGGTGACTGGAACTCGACGCCGTCGTCGTCGATCCGGCGCAATCGGGAGAGGCTGTAAACCTGGTAGCCGCCGCTGTCGGTCAGGACCGCGCCTCGCCAGCCCATGAACCGGTGCAGCCCGCCGAGGGCCTCGATCGTTTCCACGCCGGGTTTGAGGTGCAGATGATAGGTGTTGGCCAGCACCATCCGGAAGCCCAATTCCTCGAGTTCGTCCGGGTGGACAGTCTTGACGGCGCCCCGGGTGCCGACGGGCAAGAAGGCGGGGGTCTCGACCGCGCCGTGGGCCGTGTGCAGGCGCGCAAGCCTTGCGCGGCTGCCGGGGTCGGCGGCCAGAATCTCGAATGTGCCGGGCCGTGCCATGACGGGCGCCCGAGGGACGGGCGGCAAGAGGGTAGCCGGGCCCCGCGGCCGGCGCCAGCCCGGCCGGTGGCGGACGCCGGTCGGCGGTGGTAGCGTGAAGGGATGGAGACTGACCCACAATGATCCTGGCGCCGCTGGCCCTGGGCGTCTTGTGGTTCGCCCTCGCCTACCGATTCTACGGACGGCGGATCGGCGGATGGCTCGGAGTGGACGACCGGCGGGCTCCGCCGGCGGTGACCCAGAGCGACGGGGTGGACTACGTCGCCACCCGCCCACTGGTTTTGTTCGGCCACCATTTCAGCTCGATTGCGGGGGCCGGGCCGATCGTCGGACCGGTCATCGCGGCCACGGCGTTCGGCTGGCTGCCGGCGCTGGCGTGGATTCTGGTGGGGGCCGTGTTCGTCGGCGGGGTGCACGATTTCTCGTCGCTCATCGCCAGCGTCCGGCACGGGGCGCGTTCGATCGCCGAGATCAGCCGCCGGCTGATCCATCCCGCGACGTACCGGGCGTTGCTGCTCTTCATCCTGTTGACGATGGTCTATGTGATCGTCGTCTTTCTCGATCTGACGGCCTCAAGCTTCGCGCCGGTGGCCTCGCTGGCGGCCGATCTGCCCGAGGATACCCGGCTGACGATCCGGGAGGGCGGGGCGGTGGCCACGGCGTCGCTGCTCTACATCGGGCTGGCCCTGTTGTTTGGACTGGCGGTCTATCGCTGGCGGATGCGAATTGGTCCGGCGACGCTCGTGTTCGTCCCGCTCGTGTTCGCGGCGGTGGCGGCGGGCCATCGCTGGCCGCTGACGATCGAGATGATCCCATCGATCGCCGGTTCGCAGAAGAATTTCTGGAACGTGGTGCTGCTGTTCTACTGCTGGGCCGCTTCGGTGCTGCCGGTGTGGCTGCTGCTGCAGCCGCGCGACTACCTGGCGTCGTTCCTCCTGTACGCCTGCCTGCTGGGCGGCCTCGCCGGTTTCGGCGCCAGCGCCCTCACGGGATCCCTGACGGCGCAATACCCCGCGTTTCGGGGCTGGACGCATCCCGAGCTGGGCTTCATTTTCCCGGCCCTGTTCGTCACCATCGCCTGCGGCGCGGTCTCCGGTTTTCACTCGATCGTCGCCTCCGGCACGACGGCGAAGCAGCTCGACCGCGAAAGCTCCGCGCGGTCGGTCGGCTACGGCGCGATGCTGGTCGAGGGCGTGCTGGCGATCATCGCGGTGTTGGCCGTCATGGTTCGCGCGCCCGAGGCGGGTGGCGGGACGCCGGTGCAGGTGTTTGCGGGCGGCCTCGGCCGCGCGCTGGAGGTGTTCGGCCTGCCGCCGGTGTATGCGGCGATCTTCGGGATGTTGGCCGTCAGCACGTTCCTGTTGACGACGCTGGACACCTGCACGCGGCTCGCCCGGCTCCTTCTGCAGGAGCTGGTCGGCGCGCCGCCCGGCGCGGCGGCCCGGACGCTGGCCAGCCTGGGCGTGCTGCTCCTGCCGGCGGCGACCGTGTTCGGTGAGATCCCGGGGCCGGGCGGCGTGCGAATGCCGGTCTGGAAGGCCATCTGGCCGGTGTTCGGCGCCTCCAACCAGTTGCTCGCTGCGCTCGCCCTGCTGGTCGTGTTCGGATGGCTGCGCTCGCGCCTCCGCCCGGCCGCCTACGTGGGCGTCCCCATGGCCTTCATGCTTGCGACCACACTGACGGCCCTGGCCAAGCTGGCCTGGCGAAACCTGGCCGGCGGCAGCGCGTTCGTCGGCGCGCTCGCGGCGGTGTTGCTGGCGCTGGCCCTGTGGGTGCTGGTGGACCTCCTCGGCGGCGTCCGGCGGGCGCGGCCCGACGGGGTCTGACACCGCACCCACCCGCACGGGTGGACGTGCCCGGGGCGGGACTCGAACCCGCACTCCTTGCGGAAGCGGATTTTAAGTCCGCTGCGTCTGCCGTTCCGCCACCCGGGCCGCCGCACCTGAAGTGTCGGGCGGTCGCGGCTCGCCCGCAAGCCGTACGCGTCATCGGCCGGCGCGGCGTTCGCGGTCACGTTCCAGCTCCACTTGAAACCGCCGCAGCAGGCCGGCCATCCGCCCGGCGACGTCGTGCCGGCGGCGATCCACGAACACGTTGTTGGTTTCGAGCGGATCGGCCGTCAGGTCGTACAATTCCTCCGACAGGATCCGGCCGGGCTCGCGCGGGTCCTCGGTCCGCACGTACTTCCACCGCTCCGTGCGCACCGCCCACAACGGCCGGACGCCGAGCTGGCCGACCGGCGCCTCGTAGAGGAACTCCTCGCGCCACTCGGGCGCCGGCTCGCCGGCCAACAGCGGCCGAAGGCTGCGGCCGTGGATCGACGGATCCGGCGACAGCCCGGCCAAATCCGAGATCGTGGGAGCGAGGTCGAGGTTCAGGACAAACCGGTCCTCCACACCCCGCCGGACGCCGGGGCCCGCGAAGATCAGGGGTACGCGAATTGATTCCTCGTAGGGCAGCACCTTGCCCGTCAGGCCGTGCTCGCCGAGGAGCCAGCCGTTGTCGCTGGAGAGGATCACCACGGTGCGGTCCGTCAGACCAAGTCGGTCGAGCGCGTCCAGCGTCCGGCCGATCGCGCAGTCCACCTCGTAGACGGCCGCCAGATAACGGGCGATATGCCGTCGGATCGCCTCCGGGTCGTCGTAGCCGTACCGACGCGCCTGCAGCCGCGGGCGCGCGGTCAACAGGTAGGCCGGCCGCCCGGTCAGGTCGTCGTTCCACGTCGCCGGCAGCGGCATGCGTTCGACTGGAAAGCGTTCGAGCGACTCGGGCCGCACGTCCCATTCATGCCGGTCGTCCATGTGCGGCAGCTGCGTACACATCCAGAACACAAATGGCCGGGAATCGCGGGCGGCCTCGGAGAGAAACCGGATCGTCTGCGCGGCGACCCACTCATCGATCATCCCCTCCGCGACGCCCTCGACGCCATCCGCGACCACACCGCGACGGTACCAGGGGCCGTTGCCGTGAAAGGCCGCGACGAAGTCGAACCCCGCCTCCGCGGGCGGCGTGCCGAGGTGCCATTTGCCGGCCATGCCGGTGCGCCAGCCGGCGGCGCGCAGTCGCTGGGCGAAGGTCGCGACCCCCTCCCGCAGCCGTGCGCTCCCGACGGTGACGACGCCGTTGACGCTGCCATAGAGGCCCGTCAGGACTGCGGCGCGGCTCGGGCTGCAGATCGAGAGCACGACAAACGCGTTCCGAAAACGCAAACCGCGCGCGGCCAGCCGGTCCATGGCCGGCGTCAGGGCCGGCAACGGGCCACCGGCGCAACCCAGGGCATCGTGGCGCTGGTCGTCCGTGAGGATAACGAGGAGGTTGGGCGGCGGAGCGGTCGCCGACACCCTGGCGGCGAGGAGGACTCCAACCACGGCTCCGAGACGAACCCGCCGCGCGCACCGCCTCATGGCCCAGGAGGCGAAAACACCCGCCACTCCAGCACGCCGCCGGAGACGCCCGGTTGCAATTGGACCTCGACGCGGAGGGCGTCCGTGGCGATTGGCTCGAACTCGAGACGGTTGAAGGTGTCCGGCGCGACGCCCGGCGCGCTCCGGCCCTCGATGGGGATCCAACGGCCGTCGGCGCGGCGGAACAACTGCCACGAGGCCGGCACCCGGCACTGGCCGCGGCCGGTGTCGTCGAACCAGTAGATGTCCATGGCCGCCACCGTCCGCGGCGACGGCCACTCCATCTGGATCCACTCCGCGGTGCCGCGGTGGTTCCACCACGTCATGCGCGGGATGCCGTGGTCGTTGGAGCGCTTCGGCAGCCGGCCGTCGTTCACTGCGTCCGGCGAATCGTTGGGGTGGCAGAACGAGGCACTGATCTTGACCTCCGACGCGAGGGTTGACGGCGGCAAGGGGCGGACGTGGGCGGGATCTGTGGGCATCCACACCGGCATCTCGTTCGGGCCGCGGTGGCACCAGACATGACAGGGGATGGCGGCGACTTTTACCGGCGAGACCTCGCGCCGGCCATCGCCGGTTTCGCGCACGGCCAGACCACGGCCACGAAGGACGACGACGCCGTTCAGGAGGTCGGGCTCGAAGGCGGCCGACCAGTCGGCGTCCGCCGGCACGGCGATGTGCAGCGCACCACGGTCGGGATGGTCGGCCCCCTCGATGCAGTAGACCAGGGGGCCCCGCTCGACCGCCAGCCGGCCGGCGTTGTCCGCGACGGCGGGGTGGCAGGCCACGCGGCGGATCGGCATGGGCAGATGGAGTTCGACGCGGTCGCCGGGCTTCCAAACCTTGGACAATCGGGCGTATCCGCGTTCCAAGGATTGGAACCTGACCGCGATGCCGTTCAGGGCGACGGTGGGGGCGGGCGGCGGCGGGCCCACGTGTCGGTACAGGTCGGAGGGCACAGGCCGGCCGAGCGTCCAGCCGGGGACGCGGACCATCAAATCGAACTCCACGGCTGGCTCGGGATGTCGCTCGATCGTGACGGCCCTGTCCCAGGGGTAGCGGGTGAGCTGGCGGACGATGACGGTCGCTCTGGCCACGCGGGTTGTGGCGACGCCGGCCTCGAAGAGATGGACGTGCAGGCGGGCGGGACCAGCCGAATAACCCCAGGCGCCGATCTGCGGCACGACTCGCGCGACGTTGACGGGGCAGCAAAAGCAGCCAAACCACGGTTGGCGCTCGGGCGCGCCGTGGTTGAACCGGTTGCGGCCATCGGATTCGAGCGGGTTGGGGTACCGATCGCCGCCGAACAAGACCCCGGAGAGAAAACCGTACGGCCGGATACCAGTTGTGTTCCTGGTCCACGCACAGTTGCCGGATACGGGAGCCGTCGGGATGGCACCGAAAGAGATTGGCGACGCGGGTGCTCTCGCCGACGCACGGCACCCCGGCGACACATGCGGTTGAGGCGAACACGATGTCGCCGTCGGGCAGATAGGCGGGATCGTAGTTGTCGATTTCCTGAGGAAAATCCCGAGTGATCTGCCGGACGGCCCCTCCAGCCGGGACTAGCTCGAACACCTGCCATCGCCGCCGGGGGCCGGCGGGCATCGAGAACAGAAGGCGGCGGCCGTCCCAATGCGGCTCGAGATCAGCGAGGCAGACGGGATCGGAAAGTTCGAACACAACCTCCGGCGGATCGTCCGGCCGGGCGGGATCGATGCGGACAATCTGGTTGGTGTGGCCCAAGGGGGGAAGGGCACAGTTGCCTTGCCAGTTCTGCGGGAGGCCGAGCGCCCGGTCGTCGAGGGTCCGGTCGTTCGCCAGCTTTCGGCGGAGGCACAGGATCGAAATGCCGTCCAGCAGAGGGTTAGCCAGGAGGGCCTCGCGGCGGAGGCGGTCGAATTCCGCCCGCAGGAAGGCGACGTCGGACGCATTGGTCAGCGCCGCTTCGAGGGGGGCGAGGTGTTCGAGTCGCGGACCGGCGACATGGCGATCCGGAAAGGTTGCTTCGGGGGCGAGGATCGCCAGCCGCAGGGATTCGATCTCGGCCGTGGACACAACGGGATCGGCCATGGAAGGCGAGGGGAAGGACAGGAGAAGAGAGGCGGCTGCGAACAGACCGGCCGGTCACACGTACGGTGGCCTTGACATGGCTCTCTCCTTGGATCGAGCGGCTGTGAACCGAATCTGCGCTGGATTCGGGCCCTAATGCAAACGCTTCCCGGCGGTTAAAAAACGGCTTCCGGGGCAGTGACCGCTGCTGGTGGCGGGCGGCGGAGAAGACCGAAACGCGACAACGACACTGAGGGAGATGGCGGCCCCGCGGACTCAAACCGCCGGGTCGGCCGGCACGACGACGACTCGAATGCCTTCGACGCGGACGACCCGGATCGGGCGCCCCGTCTCGACCCATTCCCCGTCGGTGACGACGTCCACCCGCCTGCCGTCGATCAACGCAATGCCGGCCGGCCGCAGATCCGTAGTCGCCACGCCACTATGCCCGACCAACCGCCCCAGGTCCTCCGAGCGTGCCTTGAAGTCGCGCCCGTCGGCGGACAGGGTCAGGCGCCGGCCGATTCTCGTACGGGGAAAGAAGCGGACCCACAGCCAGAGCCCCAGGGCGGTGGTGAGCACCGCCACCCAGACGCCGGCCCAGCCGAACGCAGGGCCGATTCGGAATCCGACCACGATTGCGGCGACCAGTGCGACCGCGCCCACGACCCCGAGAATGCCGCCGGGCAGATAGATCTCCGCGCCGAGCATCAGGATGCCAGCGATGAGCAACGCGATGTAGAGCGTGGTCACGACACCGCCTCCTCGTCCCCCCGGCGGGTCACGACGACGCGGAAGCCCTCGACCCTCACGACGCGCACCGAAGTACCTGCCGGGATGAATTCGCCGTCGGCGACAACGTCGATCCTCCGGCCGTCCAGCCGGGCCGTGCCAGAGGGGCGCAGGTCCGTCAGGGCAACTCCCTCGCGCCCCGTCAGGTCCGCCATCGTCGTCGCCGCGGTGAATCCCGAGACCCTCGAGGTCGAAGCGGTCAACACCAGCGCCCCGTAGGCGGGCGTGCGCGGGAGCCACCGGCCAATGAGCCAGCCGGCGGCCGCCACCCCGCCGGCCCCCAGCGCCAGGTTCACCAGTGCCGGACCCAGGTCACGCGGGGCCGGCAGCCACCCGCCGGCGGGCCGTTCGACCATCGCAAGGACCAGCCCGGCGATCAGGGCCGCCGAGCCGAGCAGTCCCGGCACACCGAAGCCGGGCAGCCAGAGTTCGACCCCCAGCAGAATCGCGCCGATGACGATCAGCGCCAGATCCTCGTAGCCGGCCAGCCCCGCGACGTGGTGGCCCCAGAAGAAGACGGCCAGCGCCAGAATACCCACGATGCCGGGAAGGCCGAAGCCGGGGGTCTTGACCTCGAGGTAGATGCCGCCGATGCCGAGAAGCAGAAACAGCGCGCTGAGCATCTGCACCCATCGCGCGAGGCGCTCGGCGGCGGTGATGGGCATCTCCTCGACGCGGGCGTCGCGCAGGCCGGCCTGCGCGAGGAGTTCGGCAAGATTGGGCACCGTGCCGGCGGAGAGCAGGGGACGCTGCTCCGGCCCCACGCGCCGCGCGGCTTCGCGGTCGGTGAGCGTCAGCAGCCGACCAGCCGGCTTGATGAGTTCGTCGCCGATCTTCAGCTCCACATCATTGCGAACCATCGCCTCGGCCACCGCCGGATCATGGCCGCCCTGTTGCGCCGCCGCGCGGGCGAGGGCGGCGGTGGCGGAGACGACCTTTTCCTTCAGGTCGTCGGGCATGTCCTGAACGCCGACCAGCGGCAGCGCGAGAATGGGGAGCGCATCCCCGATGACGCTGCCGGGGGCCATGTAGATCCGTTCGGCCGCCAGCGCGATCAGGGCGCCGGCCGATATCGCCTGCCGCTCCACCCATGCGTATTTGGGCGCACGAATCTGCTGGATGGCCCGGATGATTTTTTCGGCGGCGTCGAGCTGTCCGCCAGGCGTGTCCAGCGCAAACACGACGGCACGCACCTCGTAGCTGTCGGCCGCCAGACGCGCGCCGCGCCGGACGATGTAGAGGAGGGCGGGCTCAATGGGGCCGCGGATCGGAATGACCAGCACCCGGCCCGGTCCTGCCGTCGGGGGGCTGGCCTCGGAGACGATCCCGTGGGCGGGGCGACCGGCGGCGGCCGTCGCGGCGGCCGCACCCAGCCCTGCCAACCACAGCGGCCAGCGTTTCATGGCGGCATCCTACGGCCAGCAGCCCGGCGAAGCAACGTCCCGACACGGTGGCGAACGCGGGGGTCAGAACGAATGCCGCACCGACACGCTCCAGGAGGTGCCGTCCACGAACTCGGCTCCGAGCGCAAGCAAAAAGTTGTGCGACAGGTGCACCTCGACCCCGCCGACGGCGCCCAAGACGGACTCGCCCTCGAAGTCCTCCGACGGGGGCAGGTCCTCGACCTGGCCCTCGATCCGGGAGTACACGGGGCCGGCGTAGAGGCCGAGGCTAAATGGAATCCGTTCGGTCGCGGCGGCCGTCTCGGCAAAGATTTCGAAGTGGACCACCGCGGCGGCGGAGATGACGTCCCATTCGCCCGCCTCGACGTCGGCGCGTCGGTAGCCGGCCCCGAGACGGATGGACCAGCGGCCGGCGAGGAAGACGGGGTCCTTGAGGTCGTGCCTCCACAACCGCGCCTGCAGGCCCGCCCCCCAAATCAGGCCGTCGTCCATTTGAACGTTGTCCACATCCGCGTCGGCGTGTCCCACGTCGCCGTGTAGCGTCAGCCAGTGCGCAAGACGGAGGCCGAGGAACACCGCGTAGCTCTCCGCCTCCAAGCGGGCCGGAAGGCCGTCCACCTTCAGGTCCCTCCGCAGCCACGCGGAGTCCGCGCCGACGATCCAGTTCCGGATCTGATCGACCGCGACCAGGGCGTCCCGGTGGCTGCCGACACTCATGGGGGCGGCCCCGGCGGCGGCGGCGAGGGCAAGGGATACGACGGCAGTTCGGCAGTTTCGGATCATGGCGGCGACTCCGCGTATCAGCATGGCCGTTTTTAGGCCGAAGTCAACGCGCCTCGGCGCGCAACCGGGTGTCGGAGCGTCCGAACGTTCCGAATGGGGCGGCGGGCGAATGATTTGACGCCCGCGCCAATCCGTGGTATCTCGCCTTTAGAAGAAGCGCGCACCATGAATCTTCGCAGAGCGGCGGTCTTGGCGGCCCTCGCTGTGTCGGCAACGTGCCGGGCGGTGGTCGTCTCTGGCGGCGACGGTCAGGGCAACACCAACGCCCCTTCAGGCCTTGCGGAGTGGGACAACGTCGGCCGGTTCAACGTCGGCGAGGGATCGGCCGTCTACTTGGGCAACCGCTGGCTGCTGACCGCCTGGCATGTGAGAGTGGACAACAACCCTTCGCAAGTTTTGCTGGCCGGCACGTGGTACGGGCTCGACACCAACACATGGACCCGGATCACGAACGCCAGCGGATCGGCCGCCGATATGGTGATGGTCCGGCTGAGCAACTCGCCCCCCCTGGGGGACGTCACGCTGAGGTCCACCCAGATTCCCGATGACGCTTCGCTGGTGATGGTCGGATACGGGCGCTCGCGCCATCCGACGAACAGTTACTGGGACGCGTCGTGGAACGAAATCTATTCCCCACCGTACACGTGGACGGGGTTCAAGATGTTTCTCGGGTTCAATGCGAAGCGCTGGGGCTCGAACACCGTGGACAACGCATTTAAGAACGTGGACGTGGCGTCTGTTCCCTACAGCTCCATCACGCGATCGTTCCGAGTCACGTTTACCGAAGGCGCCTCAGCGGATGAGGCCCAGGCCGTGATCGGGGACTCCGGCGGAGCGGCCTTTTATTGGAACGGCACGGCCTGGGAACTGGTCGGCATGATGCACAACATCAGCGTGCAAACCGGGCAGCCGTGGCCCGGTACGGTGGTCTACGGGAACCGGACTTGGGCGGCGAACCTGACGACGCCGGCGTACTACGACCAGTTGGTCGCGGCGATACCGGAGCCCGCGACAATGGCCTTCTGGGCTGTGGCCGTGGCCGTCGGCGGCTTCGTGATCCGCCGATTCCGTCGGCCACCGCCACAGGAGGGCGGTCCGGCGGACGGTTGATTGGCCCGGCACAACAGCTTCCCCCTCCCGCCAAACCGACGCAACGAGGATTTTCATCGGATCGGGTGGCCGTGTTCGGTCGGCCCAAGGCCGCATGCCGATGGGCGCCGGCGGCTATTCGGAGCCGCCTGCGACCACGGCCTGCCCCAAAGAGACGCCGCCGTCGTTGGGGGGAATGGCGGAGTGGACCAGCGGCTGGAACCCTTCCGCCGCCAGCCTTTCACAGACTTCCTCATGCAGAATCCGGTTCATGAACACACCCCCGCTCAGGCCGACAACGCTTGCGCCGGTACGCTGACGGCCATGACGGGCCATGGCAAGGGCTGCCATGACCAGGGCAGTGTGAAACGTCCGGGCAAAGTCGGCGGGAGCCGCGGAGGGCGACCGGCGCAACAGCAGAAATGTCGGGGTCCAGTCAATCCACAACATCCCCTCCGCTTTCTCCAATCCGAATAGCGAGGCGGCCAGTTCGGGATCGGAACGACCTGCCGACGCGAGGGTTTCGAGGCGGACGGCCGTCTGCCCTTCGTACGTGATCCGGTCCGGAGCGGCGCCGAGCGCGACGGCCACCGCGTCAAACAGCCGGCCCGCCGCATGGGTCAGGGGCGCAGCGATGTTGCACTCGATCTGGCGGAGCCATAGTTCGGCCTCAGCGAAGGAAATGCCGGCAGCGACGCAGGCATCGGCCTCCAACGGAAGGCCGGCCGAATGCCAGCGCCCGACCAGTTGGCGGGCGGGGCGCAATACCGCAGCGTCGCCCCCCGGCAGGGGGACGGGGCGAAACGACGCCAGGCGCTCGGAGCGATCGAGCCGGGGCAGATGAAGCAGCTCGGCGCCCCAGATGTGACCATCCGTTCCCAGGCCGGTTCCGTCCCAGGCCAAAACCAGGCCGCATTCGAGGTGGTGCTCGGCAAGGAGGGCCGCCGCATGGGCATGGTGATGTTGGACCCTGACCAACGGCAGTCCTAGCCGGCCGGCGATTTCAAGGCCAAGCTGCGTGGAGCGGTAGTCGGGGTGAAGGTCCACTGCGACGACCTCTGGCCGGAGGCGCAGATCGGCCGGAAGGCGGGCGGCAACCTTTCGGAGATGCGCAACGGCCTCTGGCGCCGCCAGATCTCCGATGTGGGGGGAGAGCCAGATCCGGTCGGCGAAACCGACGGCCAGGGTGTTTTTCAGTTCGGCACCCAACGCCAGCACGGCCCGGCGCAGTGGGCGCGCAAGCCGCAGAGGCGATGGGGCGTATCCGCGGGCGCGACGCCAGATTTGCGGGCGGCCCGACCGCACGGCAAATAGCGAGTCATCCGCACGCAGGCAGATGTCACGGTTGTGAAAGAGGAACACGTCCGCCACCGCGCCCAGCTCGGCAAGTGCCTCGTCGTTGGCCAGGCAGATCGGCGCGCCGGAGCGGTTGCCGCTGGTCATCACGAGGATGTCGAAGGGCGGAGTGGGGTCCCCCGGCAACGGCAGGGCGAGCAGAAGGTGCAAGGCGGAAGTTGGCAACATGACCCCGATGGTGCGTTGGTCCGGTGCAATAGCGTCGACCGGCAGCGGTGACTCGGGGCGCGGATGAAGAATCGCGATCGGCGCGGCAGGGGAGGAGAGTTCGAGGGCGATGTCCGGGTCGAGGACGAAATGCCGGCGGGCGACTTCGAGGTCGGCGGCCATGGTGGCGAAAGGCTTGTGGGGTCGGCGCTTGCGCTCGCGAAGGCGGCGAACGGCCGCCGGGTCGAGTGCATTGACGGCAAGAAGGAATCCGCCGATGCCCCGCAGGGCGACGATGCGGCCTTCGGCCAGGGCGGCCCGCGCTACTCGCAGCGCCGGCCCGTTGATCGGCCGCCCGTCGGGCGAATGGACACTCAGAGCGGGGCCGCAGGCGGGGCAGGCGATGCTCTCGGCGTGGAATCGACGGCTGGCGGGGTCCTCGTACTCGGCCCGGCAGTCGGGGCAGAGCGGAAAGACGCGCATCGTCGTTCGCTCCCGGTCGTACGGCGTCGACTCTATCACCGTGTAGCGCGGTCCGCAGTCGCAACAGGTGGTGAAGGGATAGCCATGGCGCCGGTTGCGCGGATCGAGGACCTCCTGGCGACATTTGGCGCACAGCCCAATGTCGGGCGGCACGTCGGGAACCGCCTCCGGTTGTTCCTCGCTCTCGAGAATCCGGAAACGTCCGCCTACGTCGGAGGCCGCGACGGTCCCCCACTCCAAGGTCGCGATTCGATCGATTCGGGCACGCGGCGGCAGGGAGGCAGGAAGGCGTTCCAGAAAACCGGCGACCCGCTGGCGCGGCCCGATGAGGCAGAGGCGAACGCCGCCGGACCGGTTTTGGACAAATCCGCCTAATCCGGCATCCCGGGCCAGGCGGAACACGGTCGGACGGAACCCGACCCCCTGCACGAGGCCTTCGATCTCGACCGTGTGGCGAACCCAGTCGTTCACCTATCCAATGTAACGCGGGACTGCGGCTCCGGCGAAGATGACGGTCTCAGACCGGAGGGCGATACCCCCCCTCCAGGCCGAACACGTTGCGATGGTGTCGCACGACGGGCGGCGGTCCGCCTGGCCGGCCGACGACCTCCACGACGTCAAACCGCAGATGGGCCGGCGCCGGCCCCCTCCGGCTGCGCAGATAGCGCACGGCCGCCCTGGACAGGTGACGCCGCTTGGCCGAATCGACGGCGGCGATCGGCGGTCCGAAGGCCTCCGACGCGCGTGTCTTCACCTCCACGAAGACCAGGGTGTCGTCTTCCCACGCGACGAGGTCGATTTCGTCGCGGCGGCCGACGCGGACACGCCGGCCGACGACCCGAAGGCCGGCCCGTTTTAATTCGGCGGCCGCGATGGTTTCGCCCCACTCCCCCGGCCGCGCCGGGGTGAAGTGCCGCCACAAGCCGAGACGTTGGAGCCATCCGAACACGCGGCCCGGATTCTAACGGGAAGGAGCGGCGCCCTCGAGTGTGCGGGCAAGCGGGCCGCACGCCGCGGCTGGGCGCAAGGGACGGGGGCGGAGGCTGAGCGGGCACGGGTGGAGGGCATTGCGAAAAACGGCGGAACGGGGCAACGTTGCGGGCATGGCGGACGGCATTCCAAAGGTACCCGGCAGCGAACTGCTCGGTCGTTCGTTGGATGAACTATGCGCGGTCGCGAGGGAGGTGGGATTGCCGGCGTATGCCGGCACGCAGATGGCGCGGTGGATCTATGTCCGGGGGACGGCGTCCTTCGATCTGATGACGGATCTGCCCCGGCGGGTGCGGAGGGATCTGGCGACACGCCACGATATCGGGATCCGTCCTCCTGCGCGCTGTGTGGTGTCCGCGGACGGCACGCGTAAATATCTGTTCGGCGGGAACGCCGGCGGATGGGTGGAAACCGTGTGGATTCCCGATCGCGGGCGGAGCACTTTATGTGTTTCGACCCAGGCTGGCTGCCGCATGGGGTGCCGGTTCTGTCACACGGCCCGGCAACGTTTTGCGGGGCATCTGTCCGCCGGCGCGATGCTGAATCAATTGACGGGACTGCCCGAGCGGCCCGCCGTGGACAACGTTGTGTTCATGGGGATGGGGGAGCCACTGGACAATCTTGACGAGGTGTTGAGGGCCTTGAGAGCGATGTCGGCTGACTGGGGGCTGGCGATGAGCCCCCGACGGCTGACGGTGTCCACGGTCGGCCTGCTCCCCGCCATGGACCGGCTGCTGCAAGAGTCCGATTGCCACGTCGCCATCAGCCTCCACAGTCCGTTTTCCGAGGAACGCGCTTCATTGATGCCGGTCGAGCGGACGCATCCGATCCGAGAGGTGGTCGCACGACTACGCCGCTACGAATGGCGGGGCCAGCGGAGGCTCATGTTTGAGTACATTGTGTTCGGCGGCTTCAACGATACACCGAGGCACGTCCGCGAACTTTGCCGCCTGCTGCATGGGTTGCCGTGCCGGATCAACCTGATGCGCTACCACCCCCGTCCGGACCAGCGCTGGCCTGCGACTGAAGAGGGGCGGTTGCTGGCGTTTGAAACCGCGTTGCGGGCCAAGGGATTTCGAACGACGATCCGTAGATCGCGCGGGCAGGACATTGCGGCAGCTTGCGGGCAACTATCCACACTAGCCGTTGTCGAGGACGAGCCGCCGCCGTCCTCACGGTCGGGAATGATAGTCGGCCATGGCGGGAGCTCTGGCGGGACGGTCGCGTAAGTTTTGCGCACCAACGGTCATGGGGAGGGCAGGGGGAGGTCGCGGGGGCAAACGGTCCGGGCAGGCAGTTCATGTCGTTACATAGTACATTCATGATGAATAATGTACATCATTAACTTGCGTGCCTGTCCCCAACAACTGGTGGTGTTGACGCTATTGGAATGGCGATGGTAGATTCGCCGGCGCGTACCGTTTATGAATGACGATGCCAAACCCCGGGACCGGGTGATGGTCGCGTTGGAGGGAGGACGGGCGCTCATACAGATTTTGGGCTTGGGGACGCTGAAATTTGGACCGGCCCTCCGGCAGTTCATCGAAGAGGCAGAGTCGGCCGGCGTTCACGAAGCGGTGGTGGACCTGAGCTGCTGTGAGAGCCTTGACAGCACGATGATGGGCTTATTTGCCGGGTTCGGGTTGCGATTGCGGCGGGGTGGGGGGAGGCTGGTGCTGTCGGCCCCCAATGAGCGGGTGGGACGGCTGTTGCACACGTTGGGTGTCGACCGCGTCGCGGAGGTGTCGGCTTCGGCGGCGGAGGGAGCGGCGGACGTCGTGCCCCTGGAGGGGGGCGGAGGGCCGGCCGCCAACAAGGCCATTCTGGAGGCCCACGAGTCGCTGATCGAGGCGGATGAGGCGAACCGGGAACGGTTTCGCGACGTGATCGAGTTTTTGCGAGATCACATGCGCCGACACAGAGACGAGGAGGTTCGGGAGTGACGCCATCCGCCGACGGTTGGGGAACGGCGCTCGAAGTGGCGCTGGCCGGCTCGATCGGCCTCGGCATGCTGATCGGTGTCGCGTTGTGGCGTCGCTACCGTCTCTGCCGCCGACAGACCGACGCGCTGCAGCGGGAGCGGGAGGTCATGTTCGCCTTTGTCCACGACGTGGCGGAGGTCTTTTCCGAATCGGACGAGGTCGAGGTCGAACCGCTGCTGGACAAGGTCCTCTCCTACGCTTTGCGCACCAGCGCGGGGTTGTCGGGAGCGGTCTACCTGGTCGAAGCCGGTAGGCAAGAGCTGCGCGTCCGCGCCGTCCGGGGTCTGTTCCCACCGCTTCGCGATCCCATTCCGCAGGATTGGGGCGAACCGGCGGTGGGTCTCGCCGAGGCCGTCGAACGACGAGTCCGGGCTGAGATCATCCGTTGCGGGGAGGGCATGGTCGGCGAGGTGGCTCGGCTGGGCACGGCACGGCTGGTGCGCGACGCCGAACGCGATCCTCAAGTGCCCCGCCACGAATCCGCCCACCTTCGTATCCGTTCGCTGGTGGCGGTGCCGATGCGGTTCCGCAATCGGGTAATGGGCGTGCTTGTGGTCGTCAATCGGACCGATGGCTGTCCATTCACTCCAGCCGACCTGAACCTCCTGCAGGCACTTGCCGATCAGGCATCGGTTTCCCTCCATTACGTGATGCTTCGCGAGGAACTCGACGCAAAGCGGCAGCTGGACCATGACCTGGCGGTGGCGCGACGTATCCAGCGCGCGCTACTACCAAGGCGGTTGCCGAAAACGCCGGCGTTGGAGCTGGCCGCCCTCAACGTTCCCGCCCGCGAGGTGGGGGGGGACTACTATGACGCCATCCCGCTCGACGGTGGGCGGCTCGGCCTGGCGGTGGCCGACGTGTCGGGGAAAGGGGTCAGCGGTGCCCTGTTGATGTCCGTGTGCCGAAGTGTGCTGCGTGCTCTGGCGCCAGCCCACCGTTCGGCGGCCGACACCCTGCGGGCCCTCAATCGGGCCGTCGCGCCGGACCTTGAGGGGGACATGTTTGTCACCGCGCTCTACATGATCTTCGATCCCGGGGGCCGCCTGTCCCTTGCGTGTGCCGGGCATGAGCCGCCGATCCTGTACCGGCCGGCCGAACGCGGGTTGACCCGGATCGAAGTGCCGGGCGTGGGCATCGGCATCGGGGAGCCCGAACTGTTCGACACTGTAGCGGGGGAGACGACTGTCCAGCTGCGGGCCGGGGACCTGGTGCTGGCGTTCACGGATGGTCTGAGCGAGGCCCGAGACGACCGGGGCGAAGAGTTCGGGACGGATCGCATTATGGAAACGCTGGTGCTGTCGGGCGACCGTCCGGTCGAAGAGATTGTCCACGCGATAGAGGACCGGGTCCGCCGGTTTTGCGGAGGACGCCCGCCAGAGGACGACCTGACCCTGCTCTTGCTTCGCATGCGCGCTGACGGCGGTCCGGCCGTCGGCTGAAGCGCTCAACCAGCCGGGGGGGCCTCCACCCGCCGCGGAAGGCGATCCTCGAGGGCAAGACGGACCCACTCGTTCACTTCGGCGCCGAATTCCTGCCGAAGCATCCATTCGAGGTATTTGCGTCCGTCGCGGTCGGCAGCCAGTTCGCGCAGCTTTCGGCCCTGGAAACGGCCAAACGCGAGGGCAGCGTCACCGCCGACATCCCACCGGAGCTTTCCCTCGCGGTCGATGGCCTCGGCGGATGTGGGAAAACAAAACCGTTCCAGCGCCTCCACGTCGGAGGGCAGGTCGGCGTACATCTCGAGCTGGCGGTCAAGGACGCGAAGCGTGGCTTCGGCGTCGGCCGCCGCCCCGTGGGCGCCGACGTGCTCCTCGTTCAAATAAAAACGGACGGCAGCGCTCAGATCGCGCCGTTCCTTTAGATGGTAGATGCGTTGGACGTCAATGATGCGCCGCCCGCGCAGCTCAAAGGTCCGGCCGGCCCGCTTGAACTCCTGACGAAGCAGGGGCACGTCGAACCGCCACGCATTGAAACCTGCCAGGTCTCCGTCGTGAAACACGGCCTCCACCTCGTCCACACGCTGGTCGAAGGTGGGCGCGTCCTTCACGTCGTCGTCGGTGATGCCGTGGATGGCTGTCGACGAAGGCGGAATCGGCATGCCGGGATTGAACCGGAAGCTCGTCGTCTGTCGGCTGCCGTCGGGCGTCAGCCGGATCGCGGCCAGATCAATAATCCGGTCGCGCTCCCAGTTCGCTCCGGTCGCTTCGATGTCGAAAATGACCAGCGGGCGGGTCAATTGGAGCCGCATGCTCGAATTCTAGGGCGCCCCGAATGGGCCGGCAAGCAACCACATTCCAGGGCCGAAGGTGCGGCGGGGCCGGTAAGCCGCCGCCTCCCCGACCGACGGTTTGTGCTGGATGATTGATTCGGAGGAAATTCCACCGGTGTTTATGCCAATCGATCAGCCGTGCCGGCAAAAAACGCGTCAACTCAAACAGCCGTCCCATGCGCCCCCCCGCACCGGCAAAGCCGCCGGCGCAGGCCCGTCGGGGAACTAGATACGCCATTGAAGATTTGCGTCCGCCGGAGCCATTTCACATTTCTGAAAACTTGTCCGGATGGTCCTCCCAGGTAACAAATCGACGAGGAACTACACAAGTAATTGATCACTAGTGGATGTAGAATCAAACCGAAAGCCCAGGTCTTTGGGGCCGGTGAGGGAAAACCGGCGTGTCGAACGGTCAGGCACAGTTCGTGCCCAACTGAGCCACTAAAGCCGACGGCGGTACCGGCAAACGAAAGGGGTGTCGGATGAACGGAACCGGGCCGAGAAGGGCGATTTTGGATGTGGACAGGGCGGGTGTGGACCATGGTGTTTGTGGCGGCGGCCCCTTAGCCCGGCAGAGCGGAATGCCGGTCGCGAATCGCCATCATTGGTCCGTCTATTTGGTGTTCGCATCGCTATCGCTTCTCTGCGTGGGTTTGGTTTCGAGTCCAAATTTCCTGCCGGCGGTTCGCCGTCTTCTGGCGTTGCGCTGAACCCACCCCAACCCCGACCGGGCGCCCTCCATCCACACTCCCCGGAGGGCGCCTTCATTTTGGCCTGATTCACGACGCCGACGTGTTGACGCGCTGGACTGGGCCGCTCTGGCCGCTCCTTGGCGGGTCTACGGTTTTGAACAGGCCGGATCTTGTCGACCCGCGCGGTGGGATTCGGGTAGATTCAGGTTGTTATGAAGGTGGTTAGCTTACATGGGCTGTTGGCCGCCGTCTTCCGGATCTCCGTGCTTGTCGCGAGGGCCGGCCCCGTGCGGGCGGAGCTCGCGCGGCGGAAAATCTTTTGGATCGTCATTGACGATTTGGGGGTTGGTGAACCCGGCTGTTATGGCGGCAGGCTACCGACTCCCAACCTCGACCGCCTGTCCCGCGAGGGCATTCGGTTTTCGGAGGCCTACGTTACGGCCCCATATTGCGCCCCATCCCGCGCGTCCCTGCTCACCGGACGCCGTTGCTCGCGCATCGGCTTCGAGTTCAATCCGGTGGGCCCGCAAAACGAGGATCCACGCGCGGGGTTGGCGCTCTCCGAGACGCGCGTCGCGTCCCGCCTGAAACTCGCCGGCTACGCCACGTCGGCGTTGGGAAGTGGCACCTGGGGGCGTCACCTGCCCACCACCCGCTCCGGCGTGGTTTTGACGAATTCTTTGGTTTTTTCACGAGGGACATTTTTATGTTCCTCCGCCGTGGACGGGGCACATCACCTGGCTGAGGCGGCGACGATTGCCGAACGGTGGCGAGGGACTCTGGCGGTCGCTAAACGGCCGGGTGTTCTGGTCCACCCACATGGCCTCGGACGAGCCGCCCTACGACGCGAATAACCCTCTCTGGCGCGGAGGCCAACCCTGTGCGGAGCCGGACAACTTGACCGATGCATTCACCCGTGAGGCGGAGGATTTCATCGTCCGGCACCGCGGCCAACCGTGGTTTCTCTACTTGGCGTACAACGCGGTTCACAGCCCGATGCAAGCGTCGGTCGAATGGTTCGAGCGCCATGCGGACATCGCAGACCCTCACCGGCGGTTGTTCGCGGCAATGCTTGGTCATCTGGACCATTCGATCGGCCGGCTGCTGGATCTGCTGGAGCGAAAAGGCCTGGCAGATCGCACGCTCGTCATGGTCGTCAGCGACAATGGCGGACCGACGCGCGAGCTGACCTCATCCAATCGCCCGTTCCGCGGCGGCAAGGGCGAGATGTACGAGGGCGGGATCCGGGTGCCGATGTGGGTGAAATGGCCAGGCGTCGCGACACCCGGCACGGTGGAACGGCGGGTCGTCTCCACGCTCGACTGGACCCCGACGGCGTTGGACGCCGCAGGTGTGTCGGTGCCCGAAGGGTTGGACGGGTTCAGTTTGCTGCCCTATTTTCGCGATGAACATGCGGAGCCACGGCGATCGCGGCTGTTCTGGCGGTGCCAAGGGCAGGCGGCCGTTCGGGAGGGGCGCCGGAAGCTCATCCGTCCACGCCCCGACGCGCCGTGGGAGTTGTACGACCTGGAGCGGGATCCTTCGGAGATGGACGACATGGCGGGTCGGGAGCGCGGAACGGCCGGGCGGCTGACGGCCGCCTGGTCGGAGTGGGCACGCGGACTCCCTACGCCCGCCGGGTCGGCCGGAGCGATGGGCGGGGAACCATGATTCGGAATGTGTGCATGATCCTGGCCGTGGCGGCGGCCGGTGTCGTGACGGCCGCTGAGCGGCCGAACGTGGTGCTCATCATCTCTGACGATTACGGATTCCCGGACTACGGCTTCATGGGCAGCCCTCATGTCCTCACGCCGAACCTCGACCGCCTCGCCTCGGAAGGGCTCACCTTCACCTGCGGCTACGTGACGACGGCGCTGTGTTCGCCGTCCCTGACGACGCTTCTGACCGGCCTGCCGCCGCACCGCCAAGGCGTCACTGGCAACGACCTGGCGGCTCGGAAAGACCGGCCGGGAGTCGGCAGCATGCGCGGCGACCGCCGCCCGTTGATCGAGCGGCTTTTGGCCAATTCGTTCCTCCTGCCCCGCGAGCTGTCGCGCGCCGGATACCGTACGATGCAGACGGGCAAGCTGTGGAACGTCGGCTTCGCGGAGATCGGCTTCACCGACGGTATGACCCGCCCCGGCGGCCGCCACGGCGGCGAGGGGTTGTCGATCGGCCGGGAAGGGATGCAGCCGATATTTAATTTCGTGGATTCGTCGCTCCGCGGGAAACGGCCGTTCTTTGTCTGGTACGCACCGTTTCTGCCGCACACGCCCCATACGCCGCCCGAGCGGTTGCTGGCGCGTCATGCCGGAAAAGGCCCCACGTCGGAGGCGGAAAAATACTTCGCGATGGTTGGGTGGCTGGATGAGACGATCGGCGAGCTCGACGGGTTCCTCGAACGGCGTGGCGTGAAGGACAACACCCTCGTCGTGTACCTCGTCGACAACGGCTGGGATGCCGCGCTCGGCGACCAGGGCCGGCGCGCCAAACGATCGCCCTACGAACTGGGCGTCCGCACGCCCATCTTGGTCCGCTGGCGCGCCCGCATCCAGCCACGGCGGGACGATGAGACGGTGGTGCTGGACATCGTCCCGACGATCCTGGCCGCCACCGGCCTGTCCGCCCCCGAGCGCCTGTCTGGCGTCAGCTTGATGGGCGGTCCGCCCTGAAGGCCCGCGACGCGGTGTTTAACCACACGCATGACATCTTCGACCTCGGGGATACCGCCGGCCTGTTGAGCCGCGGGATCGTCGCGGGGCGGTGGAATCTGCTGGTCGCTCGTTCCGGAGGACGGCCGGCGATCGGAGTCAAGGACGGGGTGAATAGCGAGATCGTAGACCTGTCCGTCGATCCGCTGGAGAACCGCGACCTTGCCTCCGAACTGCCGGACCAGGTCGCCGGTCTTCGCCGGCGACTGGACGCGTGGTGGAACCCCATCGCCCGCTGATGGCGACGGGGCAAGGCAGCCGCGGGTTCAGCCCCCCAGGCGCTGAACCACTGGATGCAGCGGCGGATTTCCTCGATCTGCGTCGGGCTCCAGTTTTCGTACTCGATCGAAATCACCCCGCGAAAACCCTGGCGGCGAAGCTCCTTCAAGATTCCGTCCACATTCGCAACGCCGGTGCCCCATGGCACGTCCTTCACGCCTCGGACACCCTTCTCGGGCAGGTCCTTGAGATGAAGGCTGACGATCCGTCCTTCGAGTTTCCGCAGACACTCGATCGGATCGAGGTTCGACCGCAGCCAGTGGCCGGTGTCGGCGCAGGCGCTCATTCGGCGGCTGCGATTGGCCACGGCTCGCAACACGGTCTCCGGGTTCCAGTAGTGAGAGGGCTCGGGGTGGTTGTGGATCGCTAAGCGGATGTCGAACTCGTCGCACAGTCGCGAGATCACGTCCAGGTCGGACTCGGACGGTTCGGAGACCAGCGTTTCGACTCCCGTCGCCTTGGCGAACTCGAACAGCTTCCGCCACTCCGCCTCGCCACGGACACTGACGACGCCGTAGTTGAGCCAGCGGACATTGCGGGAGGCGAGGAGATCGCGCACAGCGGCACGGGCGGCCTCGCTCATGGTGTAGACCATTTTTCCCACGCATCCGCCCCCGATGGCCTGGCCGGGAAACGCCTCCACGGCGGTCAGGCCCAACTGCGCCGTCTCCGCCACCGTCTCGGCGAAGGTCTTCTTGTTCAGCGTCCACGCCTGCAGGGCGAGAGTCCACTCGGCGGCGGGAGTCGCCGCTGCCATGGCCACCGCCATCCACCCGAGCACGAGCCGCCGCATGGTCGATCTCCTGATGCCGCGGCGCCCTGCCGCGCCATGCCGCCGATCATCCCCTGCCATGGAGACCGTGTCGGCGGCCAACCGGTCCGCCCAATTTGCGCAAGGGCATCCTGCATCGGATTGGGGACAGGCACTTTTGGTAAATCGCGCAACACTATGGGGATCAACCTGTTGAGATGACGCACGGCTCCCGCTCGACTATGGAGCGGATCACGATTTCGTATCCGGGGTGGCCGGAATGGGCGCGGCACGTGGACGAAATGGGGTGCCCAGCCGGTACCGAGGCGGCGGCGGCAAAGTAGCCTCCGGCGGCTCCGCCGCGGACTGCCGGGCCTTCCAACCCTTGGAAAATCGTGCGTCTTTGGGTTCCAAACATTGGAAGGTTTCGCCGAGCCCCTTTTCCACTACCGAGGCGGCTTGACCGTTTCGGCGCGCGGCGAGACGCAGAGGGCGTAGAGGCCGGCTTGGCATTTCGATACAGATGGCTATCGTCGGGAGTCATGATCGGCCTAGACGCCCGGCCCTGTGACACGACGGTCTCCCCCACGCCGGTGCCCTTCTGGGCGCATCTGCTTCCATTTGTCGCATTCGGGTTTGTCTCGCACCTGCTGGGCGACGATGCCGTCTGGGCGCGGGCAGCCGGGATTGCGGCCGGAGCGGCCACGCTCGTCTGGCAGAGGCCTTGGCGCGACGCGGCCACCTGGGCCCACGTTGCGCCGTTCGCCTTCTGGCTCACCGCGATGATGTCGGCGGCCGAGCCGTCGGCATCCAACTACACGCTTCGCACGCTCGGCGGTGCGGGGCTCCTGGCGGCTGTCCGTCCGTGGCGATGGTACGGTCCTCTGCATCCGCGCAACTTGGGGTGGGCGCTGGCCGCCGGGCTGCTGGTGTTCGTGGTCTGGGTGGGCCCCGAGAGCGACGCGTTCCGCCGGGCCGCGCCCGGGATGGCGGAGTTCTACGAGCGGTTTCTGGTCGGCCCGCTTCCCTCCGGGTTTGGGCGTCTACGGGAGTCGCTGAGGGCGTACCCGTACCTTCCGGCCCGGACCGGATGGACCGCGTTCGCGATCCACATGTTCGGAACCTCGGTGGTGATCGCGGCGATCGAGGAGTTTTTCTGGCGCGGGTTTCTCTACCGCTGGCTGTGCGCGCGCGATTTTCTCGAGTTTCCGGTGACGCGGCTGGATGCGCCGGTGTGGCTGGCGGTCGCGGCGCTGTTTGGCCTCGAACATGCCGAATGGTTCGCGGGCATCGTGGCCGGGTTGGTGTACGGCGGACTGGTGCTGCGCACAGGCGACCTGTGGGCGGCCGTCGTCGCGCACGGCACAACGAATTTTCTGCTGGGCCTCCACGTGCTGTTAACCGATTCGTGGTGGTTCTGGTAGCGCGGCCGGACCGCCGCCGTCATGGCGTCGTTCGTTCATCTGCACGTCCACACGGAATACAGCCTCCTCGACAGCCTGGCGAGGATCCCGGCGCTGATGGACGAGGTGGCCCGCCTCGACATGCCGGCCGTGGCGATGACGGACTCCGGGGCGCTGTACGGCGCACCCGAGTTCCACCGTGAAGCGGCGCGCCGTGGCCTGCAGCCGATCTTCGGGATCGAGCTGGAGGTGGTCTGGGGGGGGGCCTCGGCGTCCTCTGGATCGGACCTGGTCTTGCTGGCGGAGAACGCGGAGGGATGGCGGTCGCTATGCGCGCTAGCGAGCCAAGCGCATCTTGAACCGGCCTATCCCGGCCGGCCGTCGGTCAGCCTGACGACGCTGGCCCGCCATGCGCGCGGATTGCTGGCGCTGTCCGGCGGCAACAACGGCGAAGTGACCCGGCTGTGCGCGGAGGGCCGCTTCGACGAGGCGGTGGCCGCGCTCGACCGGCTGGCGGACATCTACGGCCGCGACCGGGTCTATGTGGAGCTCGCCCACCAGGACCTGCCCGGACAGGACGGCGTCCGCGCCGCGCTGCGCGAGGCCGCCCGCCGCGCGGGCCTGCCCACGGTGGCGACGAACAACGTCCACTACCTTCGCCCGACCGACGCCGAGGCCCATCGTTTGTTACGATGCATCCGCCGCAACACCGACGCCGGAGGCCACCCACCGTACTCGGACCGTTTCTACCTGCGTTCTCCCGCCGAGATGGCTGCGCTCTTTTCGGACGACCCCGGCGCCGTGGAGCGGACGGAAGAGATTGCCGCGCGGTGCTCGGGCGACGTCTGGCCCGCGGTGCCGGTGGCGTTCCCCCGCGCCGATCCGCCCGAGAACTTCGCGCCCGCAATGGCTCCCGAACACCGGCTGGCTGCGTGGCTGCGGAAACTCGCAAGCGAAGCCTTGGAGCGGCGCTTCGCCGAGCTGGGCCGCCCGCGGACGGGCCGGGCATGGGACGAGGCCGCGCGGCGACTGGAGCGCGAAATCTGGGCGGTGATCGAGGTGAAGGCCATCCGGTTTCTGTTGGTGCACCTGGAGATCGCCGACCTGGCCCGCGAAGCCGGGCTGCCCGTTTGGAGCGGCCGGGCGGCGCCGGCGTGCAGCCTTCTGGCGTGGTGTCTCGGGCTGACGGACGTGGACCCCCTCCGCCACCGGCTCCCGTCCGAGCGGTTCGCGAACCCCGCGCACCGCGCACTGCCGGAGCTGGGGCTCGATGTGCCCCCTAGCCGGAGGACGGAGATGATCGAGGCGCTGCGCCGCCGCTACGGGAATGACCGCGTCGCGCACGCGCTCGTACTCGGCGAATTCGGTGCGCGCCTTGCGGTGCGTGAGGCCGCCCGCGTGCTGCGGACACCCGCCCGTGCCCTCGAGGACGTCCTGTCCCGCCTCGCCAGCCGTTCGGAGGCCGGAGAACGGGCCACCGGTCGGGCAGGCGAGCTGGATCATCTTGCCCGGGAGTTTGAAACGCTGAATACCGCCGATCCGCGGCGCCGCCTGGTGGACTTGGCCCGGCAGTTCGATGGGCTGCCGCGCAACCCCGCATGCCATCCGACGGCGGTCCTCGTTACCGACGTGCCCATCGCCACGCGTGTGCCGATTCTTCCGGCGCCCGATGGCGGGCTCGTGACGCAGTTCGAGGCGCGTGAGCTCGGCCGTTTCGGCTTAGTGCCGATCGAGATCGCCTCCAGCCGCGCGGCGGCGTTCTTCAGGGACCCCGACTGGCCGGCCGAGCCGGCGGAACGTTCGGGGCCACCGCCGGACGATCCGGCGACGGCCGCCGTGTTTCAACGGTGCGACCTTGTCGGCGTGCCCCATTTCGAGTCGCCATCCCTCCGTCCCGCCATTCGTCGCCACGGCGTCTTGACGCTGGACGATGTCGTCCCGCTGGCGGCGTTGCACGAGGCCAACGCCGCAGACCTCTTGCGCGAGTATCTGGACCGCCGTGCCCAGGCTCCCGCCGGGGGCGCCAACGAGGAGCCGCCGCAGAACATGCCTCTTACGGTGTGGCGCGCGGTGGCGGACCTGACGCGCGAGACCGCAGGCGTGGGCCTTTATGAAGAACAGGCGATGCGGCTCGCCGAGATCCTCGGCGGGCTTTCGGCGGAACAGTCCGACGCCCTTCGCCGCGCGCTCCTGAGCCGTGACGATCGGTCGGCGTCGCTGCTGTGGAACCTGTTCCGACGCGGCGCCCGGCGTCGCCGGATTCCGGATGCGGTCCTCGAGGCCGCATGGGAGCGCATCCGGGAACGGCTGCAACGCCGCGTGTCGAAGGCGCGGGGCGTTGTGATCGCCGAGGCCGCGTGGCGGGCGGCGTGGCTGAAGGCGCACCGGCCGGCCGCCTTTCACGCCGCCGCGCTGAACGGGGCCGCTGGAGAGACGGACCGAATCGCGGCGTTGGCCGCCGAAGCCCGCGCCACGGGCCTGCGTCTGTTGCCGCCCGACATCAACCAAAGCCATGCAGAGTGCCGGCCGGAGGGGGAATCGGCCGTCCGGCTGGGCCTCAGCCTTGTCCGCGGTGTGCGGCACGACACCGCCGCCGCTTGGGTCGAGGAACGGTCGGTCCGCGGCCCGTACCGGGACGTGGCGGACTTCGCCCGACGGGCGGAGAAGGTGGGGCACTCGGCCCGGGGGCATCTACGGTCGCTGCTTCGGGCCGGCGCCTTCGACGTGTTCGATTCCGTTCGCGCCCGACAACTGCAGGACGTCGAAGCCCTGGAACGCTTGGACGGAGCGGGCAGCGACCGCCAGGGCTTGCTGTTCGAGGTCGCGGCGCCCAGCGACGGGGCGGGCGTTGACGCCGGCGGACGGTGGGAGGACGAGCGCGCGGTTTTGGGGACGGCAGTTTCGCCGCATCCGGCGGAGGAGTGGGAGTGGCTGGCGCGCGGCCTTCGCGCGGCGGGAGTTGCGGGCGTCGTGAAGGCCGACGAATGGGTCGTTGGCGTGCTGGTGCGGCGGAGGGCCGCGCCAGAGGGACGGATGGAGTGGATGATGGATGCGATCGAAGGAACGATCCGTGTCCGGTGCGCGCCCGGCTGCGACGAGGGGTTCACGCCAGCGGAGGTGGCGGTCGCGCGGGTCGGGGCAGTCATGGGAAGGGATGCGCTGGAGGTGCGCGGAGCGCTGGAGCGGCCCCATGCGGTGGCGGCGCGAATCGTGGAGGTCCGGCTAACGGCGTGGTTCGGTCCTGAGCTGCGGCCTCCGGCAGGTGCTTTCGAGGATCTGCCCGGGGTGGGCGGGGGGCGCGCACGGCTGGTGGTCAGGCCCCTGAACGCCGAAGGCGGGTTCGCCGGCCCGGCGACGGTCGTGGCGCGTCGCCTGTCGCCCGGTGCGGCCCTCTGGCGGACGCTGGAGCAGCGGTGGGGTTGGGGCACGGTGTCGCTCCATCTTGAATCACCGGAAGGCGGATGATAAATTTAGTTTTACGTGTCAATGATGCGCCATCTCCACAGCGCGCAACGCTGCACCGTGGCACGGTGGGTGGCGTTCCTTTTGCCGTTCCTTGCCGCGCCGGCGGTTCCGCAGGACACCTACAAGGAAGTCCGGGCGGCCGCGGCCGCCGCGCTGGCCGCCGGGGCCTACGAGGACGCGATTCCCCCGTTGCGCCAGCTCGTCGAGTGGTTCGGCGACACCGACAAGGCCAGCATGCGGGCGGAGATGGAGGACGTCTACTACCACCTCGGCCTTTGCCACCTCTTTCTGGCGCAGTTCAAGGAATGCCGCGACGTCTTCGACGTCTATTTGAAGAAGTTCCGCTACGGCGCCAACGCCCATCTGGTGGCGATCTTTTTGGCCGATACCTGGCGCTACGAAGGCAAGTACGGCGACGCGCTGACGGCGTACGACAAGGCGCTCAAAAGCTACGAGTATTCGCTCGACCTTAGGACGGACATCCTCGTCTCGATGGCCCGCTGTCATCTGGCAGAAGAGAAATGGGAGAAGGCCGAGCCCTTTCTGCTTGAGGTGTACCGCGTCGCGCCCGACCCGCACCGCCGCAACTGGGCGGCCGCGATGCTTGCCACGTCCTACCTGAAGGATGGCAAGCCGGACAAGGTCTACCCGATGGTCCCGCTGTTGCTGCAGCGCGGCTCGTTCGCGTCGCGTAGCGTGGCGTTGAACATGGCCGCGCTCGAGGCGGGGGACGAGCTGTTCGCCGACGACAAGTACCGCGACGCGCTCTGGATCTACCGCCTCGTCTATTCCCACGACACGCTGCGGCTCAACGCGGAGGAACAGCTCGAGCGGTGGAAGCGGCGCGTGCGGCGCTACCAGCGCTTCATGGGACTGGCCCGCGAGCTGTTGCGCGCGCAGGAGGCCGTGTCCGAGATCGAGAACGAGCTGCAGGCGATCGAGAAGATTCCGAACTACGACGACGAACTTCGCTTCCGGATCGCGCGCAGCTACATGGAGACCCGCCGGTTGCGCGAGGCCTCGGAGCTGTTTTACGCGCTGTACGAGGACGTGACCGGCGAGAAAAAGGAGGAGTGCCTATTCCTCTCGTTCCTGACGGCGGTCCGCGTGAAGCCGTCCGACCGCTGCCTGGCCCGCGGTCACGAGTACCTGGACCGTTACCCCGGGGGGAAACACTACGACGAGGTCTCCCTCGCCGTCGGGCAGGTGTACGCCGCCGAGCAGAACTGGCCCCGGGTGCTGGCGGTGCTCGGCAAGGCGCTGGAGGTCAGCCCGAAGCACCAGGACATCGCCGAGGTGCTCTTCCTCCTCGGCTACGCGTCGTTCATGGAGGAGAAACTCGCCGACGCCCAGCGGCATTTCGACCGGATCGTCCGCGAATACCCCGGCAGCGAGCGGGAGGTGGATGCGCTCTACTGGCTGGGGATGTCCCTCTTGTTCGACCGCAAGTACGCCGAGGCGCGGCCGGCCTTCGACCGCCTGCTGCAGGAGTTTGCCGCCTCGATGTACGCCGAGGACGCCTTGTTCCGCTCGGCGACCTGCGATTACGGGCTCGGGGCGTACGAGGAGGCGGAGCGCAAACTCCTGCGGTTCGTGGACCGCCATCCCGACAGCCGCCTGCAGGGCGAGGCCCATGTGCTGCTCGGCGACGTCTCCGGCGCGCTGGGTGAGCTCGAGGAGGCCGTCCGCCGCTACACGAAGGGGATGACCTTCCCGGAGCTGAGCATCGAGCTGTACAACCACGCCGCCTTCCGCGCGGGCGAGATGCTCCGCGAACAGAAGAGGTACACCGAG